>CAZNVY010000060.1:0-21400 GCA_964576605.1 uncultured Elstera sp. | reverse complement strand
CCATTTTATTTGCTGAGCAGGCTGCTATAAACAGCAGGGTAGGTTTTGAAGAACGGGAATCAATGCAAAGGGAGATGCGCTAAGGAACGCGAAAGAGATTGGCTAAGGAACGCCAAGAAAAAGCCTTTGGGGGTGGATAAAATCTGCGGGGAGAAAATTTGGCTTATTGTGGCACGGCTTCGGCTGGCACGCCATAGGCGGCGCCAAGCGCGTCGGGGGTCCCCGCCGAAACCAAGGCGACCCCGACCAAGCGTGCCGTGAAGGAGGCTTAAATGGCGTTTTTTCGCGGCACTGAAAGCAAGTACACCGTTCAGCAAATCGGGATGCGCGAGGTGCCGGAAGCGGTGCTCGGCATCATCGGCACCGCGCCGATCCATCATTGCCCCCCCGAAAATCGGTCGATCAACGCGATCAAGATCATTAATTCCGACGAGCTGGGCCGTAGCCTATTCGGGCCGGATATCGACGGTTACACGATCCCGATGGGGGTGACGATCAACGCCTTGGAAGAAGGCCCGTTGATGCTCGCCATCAACGTGTTTGATCCGGACGTGCATTTTGCCGTGGTCCCGGCAACGCCGGTCACGCTCGATGCGATGGGCCGGGCGCAGCTTTCGGTCAAGGATTGGATCACGGCCACCGTCACCAATGCCGATGCCAGCGTGACCTACGCCGAAGGCAGTGATTACAGCCTGGATAAAGTAACCGGGCTTCTGAAGCGCCTGCCCACCGCCAGCTTTGCGCCGGGGGCGACCCTCTCGATTTCGGGGCGGCGGGGCGACCCCAGCTTGGTAACGGCGGCGGATATCGTCGGCGCGGTATCCGTGGCCGGTTTCCGCACCGGTATTCAGCTTTGGCGGCTGGCTTTTCAAGAGTTGGGCTTTTACCCCACCGATCTCGTCGCCCCGACCTATGAAAGCCTGCCGAGCGTTCGCGTGGCGCTGGAAGCCCAGGCTAACACCATTCTCGGTATCGCCCACTGCCAAATGCCCGCCGGGCTAACGGTGCAAGACGCGCTTGCTTCGCGCGGCCCCTCCGGCCCCGCGAATTTCCAAGTGTCGAGCGACCGCGTCAAGATCTTCATGCCTTACTACAAGAGCCCACGCGCGGACAGCACGCCGCGCTTGGTGCCGCTGTCGCTCGGCTATGCCTGCGTCTTTGGCCGCACCATTATGGACGAAGGCTTTTGGAACACCGGCTCCAACCGCCCCTTACGCTCGGCGGTTGGGCTTGAACGCCCGATCACCTTCGGCTCGGAAACCGACGACGCCAACCTCCTTAACGCGGCGGGCATTTCCACGGTCCGCTCCAACTGGGGCAGTTCCATCCACACGTGGGGGCCGTCCACATCTGCGTTCCCAGACCTTACCGATCCGGTGCATTTCGATTGCATCCGCCGCTTCTACGACATCGTAGACCGGCGCATCGCCCTCACGCTGCTTCAGTATATCGACCGCCCCCTCACCCCGGCGCTCGTCGAAATCATCGTCGGCAACATCAATGATTTTTATGCCGGGTTGATCCAAAAAGGCGCGCTGATCTCCGGCTCCTGCCGGTTTGATCCGGCGGACAATCCCGCCGAAGCGCTGGCCCAGGGCTGGTTTACCACGCGGGACGATCTTGCGCCGCCGCCACCTTTCCAGCGCCTGACCCGCAAATACCGCTACGACCGCCAAGCGCTGCAAGCGGCCTTCGCGGCCATCTAATTCGGAGGAGCCCAGGCTATGGCCGCGATCAACACTAACCTTATGACCAACTGTAATCTGTACCTTGCCGATAAATCCACCCTCGGCGCGGTGAAAGAAATCAAATTCCCAACGCTCAAATGGGAAATGAAGGACCATGAAGCCTTGGGCATGGTCGGCAAGATCAAACTGCCGGTCGGTGTGGCGGCGTTGGAGGGGGATATCACCTTCAACAGCTTCTACCCCGAAGCCATGAAGAAAATGGCGAAACCCAAGAAGTTCATCAAACTGCTCGCAATGGCGAGCCTAGAAGTCTATGGCGCGACCGGGCTTGAGGACGAGCACCCGATGGTCGTGACCATGAACGCGCTGTTCAATGAGGTGCCCCTGGGGAACTTCAAGCAGCAAGATAACGTCGATTGGCCGACGAAAATCACCGTCTTTGACTTCGAGCAGAAGATCAACGGCGAAATCATCGCCAAGTTCAACGCCATGACCAACACCTATGAGGTTGCGGGCGAAGACGTTCTGACCAAATACCGCGCGAATATTGGGGGTTAATGATGACGGATACTCTTGAAACCACCGAAGCTCCGGCTGAGAAAAAACCTTACGCCGAAGTGGTTCTGCCCTCCGGCAAGCGCGCGACCCTGCCGCGCGAGCCGATGGGGCACGATATGGAGAAGGCCTATGAGATTGCGGGGGTGCGTGCCAGCAATATGGTTTCGCTGGCGATGGCGCTGTTCTCGCAGGTCGGCAAGCTCAATGGTGAACGGGTGGCGTATGAAGAATTACGCCACGGCCTGTCGGCCCTCGACAGTTACCGCCTCGCGGCCTGGGCCAATGCTGGGTTCCCGGCGCTCGACGCGCCCGGCGCGGCGGAACAGGAGCCATCCGCCAGCCCTTTGTAAGTCCGCTGGCCGTCATGAGCCTCGCCCGGTTCCTGCACACCAGCTATCTCGACCTGATGGCGCAACCCTTGACCAAGCTCGGCCACCAATTGCGCTTGGCCGAAAAGCTGGCCGACCAAATCCGGGAAGCGAATAGCCCATGAGCCGCGACCTTACCGCCCGCCTCGTTATTGGCGGCGACGCTTCCGGCGCAAAGCAGGCGCTGTCCAGCCTCGAAGCGCAAATGAATGCCGTCGAACGGGCGGGCGGGCGCTTGCAGGCGGCGGGCGGCGCGCTCATGGGCTTTGGGGGCGGCGCTTTGGCGAAAGGCGGCCTTGCGGCGGGGGTGCTCACCCCCTTCGTGAAAGGGTTTATGGACGCCGAACAGAGCGCGACGGAAATGCAGCTCGCCTTCATGGAAGCGGGCGGCAAAATCAACGGTGTTTTCGAGGCAATCGATAAAAAATCGGAAGCGCTCTCGAATGTTATGCCCGGCAGCAAAACGGATACCGACCAAACCGCGCGCTGGCTGATGCAACTGGGCACGGCCCCTGAAATCATCCGAGATGGGGCGCTGGAAGCCTCAACGGCCTTGCGCGTTCTGTTTAAGATGTCCAACGAGGAGGCGGCTAAAACAGGGGTGGCAATGAGCCAGGCCTTCAGCCTCTCTGGGGCCGAGTTCACAAAAGGCGCGGACCTGTTTCAACGGGCTAACTTTGGTCTCGGTATTTCAGCCGGTGAATATACACAAGCGCTGACCAATGCTGGGGCGATGCTTAAGACCCTTAACATTAAGGGTATTTCCGGCATGCAAGACGCGACGGTCTTGCTGGGGCTCATGAAACAAGGGCAGCTTTCGGGCGGTGAGGCCGGAACCAGCCTGAATGCCATGCTGAAGGGGGCAGCCCAGTTCAAAGATAAGGTAAAGAGTGACAGCGAGCTTTCCGGGCTGCTGCGAAAGAACGGCCTGCTTGACGTCAATTTCGTCAACGAGAAGGGGCAAATTGACCCCAAAAATTTAGCCTTCCAAATGGAGAAGTTCAAAAAACTGAACGATGCGGACCGGGTTGTCATTTTCGACAAGATGTTCGGTGATGGCGCGCGCGCCGCTTCGGCAATTGCTGAAGGCGGGGTTGAGGGCTGGAATAAGATCGTTGACAAGCTCTCGCAACAAGCAACGTTGCAGCAGCGTCTTGATAAAATCATTGGGACGCTCGGAAGCAAATGGGAGTCTGCGCTTGGAAATGTTGGCACTTTAGTAAAGGAAATTGGGGCCGTTTTTGAGGTTGAACTGAAGGGCGGCGCGGACTCAGTGGCGCAAATGGCCCAAGATGCGGCTGAATTTGTGCGATCCCATAAAGAATGGATCAAATATATAGGGTATGGCGTATCGGGTTATGCTGCCATGAAACTCTCGGCGGGGGCGATTTCGCTGGTAGGGGGCGGTGCGCTATCCTTCGGCGGGCGGCAGATGCAGCGGGCCGGTTGGCTCGCCAATCGCCTCGGTTGGAAGGGATTGGGGGATAAGCTCGCCCCGCCTGGGAAATCCGAGGCAGGGCCGCTCGGAGCGGGGCTCAATGTCACGCCCGTCCGCGTGGTCAATTGGAACGAGTTTGGCGGCAAAGGCGCGCCAAACCCCGCGAACACCAACCCCGCCAACCAGTTCGATCCCAAAAAAGCACCTGCCCCGGCCAATGGCAATGCGCCCGGCGCGTTAGAGATGGACCCGAAAAAGCCCAGCCTGATGCGGCGCGCGGCAGGCGGCTTGAGCCGGGCGGGCCGTTACGGCGGCGGCTTGGCACTGGCGGGCCTCGCTGGAACCGCGTTGTTCAGCACGGGCGCGTCTGCGGCTGAAGGGGCACTCGCTAATATCGGCGGGGCGTCTCAGGAGACGATGGGGATGCTGCAAATGCTGGGCGGCGGCGGCGTTATGGGCAAGTTCGGCGGGGCGGCGGCTTTGCTTGGGAAGTTCGTTAAACCCGCCGATTGGGCGCTAAAGGCATGGGACTTTGGCCAGGCGGCGAAGACTGGCGATGTCGCGCAAATGGGCGCGTCGGGCGGCAATATCGGCGGCGGCATGGCGGGGGCTATGGCGGGCGCTGCCATCGGCTCCATCGTGCCGGTGATCGGCACGTTGATTGGCGGGGCGATTGGCGGGATTGCCGGATCGTTCGGCGGTGAGAAGCTCGGCGGTTTTTTGGGTGAAAAACTGCAAGGCTGGCTTGGAGGCACCCCCGCCGGAAAGCCCGACGCGGCGGCGGACCCATCCGCTCCCGGCTTGGGCGGGCGGTTGCTGGGGTGGGGGCGCAGCCTCTTCGGCGGCGGCAAAACGCCGGACCTATCCCTGCCCAAAACCCCAGCCCTCACCGAAATCGTCAGCCGTGAGGGTATCCGCCCCGGCCCCGGCATGGGTGCGGCGCAGGTGACGGCCCCGATTTCCATTACCGTCAATGCCAATGGCGCAAGCCCGGAAGTCGCGGCCCAGGTGGCCAAAGCCGTGCAGGACCAAAGCGCCGATATCGTGCGGATGATTACCGATCATTTTGAGCGCCAGCGCCGGGTGGCTATGTAATGCCGAACCTGTTTGCCACCCTCGGGTCGTTGAAGCTGGAACTGTACGTCGCGCCCACAAGCTGGAGCGAGACGGCAGAAACCGCCCTGGTGGAGCACAAGGTTGCCGAAGGCAAGCCCGTGCTGGAATGGGTGGGGGACGAGCTGCGCAAGGTCGATCTCGATATTGCGCTGAACGAATTTTACTGCGACCCGCCTGCCGTGGCCAAACAGCTTGAGGACATGCGGGCGTCCCGCAAGGCTTGGCCGCTGATCCGAGGCAATGGCCAGCCGGACGGCGACTGGGCGATTAAGACGATCAAAACCAAACTGGAGCGGACGGACCGGGAGGGCGTGCCGACCAGCCTCGTGCTGACCCTCGCCCTGGTCGAGAGCCCACCGCGCCCGGAGGTCGGCCGGGTCAGCCGCCCTGCCGTGGGTCGGCCCCCGGCCTCGGCCCCGCGCGTAGCATCGCCAACGGTGCGAACCGAGACCATCCTTAACCCCGATGGCGTCTCCTTTGGGAAAATCATGCGATGACCGAATACCTCCCCTACCTCACGCGCGAGGGCGACCGCTGGGATTTGATCGCCTATCGGGTTTACGGCGACGTGGCCAAGCAAGATTTGATTATTGCCGCCAACCCCGAACTCGCCATCACGCCGATGCTGCCATCGGGCGTCACCGTCCGTATCCCGGTGTTGCCCGACGACACGCCGCCGCCCGAAACCCTGCCCCCCTGGAAACGCTAAACCTGGGCGCGATCTGTCGCGCCTAGGTTTAGAAGCCGCCATTGAGGCGGCGGCCAAGGGCGCGGATGCGCCCGCCCGGCGAGGGCTAAACAAAAGGAAACGCTAAAATGGACGGAACCAAACTCCGAAGGGCGGTCTGGGATATCCTCTACCAAGGCCGCAGCATCACGGCGGCTATCGCGCCGTTCAGTGAAAAAATCGAGTATTCGGACGAGCTGCACGGCAAGTCCGACGAGCTGACGATCACGGTCAATGACGCCGATGGGCTGTGGCGCGGCCCCTGGTATCCCGGCAAGGGCGATAGGATCGCGCTGAATTTCGGGTTGGAAGACGGCCCGCAACAGCCCGCCGGATCGTTCGAGATCGAGGAGATCGAGCAGAGTTTCGGGCGGGACGGCGGGGCGGTGATGCAAATAAAAGCCCTTTCGGCAGGGATTACCGGGCCGATGCGGACGGAGCGCACCGAAGGCCACGAGCAGATCACGCTGGCGCAGCTCGCCACGCTCTACGCCGATAAACACCGGCTGACGGTTGAAGGCGATATCCCCGATATTAGCTTCAACCGGATCACCCAAACCCGCGAAAGCGACTTGGGCTTTCTGAAGCGCTTGGCCGACGAGCATGGCCTGTGTTTGGCCTGCAAGGACGAGAAGCTGCTGTTCACCAGCCGTGCGGCCCTGAAGGAAAGCGGCGCGGTGCTGGGGATTGGTCGCAAAGATATTATCGACGGGCGACTGCGGGACAAAACCCTGCAAACCTATTCCGCTGCCGAAGTGGCCTATTCGGACCCCGCGACCGGCAAAACGATCAACGTTACGGTCAAAGCGCCCGGCGTTACCTCCGGCGATACCCATAAGATTACCGAGCGGGTCGAGAACGAGTTGCAAGCCCGCCAGCGGGCCGACGCGGCGTTAAACCGCCTCAATGCTGGGGAGCGCGGGGGAAGCCTGAAACTGCCCGGCGATCCCCGAATTGCGGCGGGCGTTAAACTGGCCTTGGCCGGTGATTTTGGCCAGATGGCCGGGGTCTATCTGGTCGAAAAGGCCCGGCATTCGTTTTCTAAGGGCGATGGGTACACGACTGAAGTGGAGATCAAAACGCCATGATGACCCCACCGCTCTCCCGCCTGCCCGATGCCGCCCGGCTTCGGCGCGGTAAAGTCGTTGAACGCCGCCCCGGCGCGGTGCGGGTTCAGTTCGAGGACCATGATGGCGATAAAAGTTATTGGTTGCGGATTACCAGCCCGTTTTCGACCGAAGACCGCGCCCAACACACCTACCCCTTGGGAACGCCGGTTGAATGCCTCACCGACGAGCGCGGCGAGGCGGGCGTAATCTTGGGTGCGGGTTATTCCGACGCCAACCCCCCGCCGCTCGAAGACCTTGGGCAAATCCTCTACGAACTGGCGGCGGGCGTTAAACTGCTGGTTGAGCGGAATGGCCCGCGCCTTACGCTCGAAGTCGGCCCCAACAAGATCATGATGGGGCCGGAAGGGATGCGCTTCTACAGTCCCGACATTGAATTTATCAAGGGTTAAAGTCATGGCAGGAAAGGGAGTTTCGCGCGTTGGAATTGATGCGGCAGGCGGCACCATCGTTGGTGGCCAGCAGGATTTCGTGAAGCTCGAAGGCGTGTTGATGACGGTGGTTGGCGATGGGGTGGTCGCCCATCCACCGCATTTGCCTACCGTGATGGCCGAGGGGACCGACTGGCTCCGCATCAACGGCCATCCGGTCTGCCGCCAAGGCCATGCCGCCGCCTGCGGACACGCCACCACGGGGACCGGCTGGATACGGATCGTTGACGCAAAATAAGGGTCAACCCTGACCCGTGCCAATAGGGTCCCGCGCGCGCGACACTCGCGCCATGAGCCTTCCCCTGCAACAATGGTCCTGCGCACTCGGCGACCTCGGCGAAACCCTCGCCGGGGTGGACGATATCGAACAGCAGATCAGTATCATCCTGCGCTCCCCGCCAGGATGCGATCCGCTGCGCCCGGACTTCGCGCTGGACCTGATCGGGCTGATCGACAAGCCGGTCAATCTGGTCCGGGGGGAGGCGATCCGCCGCATCACCGACGCGCTTAACCGCTGGATGGACGGGCAGATCGTCCTCGGGGTTGTGACCCTGACGGCGGTCGATGACCTCGTCACCTGGGCCGAGATCGAAATCACCTACGCCCTGGCGGGAAGCGCCGAGCTGCGCACGATCCGCCTGCCAGTGGTCGGTACGTTTGACGCGCAAAGCGCGTCGGGGCGAGGCGCGTGATGGTGAAACCCCTCGCCGAAACCGGCCTGCCCGCGCCGCAGTTCATCCCGACCGATCCGACCGCCCGGCTGAACGACGCTATCGCCACCTTCGAGACGGAAACGGGCCGCACCCTGCGCCCGGCCCAGCCGGAGCGGCTGACCCTCAATAGCTTGGTCTATGAGATCAGCCTGCACGCCGCCCGCGTCCAGGCCGCCATGCTGCAAGGGCTGGTGGATTTTGCGAGCTATCCGATGCTGGATTATCTCGGACGCTTCCAGGCTGTGGAGCGTCTGCCGTCCGCCTCGGCGCAAACCACCTTGCGCTTTAACTTGGCCGCGCCGCGCCCTTCGGCGCTGTCGATCCCGGCGGGCACGCGGGTGGCGGGCGGCGATGCGATCTTCCTGACCGATGCCGAACTGCTGCTCGCCCCCGGCCAGACCCAGGGGCAGGTGACGGCAACCGCCGCCGAACCGGGGGAGGCCAGCAACGGGTTCGCGCCGGGGCAGATCAATGCTCTGCTGATCCCGCTGGCGGGGGTATCCGTCGCCAATGTTACCGCCTCGGCGGGCGGCGCACCGGTCGAAGGCGACGGCGCGCTTCGCGCCCGGATTATGGAAGCGGCGGAAAGCACCACGGTCGCCGGAAGCCGGGGCGCCTATGAGGCCCGCGCGCGGGAGGTTTCATCGGCGATCATCGCCGTGGGCGTTCATTCGCCCCGGCCCGGCGACGTGGATATTACGATCCTGACCCGCGACGGCTTGCCGTCGCCAGAGCTGCTGGCCGCCGTCGCCGATCACCTCTCCGACCGGCGCGTGCGCCCGATGGGCGATCTGGTCCGCGTGCTGCCGCCGCGCCGGGTTGGTTATGCCATCGCGGCCCGCCTCACGCTGACCCAGGAAGCCGATGCCGAAACCACCTTGGCCGCCGCCGAAGCCGCTGCGACGGCCCATGCGGCCAAGCTGCGCGCCGCCCTGGGGCGCGACGTGGTGCCCAATCAAATCCGCACGGCCCTGATGGTGCCGGGTGTCCACGATCTGGTGTTGGACGCTCCCGCCGCCGCGACCCTGGCCGCCGATGAATGGGCGGACTGCACCGCGATCACCCTGACGCTAGAAGGGCGGGCCGATGACTGATTTGCCCGGTCAACGCCCTGGCCCCTCGCTGGTTCAGCCTGCTGTGCGGGATGCCCGGCATTATGCCTATGAAGCCGTCTATCGCGACCAGATCAACGGCATCGACCTGCGCCCGGCGCTGCTCTATCGCGTGCATGAGGGCGACGGCACGCCGGTCGCGCCCGCCCTAATCCACCTCGCCCGGCAGTTCTCCTTGATGGGGCCGGATGGCTGGAACCTTGCCAGCACGGACGCCCAACGGCGCGACCTGATCCAGCACGCCATTCTGCTGCACCGGACCAAGGGCACGCCGGGCGGGCTGGAAGAGGCGCTGGCGCGGGCAGGGTTTCCGAGTGCGCGCGTGCATGAACGGGTGCGGGAGGTCGAGCCCGGCCCCGCCGCGCGCTTCGATGGCGTCCAGCGTTTCGACGGCACGACCCATTACGACGCCCGGCAAATTGCCTTCAGCCGCTCCTGGGCCACCTTCCGGGTGTCACTCGACGTGGCGGATTATGACCGCGCTCGGCTGTCACTGGCCGATCTGCGCGCCGTCATCGAAAGCTACAAGCGCGCGGTCTGCCACCTCACGGATATCTCGTTCCGCGTCGATGCGCCGGTCGAACAGATCATGGTGTCCGACCATGCCGCCGCCGACATGGGCTTCGCGCTGGCGGATGTGTGGTGGCAGGGCCTGCGCTATGACGGCACGGCGCGCGCCGTGGGCGGCGCTGTGCTGCGGTACGACGGCGCGTGGGCGTTCGATGGTTCTGCGACGTTTGACGGGGTGGCGGTTCTCGAAGGCGCGCCCGTCTTTCGCTACGAGGCAGGGCCGTACCCCGAGACGCTGGCCACTGAAGCGATGCTTACCTTTGCCGACCGTCACAGTCTCGCCGCCGGTTATGACGGCGCGTTGCGCTTTGATGGAACCAGCCGTTTCGACGGCGTGGCCCCCGCCTTTCGCGATAGCGGCGTGGCGCTAATCGTCCTGCGCGACCCGCCGCCCGAACCCACCCATATCGCCGCGACCGCAACCCTCAGCGGGGCGCTACCGACCGACGCCTGGACCGCGACCTTGGCCGGTGCCGCGCCGACCGATGCCTACCGAAATGGGGCTGCCTGATGAAGTTGATCGATTTCCAAAACCGTATGCTCACCGCGCCCGGTGTGGTACCGACGCCCGATGATTTCATGTTTGGTGATGCCGGGGCGCGCGTGCCGTCGCCCGGTGTGCTGATTATGAATGTGGCGGACGGTAAAGGGTTCGATCTCGCCCCGGACGGGGAAACCGTGCGCTGCCTGTTCGATGTCAACCTGATGAGCGCGGTGATTATCCCGCCGCTGCCCGGTGAAACCGGCGTTCTTAACCCCGTCTATCCCCCTGGCGATTGCCGCCGCCAGGGCATTTTCCCCGATGGCGTGACCAATTGGGAAGGGCTTTATTCCCCGCGCGTCGCGGCCTGGATGGCGGCTTGCACCCTGCCGGGCGTGATCGGTCTTATGCCGCCGGGGTATTATGCCTCCAGCTTCAACTGGTCGAGCTTGGCCTACGCTAATGCGCGGGTGCGGATGTGGGGGGCCAGCATCGGCGGCATTTGGCATTTGCAATCCTCAGCGGAACCCGCCATCGGCGACCCAAAACTCTCCGGTCTTGTGTTCGAGGGCGATGCCGAATTTTACGACCGCTATGGCGTGAATAATGTCGATGGGGTGCGACACAAGGGGATCGTGCGGCTGCGTTCCGATCCGGCCAAAAGCACCATCGGCGTTAAGGGCCGGGGCGCGCATCTCTATTTCGGCACGCGCGACCTAAAGATCGACGGGCTGATTATCGACGACGCGACCAACGTCAATAACACCGACGCAGCCTTTGCGGGTGACGGCACCGGCGATCTGCCGGTCGGGATCGAGATTGGCTTTGTCGATGTCTTGGCGTCCGACACGCACGGGGCTTACTTTTGCGGCTTCGACTGGAAAATCGAGGAGTTTCGGGTCCGCGCCTACGGCAAGCTCCAGCCGTCGCGGCAGGTGCAAGGGTCGCGCTCTTTAGCGCAATCGCAACGTGCCTGCGGCTTTTGGGCTAACGGGGCGACGGGTAAGATCAAAGAGTTGATCGTGGAGCAAGGGCCGGGCGAACGGCTATATGCCACCCACGATGTGCTGATCCATGAAACCGATGTGAACGGCCCGCGCCGCCTGGAAATCAAGAAAATTCGCGCGCCATCCATCGGGCGCGGCGGCTATTGCAATGGCATTACTTTCGGCGACGACCAAGAAAACACCGGCCCAGCGGCGCAGCTTAACGTGGACGTGGGCGGGATTGAGGCAACTCTGTACCCCGGCGCGACCGTTCCGGCGGGCAAGTCGCTGGTGAACGTCAATAATCGCCTCGGTGGTACGGCCATAACCTTCGGCGGCAATGTGGATGCCATCAATCCAGAAACCCAATCGGCGCTTACCATTGCGACGGGTGCGCGGGTTACCTGGAGCGCCGGGAAGCTACGCTATCTGGCACAGGGTGGTACCGCGCGCGGCTCGGCCCTGGTGGTTAATGGTGGGGGCATCTTCCTGCCCAACGGCATCGACTATGCCTTCAACGGGGGATCATCGGATACGCCGATTGCTGCGATCACCAATCCGCTGCCCGGCTCACGGGTTGGCCCGGTTAACGCTACGGCGACGGCGGCCAACACCAAGCGGTTGGCGTCGATCACGGGCGGTAATGATTTTAGCATCGGGCCGATTTCAGGGGCGCTGTTCTGGTCGGCAGGCGGGACCATCCTGCTGTCGGGGTGCAGCAATACGTGGGTGCTGTTAGGCAGCGTTAGTGCTCCGGCGTCGGCGCTGGCCAGCGGCTCGATTGGGCTGCGCTATGCGGGCACCAACACCGATGTCCATGTTGTCGGCGCGAAACTGACCGGCTTTGCCACGGGCGTTACCAAAGTAACCGGCGGGGTTCTGACCCGCTGCACCGCCACCAATTCGGTCGCGACCGGCAACACCACAAATTCCACCCTAACCACCGCCGAGCTAACCCAGATCGGCGCGTGTCTCGGCATGACCGTTTAACCAGCGTTTTTGATGCGCCAAGCGCATCGGCCAGCGTGTTTGACACGCCAAGCGCATCGGGAGGGCCATTCAGTGCTTGTTCAAGACCAAGTTAGCCCCCGTGGCTTTGTAACCCTAGAGGTCTGGCAGCGCGGCCAGCGCCGGGTCATCGACCACCCGAACCTCATCACCACAGCGGGGCGCGAGCGCTTCCCGCGCCTGCTCGGCGGCGACCCCACGGCACTGCACCCCAGCCAGATTGCGATTGGCGAGAACGGGGCTGCCGCCTCCCCCGGCGATACCGCCATCACGCCCGCACTCCTGCTGCCGTTCAGCGCCGCGCCCACCTACCTCGGCGCGACCGTCACGTTCGAGGCAACCGCGCTAGAGGCGGACGGGAACGGCCTGTGGGTGCGGGAGTTTGGGCTGCTCGATCCGGCAGGCGTGCTGCTCGCGCGCTGGGTGCGCGCCCGCGCGTCTGACGCGCAAAACGGACCCGTCGCCGACCTGCAAAAAGCCAATGACATGCGCCTGATCGTCCGTTGGGCGATTGCGTTCTAAGGAGGGTTAAATGACCACACCGCCGCCGCCCGATGCGCTTGGCGCATCAAACACGCCGCCCGTTTGGCCCGATCCCATCTATTTGCTGCAAACGGGCGATCCTGTTCAGGGCGGGCCGGAAGGCATCGCCAATGTCGCCACCAAGCAGCTTGACCTTCGCACGCAAATGCTGCTCGCGGGGCAAGAGCTTCAAGCCGAGCAGATCGCCGACCTCACCACGAACCTCAGCGAACTTTCCGAGCAGGTCGCGTCCTCCCAAGCCGAAGTGCTGGCCGGGATCGTCGGCGCGCAGTTTTCCGCCACGGGCACCTACGCCGAAGCCTTCGCGGCGGGCTGGACGCTGATCGACCTTGGAGCCGGAACCGCGCCGCTTGCGCTCACCAACGCCGTGGTGCCGGTGGCGGGGGATGACAGTTTGGACGTGACCAGCACCGCCGCCCTCACGCTTGGCGAAACCTATGTGCTGTTCGACGAGGACGGCTACCGCCAGGAAGTAACGGTCTCGCAGATCCTCGACACAACCCGCATCCGCGTCACGCCCGCGCTCACCTGGGCTGTGACCTTCCCGGCCTGGATGTCGCGCACCGATTGGGATGTTTCGACCCCACGGCAGGCGACGGCCACGGCGGGCGGCATTTACCGCACCCGGCCCTTGGACCTGGGGCCGAGCACGCCCGAAGGCCACGCGATCATCATCCGCCATTCGGGGCCGGGCACGCTCGATGTCGAATGGTCGGACGGCACCAGCAACGGCCTGATCGACGCACCGTGGTGGCGCAAGCGCACGGCTTCAGGGGCCACCGAAACGCAATATCTGATCCCCAGCAGCGGCCCAACCCGCCTGCGGATTACCGCTGTCGGCGGCCCGGTTACGGTGCATTGGCTCACAACACAAGCGCGCCCGGCACTGGCCGAAGGTACCTACAACCCCCGCCCGCGCCCACGCCTGATCTCCCCGGCCCCGGACGATCAAGCGCTCGGCCCGCAGCCCGTTTTGCAGATCGCCGCCTACACCCCGCCGCCCGGTCTCACGGTCGCGGGCGTGGTGTATGAGGTGGTCAAGGTCTCCGATAACTCGGTGATCCACACCTCGCCGCCCCAGCCCCTCGGCTCGGCCTACACCCTGCCGGATGGCGTGGCGCAGCAAGGGACGGCCTATCGCTTCACGGCCAAAATCAAGGCGGCGGATGGGTCTTTGGGCGATCCCAGCAAGCCGGTTCTGGGGCAGACAATCCCGGATTTCCGCGTTATTCTTGCCCCGTCGATCACCGCTCCGGCCTCCGGCGCGACGGTGCAAACCGGCACGGCGCTGGCGATCTCGCCCTTTGCGGTGCTGCGCGGTACGGATACGCAAACCGGCGTGCAGATGCAGGTGCGGCGGGTTGGTCAAGAGTGGGGCGATGCCTGGGACAGCGGCACGCTCGATCTACCGGCGGTGCTGCTCCTGCAAGCGCCTTACGCCAAAATGGGCTGGGGGGTGCAGGTCCGGGTGCGCCATTGGGGCGCGGATTTGGGGGCGGGTGCGTGGTCGGACACGCTGACCGTCACTGTCAGCCCCGACCTGTGGATTACCGACATCACCCTCAGCGAGTTTACGATCCCGGAGGAGGGCGAATATGCCCGCATCCCGGTTGGCGGCGGCGCTGCGGGGGGCGCATCAGTTAACGCCGGGGTTGCGGGCGGGGCCGGTTATCGGCCCAACCCAGTCACGACGCAGCGCTATACCGCCGGTCAAACCGTGCCGATCCGCGTCGGGCGCGGCGGCCAGGCGGTCACGACCAGCGACCAGACGGCGCTCGGCGGTAATATGGGCGGCCAATCATCGTTTTTTGACGATGCGATTGGCGAGGGTGCCGATGGGGGCGTGCCCTACGGCGTCACGCCTGCCCCGACCGATGCAGGTATATCCTCTGGCAGCTCCTACGGCGGCGGCGCGATGGGCAATGTGCCCGTTTTGCCCGGCAGCGACGGCGATCCGGGTTTGGGCGGACGATATTATTGGAGTTCGCTCGGCCTAACCCCCGGCGCGGGCGGCACGCATCTCGACACCCGTCCCGGCATCCAAAACGGCAATAAGGGCGGCGGCGGCGGGGTATTGCCGCCTTGGGCAATCCCGCAACTGGCGGGCACGGGCAGCAATGTCGCCCTCGAAGATCACCCGGCCTCCGGTACTCAGGCGGGCGATACGATTTTGGGCGGCACCGGCGGCGCGGGCTATGGCGCGGGCGGCGGCGGCTCGCCTTACGGATTTAACGGGACCGTCACGCAGTCGGGCGGCAATGGCGCGCCGGGCTGCATCATTTTGCGCCGTGTGGCCGATTAAGGAGCGATCATGACCAAACACTATCGTGCCATCACCCGCGACGGCGCACTGATCGAGATCGATCACGCGCTGCCGGGCGCGCCCGTCCAGCCGGGGGCCGCGGCGATCCTGATCGCTCCGGCGCTGGTGCCCTATCTGCAGTCGACCTGGCAGCCGGATCAAAACTTCGGCCTGCGCGCCGCGACACAGCAAGCGCTCGAAGCCTTCCGCGGTGGCCTGCTCACCCGCCTCGCCGCCTGCCGCTGGGCGGCTCAAGTGCGCGGCGTGGTGATCGACGGCAAACGCTGGCACTCAGACGCCGAGGGCCGCTCCTCCCTCGTTGAAAGCGCCGTTCTCTCGGCGGAATGGGAGGCGGCGCACCCCGACCAACCCTGGCAGACCGCCTGGAAAACCGCCGATGGCTTCATCACCGTCACCCGGCCCCAGCTCATCGCGGCGGCGTTTCAAGTCGCGGCCCATGTGCAGGCCGTGTTCACCCGCGAAGCCGCGCTCTCGGCCCAAATCGCGGTGGGGGATTTTGAAACCCTGGCCGCGCTGGCCAGTGAGATCGAAGGAGGCTGGTGATGATGCATTTTCTGTACGTTCACCCGCTGGCCGCCCAAGCCGCCAACCTCATGCTGCCGTGGGTGGCGGCAACCGAGTTCTGGCTTAACGCCTGGGGTCTCTATCCCCGTCAATAGGCGGGGGTTCGGGGTGCTGGCGCACCCTAAACCGCGAGGATTGCGGCCTCGCCCGTCAAAGACAGCCCGCCGACCCCTGCAGGGTGGCGGACTCGTATAAAGAGTATGTCCTAATGTCTACCGCTATCTGTGAGGCACCCCTCACGGCTGTTCATCCTGCCCAACCCGCCGCCCCGTACTTCGGCGGCAAGCGCTTATTGGCGAAACGCCTGATCGCGCGGATCAACATCACGCCCCACACGCTTTATGCCGAGCCTTTTCTCGGCATGGGCGGGGTGTTTCTGCGCCGCGACCATCGGCCTAAAACCGAGGTCATCAACGACCTCTCGAAGGACGTGGCGAACCTGTTTCGCATCCTTCAGCGGCACTATCCGCAGTTCATGGACGTGCTGAGGTTCCAACTGACCACGCGGGCCGATTTCAACCGACTGGTCGAAACCAACCCCGAAACCCTTACCGACCTCGAAAGGGCCGCGCGATTTTTGTACCTGCAACGCACCGCCTTCGGCGGTAAAATCAGTGGCAGGAATTTCGGCACCACCCGCACCGGCCCTGCAAGGTTCGACCTGAACAAGCTAGAGCCGATGCTGGCCGAGGTGCATGAACGGCTGGCCAGCGTCGTCATCGAATGCCTGCCTTATGGCGAGTTCATTCAGCGCTACGACCGGGAGGGCGCGCTCTTCTATCTCGATCCGCCCTATTGGGGCTGCGAGGATGAATACGGCCGAAACCGCTTCGAGCGGGCGGACTTCGCCCGGCTGGCCGAGACGCTGAAGGCGCTTAAAGGCAGCTTCATTCTGTCGATCAACGACACGCCGGGCGTTCGGGAGGTGTTCGAGGGCTTCACCCTGGAGCCGATCCCCGTCCGCTATTCCGTGGCAGGCGGCGATAAAGGGCGGGAGTTTCCCGAACTCATCATCACGCCTTAGCCCAACAAAAAAAGGCGGCTGGGAAACCAGCCGCCGCTTTCGCTCTTTGACATTGTGAATTTAGGGCTGCGCCACACAGCTTGCAGCGGCCCAAAAGCCGACCTGTATTACGGGCCGCGCGGTGCTCAAATCAGGTGGCGCGAGTGCTCAAATCGGTTGGCGCGCGACAGGGGGGGCCGCCTTCATGGCGAAATTCAACGCCAGCCTGACTGCCTATCGCGCCTCGCCGGCCTATGCCGCCCTGGTGAAGAAGCATGGGCTGGAAGGGGCAATTCGCTAAAGCGGCCCAATCCAACGAAAAAGGGCGGCCCGCAGGCCGCCCCCATCTCTGTATCCGCTGCGCGCCGATTAGCGCGAGTAGAATTCGATAACCAAGTTCGGTTCCATCTGCACCGGATAAGGCACATCCGCGAGCTTCGGGGCACGCAGGAAGGTAGCCTTGGCATTGGCCTGATCGTGGTCAAAATAATCCGGAACGTCACGTTCGCCCGACGCTTGGGCTTCCATAACCACGGCCATCTGCTTGGCCTTGCTGGTCAGTTCAATCACATCATTATCGCGCACCTGGTAGGAGGCGATATTGACGCGCTGGCCATTCACCTTCACATGGCCATGGCTAACCAGCTGGCGGGCGGCGAAGGGGGTGACGGCGAACTTCAAGCGGTAGACCACGGCATCCAGGCGGCGTTCCAGCAGGCCGATCAGGTTTTCGCCCGAATCGCCCTTGCGGCGCACGGCTTCTTCGTAGAGCTTGCGGAACGCGCGCTCCCCGATATTACCGTAATAGCCCTTCAGCTTCTGCTTCGCCTGCAGCTGGGTTCCATAGTCCGTCGGCTTCCGACGACGCTGACCATGCTGGCCCGGACCGCCTTCCCGCTTATTAACCGGCGACTTGGCGCGGCCCCAGAGGTTGACGCCCAGACGGCGATTGATTTTGTACTTCGCTTGAATGCGCTTCGACATGGCTGCTCTATCCTAAAGAGTGACTTTTCCGAGCCTTCGCGTGCTTAACCCCCGCCAACAGCGGGAGCCAGACCGACCCTGCCGGGCCGATCTCGCGGAAGAGGCGGTTTCGTAGCCCCCCCGGCCTGTTAAGTCAAGGAGAGTCTGGAAAGGCCTGCCGCCTGATTTCGCATGATTGTTTTGTCACACAAAAGACCATGCGCTTAATTAAATATGCATTTAAGATACTTTTATCTATCAAGCCCTCATGGAGTCCCCAATGTCTTTCCTCCACCAGACGAAGCAGCTGGCGATCGCCTTGCTGGCGATCAGTCCCCTGGCCGCCCCCCAAGCCCTGGCCGTCGAGATCGTGACCGGCAATGAATATGCGCCCTTCACCGATCAAAAACTGCCAGAGGGCGGGTTTGCGACAGAGTTGGTGAAAAAAGTCGTGGAAAGCATGGGACAGACCCCCAATTTTCGCTTCCTACCGTGGCGACGCGGCTTCGAGATGACGGCTTCTGGCGAGGCTATGGCGACTTTCCCCTATGCCCGAAATAGCGAGCGGGAAGCCGTTACCCAATATTCCGACCCCTTGTTCACAATTCAAACCAAGGTTTTTTATCACAAAGATCGACCGATTGATTATAAAACGATTGAAGATCTCTACGGAAAAACCCTGTGCAACCCAACTGGCTATGTTATTTACGACAATCTAAAGGCACCGATCAAAGAAGAAAAAATTAAACTTCAAGAACCTTCCGACATGATAACCTGTGCGCGCTTTCTTGGGATTGGTCGGTCAGATTTCATTCTCACCAATAAGCTTTCCCTGCAAGCCGTCGCCGAACAAGCCGGCGTCTGGAACAATCTTGCTGCCGCCGAAAAAACCTTTATCCCGAACTATCAGCACCTGATCGTTGGAAAACAAAATAAAGCGGGGGCCGAGTTCTTGCAAAAATTCAACGAGCATCTCAAGAAATTTCGGGCATCGGAAGCCTATGCGGCCCTGGTGGTGAAGCACGGCCTGGCCGACTCTATCGAGTAACCAACCCCATCGGACCAAGCCCCGCTTTCGGCGCGGGACTTGGCCCTCGCCCTTTCTCAGCGGGCTTCTAACTGCTGAGCGTGCACCACCGCCGTGGCGATCATATTCAGAATCCCACGCACGGTGACCGAGGGGGTCAGAATATGGGCGGGCTTCGCCGCTCCCATCAGCATTGGGCCGATGGATAGGCCGTCACTGGTGGATTTGAGGAGGTTGAAGGAGATATTTGCGGCATCAAGGCCGGGCATAATCAGCAGATTGGCCGAACCCTTTAGACGCGAGCCAGGGAAAATACGGTTGCGGATTTCCTCATTCAAGGCGCTATCGGCGTGCATTTCGCCCTCCACTTCCATATCGGGGAAGCGTTCGACGATCAAATCCAGCGCCTCGTGCATTTTCACCGCAGACGGCGCATCCGAACCGCCGAAGTTAGAATGCGAGAGCAGCGCCACCTTGGGCGTCACCCCAAAACGACGGACCGCATCGGTGGCAAGAATGGTCATTTCGGCTAATTGTGCTGCGCTGGGGTCGCGCTGCACATGGGTATCACAGATAAAATAAGTCCCCTTCGGTAGAATCAGCGCATTAAGGGCATAAAAGCCCGATACGCCCCGCGCCCGGCCAATCACTTCGGCAATATGGCCGAGGTGGCGATGATAGCGACCGATGGTGCCGCAGATCATCGCATCCGCCTCCCCCCGCCGCAGCATGAGCGCGGCAATGACCGTATTGCGGGTTCGCACGATGGTGCGCGCATTATCGGGCGAAACCCCCCGTCGGGCCATGAGGCTGTGATAGAGCGTCCAATATTCATTATAGCGCGGATCGGAGTTCGGGTTACAAACCTCGACATTCTCCCCCGGCTTCAGCCTTAGCCCCAAGCGGGCGACGCGGCTTTCGATCACATCGGGCCGTCCGATGAGAATTGGTCGGCAGAGTTTTTCGTCCAACGCCTGCTGCACGGCGCGCAGGACCCGCTCCTCTTCCCCTTCGGCGAAAACCACGCGGCGCGGGTCGCGCTTGGCGGCCTCGAAAATCGGACGGGCCACCTGGCCAGAACGATAGACGAATTGGCTAAGATGATCGCGGTACGCATCGAAATCCTGGATCGGGCGGGTCGCAACCCCGCTCTCCATCGCCGCCTTGGCCACCGCCGGGGCAATTTCCACAATCAAGCGCGGATCGAAAGGCTTCGGGATCAGATACTCCGGCCCGAACGTCAGCTCTTCCCCCGCATATGCATTGGCGACGATTTCTGACGCCTCCGCCATGGCCAGATCGGCAATCGCTTTGACGCAGGCGATTTTCATCGCCTCGTTAATCGTCGTGGCCCCCACATCGAGCGCGCCGCGGAAGATGAAAGGGAAGCAGAGAACATTATTGACCTGGTTCGGATAGTCTGACCGGCCCGTCGCCACAATCGCATCCGGGCGGATGGCCTTCACCTCGTCCGGCATAATTTCCGGCGTCGGGTTGGCCAGCGCCATAATGATGGGCCGCGCGCCCATCGACTGTACCATTTCTGGCTTCAACACGCGCGGGGCGGAAAGACCGAGGAAAATATCTGCGCCAACAATCGCCTCCGCTAGGCCGCGCGCATTGGTTTCGCGCGCATACCGCTCTTTACGCGGGTCCATCAACTCGACGCGGCCCTTGTAGACCACGCCCGCAAGATCGGTAACGGTGATATTCTCCAGCGGCAGCCCCATATCAACCAGCAGGTCAAGGCAGGCGAGCGCGGCGGCCCCCGCGCCGGAGGTAACCAGTTTCACCTCTTGCAGCGTTTTGCCAACGACGCGCAACCCATTCAGAATGGCGGCACCGACGATAATCGCCGTGCCGTGCTGATCGTCGTGGAAGACCGGGATTTTCATCCGGGCGCGCAGGCGCGATTCGATCTCAAAACACTCTGGGGCCTTAAAGTCTTCAAGGTTGATGCCGCCGAAGGTCGGCTCCAGCGCGGCAATGACTTCCACCGCCTTATCCGGGTCTTCGGCGTCGATTTCGATATCGAAAACATCGATCCCGGCGAATTTCTTGAAGAGAACCGCCTTGCCTTCCATCACCGGCTTCGAGGCCAGCGGGCCGATCGCCCCCAGCCCCAAAACCGCCGTCCCATTGGAAATCACCGCGACCAGATTGGCCCGTGCCGTATATTTGGCCGCATTCGCCGGATCGTCGACAATCGCTGTGCAGGCATGGGCCACGCCGGGAGAATAGGCCAGCGCAAGATCGCGCTGCGTGGCCATGGATTTGGTCGGGACAATGGCCAGTTTCCCTGGCTGCGGCAGGCGGTGGTACTCTAGCGCGGCGTCGCGGATATCCTCAGCCATGGACGGCTTTCCCTCCCGGTTATGGCTGGCGCGCGCTCTGGGCGGCGGCGCACGCCTTGCTCCTTTTGGTTACCTTAGTGGCCTCTTCCCCAGCAAGCGCAAGATAGGATCGCTTTTCGGGCAGCAGGGCTTCGAGGACTGCACAGCAGCGACATTTTGCGCAATAAGGGGAAACCGCAAGGGGCCGGGATAGGGCGCGGAGAACACAAAAAACCCGCCAAGGAGACCCCGGCGGGTTTTTTGTGTTTGGTGCGGTCGAGAAGACTCGAACTTCCACGGGTTGCCCCACAGCGACCTCAA
>CAZNVY010000059.1:4297-21661 GCA_964576605.1 uncultured Elstera sp. | reverse complement strand
CGATGTTCCAGCGGTCCATCTGGCCCTGGTTGATCTGCTGCGTGCCGTGATAGAGGCCGGTGGTATCGCCCAGGCCGATGGTATTGGCGGTGGCGAAGAGGCGGAAGAACGGGTGCGGGCGAATGACCTTATTCTGATCCAGCAGGGTCAGCTTACCTTCCACTTCCAGCACCCGTTGAATCACGAACATCACGTCCGGGCGGCCCGCGTCATATTCGTCGAACACAATCGCGACTGGGCTTTGCAAGGCCCAGGGCAGAATGCCTTCGCGGAAGGCGGTGACCTGTTTACCGTCTTGCAGGACGATAGCGTCCTTGCCGATCAAATCGATGCGGCTGATATGGCTATCAAGGTTAACGCGGATGCACGGCCAATTGAGACGCGCCGCCACCTGTTCGATATGCGTCGATTTCCCCGTGCCGTGATAGCCCTGGATCATGACGCGGCGGTTGAACGCAAATCCGGCAAGAATGGCCAGCGTCGTATCGGGATCGAACTTATAGCTGGGGTCGACGTCCGGAACATAGGCCGAGCCGGTAGAAAAGGCCGGAACCTCTAGGTCGGTATCGATGCCGAAAACCTCGCGGGCTTTCACCTTGATATCCGGGGCATTCAGGCTGTGAGCACCCTGGCCGGAAACCGTTTGCGTCGAAGTCATCGCTCAATCCATCCCCTGTCGCGCCCGCGCCCCTTACCGAAGGATGCGGATGCTTTCCTGTCTAATCTATGCCTCGGCATTGCAGCCGGGGGATCGGGGCGGCGTCAAGCGGGATTATGACGTAGGGGGGTTGCCCACTTAAAGTCGCCGTTCAATCGCGTCCCAAATATCCCGTTCCAGATGCACGCCGTTGAGGCGATTGATCTGTTGAATGCCGGTGGGGGAGGTGACGTTGATTTCGGTCAGATAGTCGCCGATTACGTCGATGCCGACGAAAATCTGCCCGCGCTCCCGCAGGGTTGGGCCGATGCGGGCGCAGATTTCAAGATCGCGCTGCGAGAGGTCGGTTTTCACCGCCCGACCGCCCACATGCATATTGGCGCGCGCCTCTCCCTCTGCTGGGACGCGCAGCACCGCCCCTGCCGGGTGTCCGTCGATCAGAATGATGCGCTTGTCGCCCGCCCGAACCTCCGGCAGATAGCGCTGGACCATGAAGGGTTCGCGCCCCAGTTTTTGATAGAGTTCGATCAGGGCCGATAGGTTTTCATCATCGGGGCGCAGGTGGAAGACGCCGGCACCGCCGTTACCGTAGAGCGGCTTCACGATAATATCCTGATGTTCCTCCCGAAACGCCACCGCCTGCTTGGGGTCGGAGGTAATCAGTGTTGGCGGCATCAGGTCGGGGAATTCGGTAACGAAGATTTTCTCCGGCATCGCCCGCACCCAGGACGGATCGTTGACGACCAGCGTGCTTGGGTGGATTTTTTCCAGCAGCCAGGTCGTTGTCAGATAGGCGAGGTCGAAGGGCGGGTCTTGGCGCAGCAGGATCACGTCGAGATCGGCGAGGTTGAACTCCTCCTCCGCCTCCAGATCGAAGTGATTGCCCGCCTCGTGTCGTAGGGTCAGCGTGTGGCCGGTGGCAACGACGGTCCCATTCTTCAAGGACAGATTCTGCGGTAGATAATGATAGAGTTTATGCCCCCGACGTTGGGCCTCCAGCCCCAGCATCAGGGTACTATCGCCCTGTACATCGATGCTGTGGATAGGGTCCATTTGTAAGGCAACCGTCAGGGTCATCGCGGTCTCTTTCCTTATTCATCCCCGAACGCGTTGCGCATATGCCGGGGCCATTGTCTGGGCGCTATCAAAAGCGCGTCGCAGCGCGGTTGCAAGTCCTTGAAATCGGGACGGCGCGACACCAGCCAAGCCAGCGCCCGCAAAAGCCGGGCGCGCTGGGTGGGATCGATGGCAGCGCGTGCGGCGATCAGGCTGGGGCGGCTTTTCACTTCCACGGCGGCTAAGACTGGCCCGCGCCGTACCAAAAGGTCGATTTCGCCGAAAGGGGTGCGCAGATTGCGCCCCAATAGCCGATAGCCTTTCAGCCACAGCAGCAGCAGGGCCAACCGTTCCCCCGCCCGGCCCCGGCGATAGGCGCGGCGGCCCCGGTCGCGCCGGGCGCTCATCGGGAGGGGGCGGTCGGGAAAATCATACCTTGCAGCTTATGCGGGTTGCGGACGATGTAAATTGCCGAGATCAGCCCGTTTTCGATTTTCACGGCGGTACTTTGCGGCAACCCGTCGCTTTCCAGGGTAACATAGCCGGGCAGCCCGTTAATCGGGCCGATATGGGGACGGGGCGGCAGTTGCGGGCCGTATTTTCGGGCAAGGCCGGTAAAGAAGCGCGCCACCTTGTCGCGCCCCAGGATGGGATTGAGCGTCGCCAGCCGGATACCGCCGCCGTCCGACAAGAGTACCGCATCGGGGGCGAGCAAGCGGGTAAGGCTGGTCATATCGCCAAGGCGGCTGGCTTTGAAAAACGCCTCGGTTATCGCCTCGGCTTCGCGCACATCGACGGGATAGCGCGGCTGGGCGGCCTGGATGTGCGCGCGGGCGCGGGCGGCCAATTGGCGGCAGGCCGCTTCGTTACGCTTTAGGGTCACGGCCAAATCGGCGAAAGGCGTACCGAAGACGTCGTGCAGCAGGAAGGCCGCCCGTTCCAGGGGAGACAAGCGTTCGAGCGCCAGGAGCAGCGTTAGGGTCAGATCCTGCTCCGGCTCCAACTCCGGCTCCGGCAGCCATGGCCCGTCATAGGCGATACGCTGACGCCGAAGGGCGCGCATCCGATCCAGGCACAAGCGGGTGACGATTCGCACCAGATAAGCGCGCGGCGTTTCCACGGTTTGCGCCCCCGCCACCCGATGCCAACGTAGGTAGGCATCCTGGACCACATCGTCGGCATCGGTCCGGGAACCGAGGAGCCGCGCCGCCAAGCGCTTTAAGAAAGGGCGGTGCGCTTCAAATTGCGCAGCGGCGCGGGCCGTACTCATGCTCAGGCTTTCGGATGATCGAGCCGGAAGCCAACGGCCAGCCGGTTCCAAAGGTTAATCATGCCGATTAGGGCGGTGACACTCACCTGTTCTGCTGGGCTGAATTCCGCTTGGAAAGCTGCGTAATCGGCATCGGGTGCCCCGGTTTGTGGCAGCAGGGTTAGGGCTTCCGTCCACCCCAGGGCGGCGCGTTCGCGCGGGGTATAGAGGCTTGATTCCCGCCAAGCCGCCAGCAAGTGCAGGCGAATTTCACTCTCCCCGGCCTTCCGGGCATCGGTCGTATGCATATGCAGGCAGAAGGCGCAGCCATTGATCTGCGACGCGCGGGTTTTGATGAGTTCAATCAGCGTATAGTCCAGCCCGCAGGACTGAAGATAGGTTTCCACGGCCATTAGCGCCTTATAGGCATCGGGATTGGCTTGGAACGGGTTGAGGCGTTGGTGCGACACGATCGGGTACCTTTCCGAGAGAGGGTAACGCGCTTAAGACGCCGCCGCTTGGCCGTTTGTGACATGGGAGGCGATAAAAATAAATCAGCACTCCTCTGTTGGGCGTTTTTATCCGGCCCCCCCATCCGGTCCCCTCACCAGGGGGGCGTAAATTCATCAAACCGCCCCTTGCCAGGGGGCGGGGTTTGCGGCAGGCTTTTTGTGCTGCGCTGCACAAGTAGCCTGCTTCTATGCCGGGCCGCCGGTCGGTTCGGTCTTTTTGGGAGGGTAATAATAATGAACAAGGCGCTCGAAGACCTCTATAGCAAGGCGTCGGCGGTTTACGAAAAATACCAGGATCAGGAACTCTATGATTACCTGATGACCTTGGCACGGCATTTGGAAAATGCCGATATGATGAAGCATCAACTGGGCTATCTGCTGATGCACGCCCGCTCGACTGTGGCGGCCCCGGTTCGCACGACCCATTTTCAGGAAGCTCTAACGCGCGCCGCGCGTTTCCTTGAGAAAGTGGAAAAGGACGACGCATAGTCGGCCCAAGGCTTGTGGATCGCGCCCGCCCGCGCGATCTGTGCCGCGATGACCCCACCCCCCTCAGCTTTCCGGCAGGCTTTGCCGGGTGCCGCCGCTTTGATCGTTGGTCATGGCATTGGACGATTTGCTTTCACTCCGCTGATCCCCGCGCTGGTGGCGGCCGGGCTGTTTACCGGGCCGCAGGCCGTCTGGCTCGGCGCTGCCAATCTCATCGGATATTTCATTGGCTCGCTGTCGGCCCTCTGGCTGGCGGATCGCTTCGGCGTGCGCGCGGTAATGCGCGCCTCGGTTGGGGCGGTGCTGCTGGCGACCCTGGCGGGGGTGCCCGATTGGGGCTTCGTCTGGCTGGCCCCCTGGCGCTTGCTGACTGGGATCGCCGGGGCGCTGATCCTCATTCTAGGTCCGCCCGCGCTTCTGGGCCAGGTGCCGGTTTCCCGCCGGGGAACGATTGGCGGTTTGGTTTTCTGCGGAATTGGCATTGGCATTGTTTTAGCCGGAACCCTAGTGCCCTGGCTGGCCCGTATCGATATTGTCGCCGCTTGGCTGGGGCTGGCGGCCTTGGCGCTGATCCTGTGGGTGCCCGCCTGGTCGGGCTGGCCGGACCGGCCACTCGCCCTCGCCCCCGCCCCCGCTGGACCGGGGCCGCGCTGGACCTTGCCGCTGGTTTGCTTGGCCGCCGCTTATGCAGGCGATGCCATGGGGTTTATCCCGCATACGGTTTTTTGGGTCGATTTCATCGCGCGCGGTCTGGGGCAGGGGGTGGCGGTCGGTAGCCTTTTTTGGGTGCTGTTTGGGGTTGGGGCGGCCCTGGGAACACTGTTGCTGGGGCGGTTGGCCGATAGGATCGGCTTTGGGGCGGCTTTGACCGCGATGCTCGCGGCTAAGGCGGTTTGCGTTCTGCTGCCGCTTCTGTCGACGGCGACCCCGGTGCTGGTAATCTCTAGCCTGATCGTTGGCGCAGCGACGCCGGGGGCGGCGCTCTTGACGTCGGGTGTGGCACTGGAATTGGTGGGGGCGGAAGCGCATCGCGCCGTTTGGCGCAAGCTAACCCTGATTTTTTCGGCGTTCCAAGCCCTCGCCGGACAGGCTTTCGCCGCGCTCTTTGCCGCCACCCAGACTTATGAAGTGATTTTTGCCACCGGCGCAGGATTGCTGACTTTGGCAAGTTTGGCCGCGGGTTTGGCCTGGCATCGACAGCGGCTTCATAAGAAAAACTAGGGATATCCCCCAGTTCTTCCGTCTTGTTCTGTCATCAATCCGGCGTACACTCGGCCTCCGGAAGGGTTGGGTTCATCTGGGCCCCCACAACAAATACGGAGAAATCCCGTGGCCGTCGGAATCGACACGCTCAAAACCCGCCGCACGCTTAGTGTTGGCGGTGCCTCCTACGATTATTTCAGCCTCCAGGCGCTCATCGATGCCGGTCACAGCAATGTCGCCCGTCTGCCGATGTCGCTGAAGGTGCTGCTGGAAAATCTGCTGCGCTATCAGGACGAGCGGACCGTTTCGGTCGCCGACGTCAAGGCGCTGGCCGATTGGCAGCCCGCCGGCGACGAAAAGGAAATCGCCTATCGCCCGGCGCGCGTGCTGATGCAGGATTTCACCGGCGTGCCCGCCGTGGTCGATCTGGCGGCAATGCGCGATGCGATGGTGGCCCTCGGCGGCGACCCGCAGAAGATCAATCCGCTGTCGCCGGTCGATCTGGTCATCGACCATTCGGTGATGGTCGATCATTTCGGCACTCCGCAGGCGTTTACCGATAACGTGAAGCTGGAGTTCGAGCGCAATCACGAACGCTATGCTTTCCTGCGCTGGGGCCAGTCGGCTTTCAACAACTTCCGCGTTGTGCCGCCTGGTACCGGCATTTGCCATCAGGTGAACGTCGAATATCTGGCGCAGGTCGTTTGGACCGCGACGGAAGACGGCAAGACCGTGGCCTATCCGGACACCTGCGTCGGCACCGATAGCCACACCACGATGGTCAACGGCCTCGCGGTGCTGGGCTGGGGCGTCGGCGGGATCGAAGCCGAAGCGGCCATGCTCGGTCAGCCGGTCTCGATGCTGGTGCCGGATGTCGTCGGCTTCAAGCTGACCGGCAAGCTGCCGGAAGGCGCGACGGCGACCGATCTGGTGCTGACCGTCACCCAGATGCTGCGCAAGCTCGGCGTTGTCGGCAAGTTCGTCGAATTCTACGGTCCGGGCCTCGATAATCTGTCGCTGGCCGACCGTTCGACCATCGCCAATATGGCCCCGGAATATGGTGCCACCTGCGGTTTCTTCCCGATTGATGCCGAAACCATCCGCTACCTGGAGTTCACGGGCCGCGATCCCGCCCGCGTGCAACTGGTGGAAGCCTATGCCAAGGCCCAGGGCATGTGGCGCGATGCCGGTAGCCCCGATCCGGTCTTCACCACGACCCTTGCGCTTGATCTCGGCACCGTCGTTCCGTCGATGGCCGGGCCGAAGCGCCCGCAGGACCGCGTGCTGCTGTCCGACGCCAAGGGCAGCTTCAGCAAGACCCTCGCCGATGCGGGCGTGCCCGCGCCGCGCAAGGTGGCCGTCGAAGGCTCCAACTACGAACTGACCGATGGCGATGTGGTGATTACTGCCATCACCTCCTGCACCAATACCTCGAACCCCAGCGTGCTGATCGCCGCCGGTCTGGTGGCGAAGAAGGCGGTGGAACTCGGTCTGGAGCGCAAGCCCTGGGTGAAATCCTCGCTCGCCCCCGGCAGCCAAGTCGTGACCGACTATCTCGAAAAGGCGGGGCTGACCCCGTATCTCGATAAGCTCGGCTTCAATCTCGTCGGTTATGGCTGCACTACCTGTATCGGCAACTCCGGCCCGCTGGCCGACCCGATTGCTGCGGCGGTGGAAAAGGGCGACCTGACCGTCGCCGCCGTTCTGTCGGGTAACCGCAACTTTGAAGGCCGTATCAGCCCGCACGTGAAGGCGAATTACCTCGCCTCGCCGCCGCTGGTCGTCGCCTATGCCCTCGCTGGTACGATGACGCTGGACCTGACGACCGATGCCATCGGCACCGGCAAGGACGGCAAGCCGGTCTATCTCAAGGATATTTGGCCGTCGAACGCCGAAATCCAGGCGGCGCTCGAAGCCAGCCTGACCTCGGACATGTTCAAGTCGCGTTACGGTAACGTCTTCCACGGGCCGGACGAATGGCGCGCCATCGAGACCACCACGGGCGAAACCTATGTGTGGGACGGCGGCAGCACCTATGTGCAGAACCCGCCCTACTTCGTCGGCATGGCTAAGGAACCCGGCGCGGTGTCGGACATCCGCAAGGCGCGCCCGCTGGCGATCCTCGGCGATTCGATCACGACCGACCATATCTCCCCGGCCGGGTCGATTAAGAAAGACAGCCCCGGCGGTTCCTACCTGCTGGAACATCAGGTCCGCCCCATCGACTTCAACAGCTACGGCGCCCGTCGCGGTAACCACGAAGTCATGATGCGCGGCACCTTCGCCAATATCCGCCTGAAGAACGAAATGGCCCCCGGCACCAGCGGCGGCGTGACGGTCTATCAGCCGAGCGGCGAAGGCATGTTCATCTATGATGCCGCGCAGAAGTATAAGGCCGAAGGCACGCCGTTGGTCATCGTTGCCGGTAAGGAATATGGTACCGGCTCCAGCCGCGACTGGGCGGCCAAGGGCACCCTGCTGCTGGGTGTGAAGGCGGTCATCGCCGAAAGCTTCGAGCGTATCCACCGCTCGAACCTCGTCGGCATGGGCATCCTGCCGCTGCAGTTCAAGGACGGCATGAGCCGCCAGACCCTCGGCCTCGACGGTACCGAAGTCTTCGACATCACCGGCGTCGAAGCGGGCCTGAAGCCGCGCATGGACCTGACCGTGACCATCACCCGCGCCAATGGCACGGTGGAAACGATCCAGGCTCTGTGCCGCATCGATACGCTCGATGAGGTGGAATACTACCGCCACGGCGGCATTTTGCCGTACGTGCTGCGGAGCTTGGCGTCGTAATTAAGCTGAAGCGTTGAGGAAGCGGCTCGCCCCAAAAGGCGGGCCGTTTTCGTTTTTAGGCCGCGTCGATATCCGTCTCAGTGAAATCCCCGCCCTTATACAGCAGCGGTACCTGCGCATAGTGTGCGCAGGCATAAGCAAAGCAATCGCCCATGTTGAGGGCGGCGGGGTGACGGCCTTTACCGAAACGCGCGTAGGCTTGGACCGCGAGAGCGGCGATTTCAGGCGCTATCGCGATGATCTCGATCTCGCTGGCCTGTAAGAAAAGCTCCAGTTCAGCGACGGCCTCCTCAGGTGTCAGGTTGAGAATTCGTGCAAGGGCAAGACTTGCCTCCCAAACAGCGAGAGGAGATGTGGTGCGGCTAACCCTCCCGCCGAGCTTTCGGGAGAGGTCATAAGCATCCTCTTCTTGGGCAATGATCGCCGTCAGGGCCGATGCGTCAATGAACATCGCCCCTACTCGTATAATGAATCGATGAAATCCTTATCGGCAGGCAATCCTTTTGCGGGATTCCCTTTTGCGCGAAAGGCTTGGGCCGCAGCCATGACCTTCTTCACATAGTCTGATGCTTCCTCTGGCGGCGCTTCACGGGCGATCTCATTGCGCAGCGCCTGCCGGATCACCTCGGTCTTGCTAATTCCCCGGCGGCGGGCCAGATCTTCGGTGAGCCGGACGACTTCCGGGTCTTTGACGTACAGCGGCATCGGGGCCTCCCGGTATATCCTGATCCGCTGACGAGTATATACTAGGAGTCCAACTGTGACGATCCGTTCTATTGTCGCCGCCCTTGCCCTGCTCGCCCTGCCTCTGGCGGCCCAGGCGCAAACCCGCGTCGGCGAGGTTTCGACCACCTTCCGCCTCGTTGGCCCGAACGATAAGGTGCTGGTCGAACGCTACGACGATCCAAAGGTGGACGGCGTGTCCTGCTATGTGTCGCGCGCCGATACCGGCGGCCTATCGGGCGCGGTCGGGCTGGCGGAAGACCCCAGCCGCTTTTCCATCGCCTGCCGGGCGGTCGGCGCAGTGCGGATCAAGGGCGAGATTGATCGCGGCAAAAAGGGGGAGGAAGTGTTCAGCGAACGCACGTCCTTCATCTTCAAATCGATGCGCGTCACCCGCTTCTTCGATGCCGAAAAACAGTCGCTCGTCTATCTGGTCTGGTCGACCAAGCTGATCGACGGGTCGCCCTACAATGCCGTCGCCGTGGTGCCGTTGCAGCCCTGAGGGGTTTCCCTGCTGAACCGCCCTTGATGAAGCGGGTCGGGGATGCCATGTATTCAGGGTAAAAAATAATCCTCCGATGCCGTTACTGGGTCGGAAACCGCCTACCCGCTCGCTTTTTGAAGGAGAAGGGATCTATGACCCGCGTTTCGGTGCTAAACTCGCCGTTTCTCTTGGGCTTCGAGCATGTCGAGCGTACGCTCGATCGGATTGCGAAAAGCGCGAATGGGGGCTATCCGCCCTATAATATCGAACAGACCGGCGACAATAAGCTGCGCATCACCCTGGCGGTCGCCGGGTTTCGCCGCGATGATCTTTCGATCCAGATCGAGAATAATCAGCTGGTTATCCGTGGGCGTCAGCAAGACGATCCCAACCGTGTTTTTCTGCACCGGGGCATTGCCGCGCGGCAATTCCAACGTACCTTCGTTTTAGTTGAGGGGATCGAGGTGACTGGGGCAGAAATGGATAATGGCCTGCTGAACATCGATCTGCACCGCCCGATGCCGGAGGTAACGGTGCGCACGGTCGAAATCAAGACCGTGCCGAAGGCTGCCCCCGCCGCGCCGAAAACCTTAGATGTGGCCCCAGACTGAGATTTGTCTCAGGGCCGCTAATCTCTTCTTAAGGATTTCCCTGTCACAGTAGTCGGGCGGTAAGGACAAAAGCCTTAGCGCCGGTGATACTGGACCCGCAGCGTCCCCCCTAGGCTAGGCCGGAATGGCAGCCGGGCCGGGAGCGTCAGACCAAGAAAGGACGACATCATGTTGTTCATCCAACGCCCTACCAGTTTCACCCCGACCGATTTTGCCGCGCTGGGCGCGGGCGGTGTGGCCTATGTGAAGCCGGTCATCCATGACGGCCAGCCCGCCTTTGGCATTTTCGCCGCCGATGGCACGGCGATGGCGGTCGCCACCTCGCGCGATCTGGCGCTCGCTGCGATCAAACAGAATGATCTGGAGCCGATGGACGCCCATTGATCGGCCCGATCTGTACGGGTTCTTGAAGGCGCGCGGCCCCCAGGGAGGCCGCGCGCAATTTCATTCAAGACCCGCTTTCGGGGCATCGTTAGCCTTTCCCTCCGTGCCGATCCGGATGATCGGCCAGTTGGGAAAGGAGCTATCCCGTGTCGCCCCCGGATTATGGTTTTCGCGCAGGGTTTATCGCCTGTCTGCCGCTTGCCTTCAGCGTTGTGATTTTCGGCTTGGTCTATGGTCTGATCGCCGCCGGCAAGGGCTATAGTACAGCCGAAACTGTGTTGATGAGCCTGATTGTTTTCGCGGGTTCCAGCCAGTTATTGGCGCTCGAACTTTGGACTCAACCGCCCGCGATTGCGGTTTTGGCTTTGGCCGTTCTAATTCTGAACCTGCGTTATCTGCTGCAAACGGCGGCACTGAAGGACCTGCTGCTGCCGCTGGGTTTGCCGCGCGCCCTGGCGGCGGCGGCCTTTAATGCCGATGAAAATTGGGCGGTGACGATCAAAGCGCTGCGCGGGGCCGATGGGGCAGCGGTCCGGGTCGGCTATTATATGGGGGCGGCCTTCTGTCTTTATGGGTTTTGGGCGGTCAGTGGGGGAATTGGTTGGTTTGCCGGGGGGCTAGTGCCCGATCCAGAGGCCCTGGGCCTGGGGATCGTCGGCACGGCGGTTTTCGTGGCGCTTTTGCAGGGGTTGTACCGCAGCCCGCAAGATCTACTGCCCTGGGGCTGCGCGGCGATCAGCGCGGGATTGGCCAGCCTGACGCTAGCGGGGGCTTGGTATATCCTGATTGGCGGCGTCGTGGGTGCCTTGGCGGGTGCCCTGCGTGATACCGCCCGGAAACTGCGGACGGTGGAGGTAGGGGCATGAGTTTTCCAACTTGGGCCGACGTGCTGCGGATCGATCCGCTAACCCTATTGGCTTTTCTGGCCATGGGCGGGGCCACCTTCGCGGTCCGTGCCGGTGGCATCCTGATGGTGCGCTTTTTGAAGCCGACCCGCTTTCTTGATGCGTTTCTGCATCATCTGCCGGGGGCGATGTTCGCCGCGCTGGTCGTGCCCGCCCTGCTGCGGGGCGGGCCGGCGGAATGGGCTGGGGCGGCGGCGGCCTATCTGGGCGCGCGCGTTACCGGGCAATTGGCGGTCGCCCTGGGGCTAGCGGTCGCCGCGACGGTAAGCCTGAAGCTCTTGGGGATTTAACCCTATCGGCAGAAAGCCCGGCTGACCCTGCCGGCGGCGGTGACGATTAGGGTCAGCCGTTCGGGTACCCGCTCGTAAGAAACGGGGGATTCCAGAGCCAGCACGCGCACCTGCATCAGGTTCATGCCGCGCACCTTCTGCAAGGCAGCCTCGCGCGGTAAGCCTGCGAGTGAGGCAACTTGCGCGTCAAGGCAGGGGGCAAAGCGAAAGGCGTGCGGGCGCATGGTCCGCCCAATCTCGGTTGGGGTGGGGGGCGGTGCGTAGAAATTATCCAGCGGATAGGGGCCGGGTTTTTGGTCGGCGGCGGTGCGCGGTGCCCGGCTGGCCGGGGGTACCGGACCTTGGGCGCTGGCGGCGGCAGTTAAAACCAGTGCGACCAGCGTCAGCATGGCACTTTTGCAGCCCATAGCCTGCCCCTGCAAACGAAAACCCGGCGCGAAGTGTCGCGCCGGGCCGTCGTTAGGTCAAGAAACCTTCGCGTCTTACTCGCGGTCGCCCATCAGGTTCAGCAGCGAGGTGAAGATGTTGATGAAGTTGAGGTAGAGCGATAAAGCCCCGAACAACGCCATCTTGGTAACGCTTTCGCTGCCATAGCCTTCAGCATATTCTTCCTTCAGGCGCTGGGTGTCGAAGGCGGTCAGGCCGGTAAACAGCACGACGGCGACCATCGAAATAATCATGCTCATCATGCTGGAGGCGAGGAAGATATTCACCAAGCCCGCGATGAAGATGCCGATCACGCCCATGAACAGGAAGCTGCCCATGGAGGTCAGGTCCTTCTTCGTCGTATAGCCATACAAGGCTGCCGCCAGGAACACCGAGGCGGAGATGAAGAAGACTTTGGCGATCGACTGGCCGGTGAAGACCATGAAGATGCTGGCCATCGACACGCCCATGACGGCGGCATAGGCCCAGAACACCAGTTGCGCGGTTGCCGCCGACATGCGATGGATCATGCCTGCGAACAGGAAGACCATCGCGATGGGGGCGAGCATGGCCACCCACTTCAGCGGGGTGCCAAAAATAACCTGCATGAGTGCCGGGCTGCTGGCGACCATGAGCGCCACAACGCCGGTTACGCCAAGACCACCGGCCATATACGAGAAGATGCGCAGCATATAAGCGCGCAGGCCGGCGTCATACGCCGCCTGGTCGACCGCCCGCGCGCCATAAGGCGACTGCCAGCCCGGCGTCTGCCAACCTTGAGACATGTTTCCCTCCGTTTACTTTCCTGGCAACCCTGCCAGGACCACCCCATCACATTGGGCATCGAGTGTGAAAATTCAATGGCTTTTTGCAGATCAGCCGCCAGTTTTTTGCTTGGCTGCGGCCAAGCGCTTGCGCCGGGCCTCCATCGGGTCGCTGCTGCCCTGAGCTTCGTCCGGGGCTGCGGCGGCGCTCCCATCGGCTTCATCCAGCAGATCGGCAACGTCGCGCGCGTCGAGGTAAAAGCCGACCATCTGAGTCAAGACGCGGCCGGTTAGGGCCAAAATCAGCTCTCGGCTCATCCGATGCCCGCCGGACGATTGCCGCGCCCGCAGCAGAACATGTACGTAGACGGTTCGCGCCAAGGCGACAATATCTTCGGCTACAAATTCCCGACTCGCCATTTGATGCAAGAACAGCGCGAGTTGTGGATCGAGAGGGATGTTATTGCCGCTTAACGTCGAAACGCTGGGCGGGGTCGAGGCGGGGGCGGATGCAGTCATGCGTATGACACTAACCCAAACGCGGCCCGCATCCCATCCGGCAGGTGGTGGACGATGCAGACGACCGAGAGAAGAGCCGCGCCAGGACGACGCGGCTAAAACAATCTTAACCGAAAGCACGGCGTCCCGCCAAGGCAACCGCGACGGTGGCCCCCAGGCGGGCGTTATTTTCGACCAGGGCGATATTGGCAGCCAGCGACCGGCCCCCGGACAGGTCGGCGATGCGCTTCAGCAAGAAGGGGGTTTCGGCTTTGCCCTTGATGCCTTGGGCGCGGGCTTCGGCAACCGCTTGCACGATATAGGCATCCACCTCGGCGGCGGGTAGGGCGGTCGCCTCAGGCGCGGGGTTGGCGATAACGACCCCACCGTCGAGACCCAGGGACCATTTTGCGGTTAAGATCGCCGCAATTTCTTGCGCTGTATCCGCCCGGTGGTCGACCGGCAGATCGGAGGTGCGGGCGTAGAACGGCGGGAAGCAATCGGTCTGATAGCCGATCACCGGAACCCCCAGGGTTTCCAGAGTTTCCAAGGTTTTCGGCAGATCGAGGATCGACTTGGCCCCGGCGCACACGACGCCGACGCTGGTGCGCCCCAATTCGGTGAGGTCGGCGGAAATATCGAAACTATCCTCCGCCCCGCGATGGACGCCGCCGATGCCGCCGGTCACAAAAATCTTAATCCCGGCCAGCGCCGCGCCGATCATCGTCGTCGCTACGGTCGTTGCCCCCAGCCTGCGGGTGGCGAGCGCGATGGGCAGGTCGCGGCGCGAGAGTTTCAGCACATCGGGGGCGGTGCCGATCCGCTCCAGCAGAAGGGCATCCAGCCCAACCTGAATGGCCCCGTCGATCACGGCAATCGTCGCCGGAACCGCCCCGCCCGTGCGGATGATCGCTTCGACCCGGCGCGCCGTTTCCACATTCTGCGGATAAGGCATTCCATGGGCGATGATCGTGCTTTCCAGCGCAACGACCGGGCGGCCATCGGCCAAAGCGTCGGCAACCTCTGGCAGTAGGCGCAGGGCGGCGGGTAACAACATGCTAGACTCCCCGATGGGTCAAGGTTTCGGCGGCTAGGCGCAGCCCATTCGCCAGGGCTTCAGGCAGCGGAACGCCGCGCGCCAGCCCGGCCAAAGTGCCCGCCACCAGCGAATCGCCCGCCCCGGTCTCGTCGATAATCGGGCCGGGCAGCGGATGCGGCGGCAGATGCATCTCGGCCCCAATCGCCGCCAAAGCCGCCCCGCGCGCTCCATCGGTCACAATCGCGGCCCCGCAGCCCCGGTCCCGCAGCGCGCGCGCCAGATCGAGCGCCGTATCGCCCGCCGGACGGTCGGCCAGCAACCGGGCTTCGTCGGCATTGCAGAACAGAAGATCCAGCGCGGCCAGGGCCAGTTTTAGGCGCGGGGCCTTCACGACCGAAACGGCATCGGCGGCCAACAAGGCCCCCGCTGGGCGGCGGGTTGCAAGATAGGTGAGGGCAGTTGCGGTTAGATTGGTATCAACGAACCACAGCGGCGAGACCGATAAGGCGACCAGCAGGGGGGCGAAAAACCCTTCATCCATCGCCTCCAGCACCGCCATATCCGCCCAGGCAACGTTCAGGCTGCCGTCCGGGTTCAGCAGCGCCGCATAATTGGCGGTGGGCAGATCCCGGTGCGGTTGGATGAGCCGGGTTTGCACATGATCGGCGGCGAGGTCGCGCAGCAGCATCTCCCCCTCGGCATCGGCCCCGATCAGGCTGACCAGTTCCGTCTGTACCCCCGCACGGGCGGCCAGAACCGCGACATTGCGGGCGACGCCGCCGGCAGAGTGGCTGGTGATGACCGGGTTCGAGGTGCCGGGAATAATCGGTGCCCGCGCGACCGCGATCGAATCCCACACCAGCCCGCCAATGCAAAGAAGTTCCGCCATGCCGCCCGCCCCCTTTTTCTAAAATGCCGGGGATTATGCCCCGCGCCGGGCTTTCGCGGCGGTGACGGTATTGTGAAGCAGGCAGGCGATGGTCATCGGCCCGACGCCACCGGGGACCGGCGTAATCGCCCCCGCCAGTTTTTCCGCTTCGGCAAAAGCGACATCACCGACCAAGCGGCTTTTGCCCGAAGCGTCGGGCGGTAAGCGGTTGATGCCGACGTCGATCACCGTCGCGCCTGGCTTGATCCAATCGCCGCGAATCATCTCTGGACGGCCCACGGCGGCAACCAGAATATCGGCGCGGCGGCACAGCGCGGGCAGGTCGCGGCTGCGCGAATGGGCGATGGTGACGGTGCAATCGGCCTTTAGCAGCAGTTGCGCCATCGGCTTGCCGACGATGTTGGAGCGGCCAACAATCACCGCTTCCATCCCAGCAAGGCTGCCGTGCAGGTCTTGCAGCAGCATCAAGCACCCAAGCGGCGTGCAGGGCACCAGCGCATTCGCCCCCGTCGCCAGCCGCCCGGCATTGACCGGGTGGAAGCCGTCCACGTCTTTGGCCGGGTCGATGGTCAGTAGCACCTTATCGGCGTCGATATGTTTGGGCAGGGGGAGCTGCACCAAAATACCATCGACGGCGGGATCGGCGTTCAGCCTGGCGACCAGGGCCAGCACCTCGGCTTCCGTCGTCTCGGCGGGCAGCTTGTGCTCGAAAGAGCGCATCCCGACTTCAACGGTCTGTTGCGCCTTATTGCGCACATAGACCTGACTGGCCGGGTCTTCCCCGACCAGCACCACCGCAAGACCGGGCTGGAACCCCAGGCTGGGAATTTCGGCGGCCAGACGGGCGCGCAATCCGGCGGCAAAGACTTTGCCGTCGATCCGGCGGGCAAGCGTGTCGGTCATGGGGCAAGCGCTCCTATCTCTGCGGTGATCCGCGCGGCCAGCGCCGCATCGGTCACGATAGCGAGACGTTTTACCCGCGTCGTTTCGCCAGACAAGAGCTGGATCGAGCGCTTGGGTATGCGCCAATGTTTGGCGAGGAACGTCACCAGGGCGGCATTGGCTGCCCCTTCCACCGGCGGGGCGGTAAGACGAACGGCCAGAACGGGCCGTCCGTCGCTCTCGATTCGCACCGCTTCCACCGCGTCTTTCGCCGATTTCGGCGTGACCCGGACGGTCAGCACCAACCCGTCCGGGGTTGCGGTTAGCGGCAGCGCGCCGCTCACGGCAGCAGCGGATAGACGTAGGCGATGAGCAGTCGTTCGACGAATTGCAGCAGAATCAACAGTACCAGCGGCGATAGATCGACACCGTTAAACGTCGGTAGAACCGAACGTATTGGGCGCAGCAGCGGGTTAATCAACCGGTTAGTCAGGTCCCAAATCGTGGCGACCAGCTGGTTGCGGGTGTTCACCACGTTAAAGGCGATCAGCCAGCTTAAAATTGCATTGATAAGAATGATCCAAAACAGAAGATTGATCGCCGTGCTAATCAGCCAGGCAAAGGGGGAACCATGCATCCTGTCGCATCTCCTGTCCGGATCCGAGGAACGGCGGGCCGTCCGATGCCCTGAAGCTAGCGATGCGCCGCGCGCCCTTCAAGGTGGCGCACACCATCTGCCGGGGCAATGATTGAAGAATATCGCGGAACCTCCTACCTTAACGCTGTTTACTTTCTAAGGAGCGCTTTCATGGCCGATCTTTCCGCCTTCCCGATCACCCAGCGTTGGCCCGCCCAGCACCCCGACCGGCTGCAGCTTTATTCTTGGCCAACGCCGAACGGCGTGAAGGTTTCGATCCTGCTGGAAGAAACTGGCCTGCCCTACGAGGCGCATAGCGTCAATATCGGCCAGAATGAAACCTGGGGGCCGGAGTTTCTATCCCTCAATCCCAACGGCAAAATTCCGGCAATCCTCGACCCGAACGGGCCGGGCGGCAAACCGCTGGCGCTGTTTGAATCGGGCGCTATCCTAGTCTATCTGGCCGAGAAAACCGGCCAGTTCCTGCCGACCGACCCGGTGGCGCGCTATGAAACCCTGCAATGGGTGTTCTTCCAAATGGCCGCCGTCGGCCCGATGTTCGGCCAGCTCGGCTTTTTCCATAAGTTTGCGGGCCGCGAGTATGAAGACAAGCGCCCGCTGGAACGCTACCGCGCCGAAAGCGAACGGCTGCTCGGCGTCCTTGAAACCCGCCTGACCGGGCGCGATTGGATCATGGGCAATGAGTATACCATCGCCGACATCGCCTTACTTGGCTGGGTGCGCAACCTGATCGGTTTCTACGGCGCGGGCGAGCTGGTGCATTACGCGAAACTGACGGCCGTTCCGGCCTGGCTGGAACGCGGTCTCGCCCGCCCCGCCGTGCAGCGCGGCCTAGAAATCCCCGC
>CAZNVY010000059.1:0-4208 GCA_964576605.1 uncultured Elstera sp. | reverse complement strand
GTCGTGAGTTCGACTCTCATCGGCTCCACCATATTTTTCAAGGGGTTAGCAGCGTCAAGCGGCTAGCCCCTTTTTGCTGTGTCACCACCATGTCACCAGCGGGAGAAGCGTTTGTTGTGACTCTACTCGCTCATAGGCACAATCAAATCTCTATATGAGATATTTCGCTGATAAGTAAAATAATACCGCACTTCGCAGAATTCTTTTACAATTCTCCCTTTGTGGCAATTCAAAAAATCAATCTTAATGACTTTAATTACGTCAATATCTGGATCTTTATCTTGAATATAAGATAAAACTTTACTCTCTCTCTCTCTCCTTTTAATGTCAATTTCCATTCTGTCCTTTTCTTTATGATATTGATCAACTGTGAAGCTAATTGCCAAAAGCCATGGAATACACGGAATTATCCAGCGAGACCCTTCCGAAAAAACAGCCCATATTCCAAAAAAAATTGTAAGAAAAACTCCAAATGACGTTGCTATTATAAAGGGCGCATTGTCCATTCTATGTAATCCTTCTGAAAGTTTTTATGCTGAGTGAATATTTCACCCCTCAGACTCCCCAGTTCCTCCAGTCTATAGTATTTCTAAATTCTGTCACTGTCATCTTCCGATATTCCCATTAGCGCCTTGTGGTTCTTGACATATCCAGTGGAAAACCCGTTTCCGCCGCTGCCTCCCGTTCTGCCTGTTCTTGGCTCATGCCACCGCCAAACTGTTTCATTGCCGCGCGTTCCTCGAAAGCGTCGCGGAGGTCGATAGGGTCCGGGGCGGGAGGGAGGCTATCGACAGCCTCCCCCACCACCGCCAGGAGGCAGGGCTTACTCTCGCGCAACAGGGTGCGAAGCCCATCGGTCAAACAGGCGGGCGGACCCGCGCGCAGCCGGTCCCCCTGCCGCCAGACGCGCACCCCGGCAGTGGCGCACGCCTGCAGGACAGCCCCGGCCTCCATTAGAATTCCTCATAGTTGGGGGCGGTGGAAATCTCCGGGGGCGACGTCCTCAATGTCCTAACGTCCTGCCCTGGGGCCTCTTGCGTGGGCACAATAGGACTTTCAGGATATGCAGGACTTTGCAGCAGGGAGTTTTCCCCCGTTTGCAGAGAAACATAGCAGTAGCCACCGCGCCGCCCCATGTTGCGATATTCAATCCCGATAGCCCGTAACGCGGGGGCAATTCGGCGGAGGGCGTCCGCAAAGCCTTTTGCGGTGCGGGGCCAAGCCTCGGCATGGTCCGGGCGCTTTGCCGAGACCGCAAGAAACAAGGTTTTGGTTGTCATTTGAACCGGGGTTTTCGGGCCGTCTTCCCACCAATCGACTAAGGCGGTTGCGACGGGGGAGGCGTCCAAGGTGCGCGTGATGCTATCGACCCGGAGAGACGCATAGAGGGCAAGGAAATAACCCGCTGGTCTTCCTTCTACCCGCATGAGGGCTTCTCCCAGTTGGGCAAATTCGATAAGCCGGGGGCAGTCCTTCGGCGCAATGTTAACCGTAGGCAAAAGGGCCAAAGCCTTTGCAACCTGAGTCAGCAACGCCCCCAGCAAGCGCCTGTGTTCTCTGTCGAAGGTTTTGACGAGACCCACGATTTCGGTGCGCCGGGTGAGCGGCGGGATTTCAACGGAAAGCGTTCGGTCGATCAAATCTTGCGCGGTGACGGCGGCGCTAATGCCATTTAGAGCGATAGGGCGTTTTGTGCGGATAATGCTTTCGTCGGCATCGGAATAGAGCTTGCGCTTGGCGTGCCCCGCCCCCGTTGCCAGAACGCACAGAGCATCCTGAATATCTGCCGAAAGGTGGCTGATGTTCTCATAGCTGACGATACCGTTTACCCGCGCGGAGACGAAAATATCCTCCCTGGATTTCGGGGCGGCGCGAAGGTCGCAGGCGTTCGGGTCGATCAGGCGTCGCAGGAGCGATTGCGTTGTGCTTTTGGCGCTTCCCTGTTCGCCGATGATTTCCAGCACGGGAAAAGGGGTTTCCGGGCGGAGGCAATCCGCAAGCCACGCCAGAACCAGCGGGCGGGCGGTTTCGGGGATGTTTACGCAGTCCCAAAATGGTGCAAGGCTGCCGCCTTTTTCGGGGATCGGGAGCGGCTGCAATGTATCGGGGCGGAGAAAATCGACCGGGGGGTTTTCGATAACGTCCCAGTGCCCCGGTGTTAGCTTTACCGCGCGGCTGCGTCCCGGTTCGCCAAGGTCGAGATAATAAGCCCCGTCTTTTTCCGCCATTCGCACGAAGATCGGGCGCGTGTCCCCGGTCTCGCGTGCCAATCCAGCAAGGGTTCGCAGTGCTTCCCGCAAAGCATTGTCGCGCGCCGCGCTTCCGGTCATTCGGTAAAAGCTGGCGGCAAGAGCTTCTTGAAACCGGCTCGATTCAATCGGCCTTACTTCGCCCGTTTCGCGGTGGCGGGCGTAGGCTTCGTTCTGGAGATCGGTGAAAAGCCCGTACTGCGCTTCCACGAAGGCAACGAGGCGGGACGCCTGGGAGCGTGCCTCAGGTTCGGGGGTAGAATCCGGTTCGGCGGTGGCGAGGGCTTCGGTGAGATGCGCCGCCACGGCTGCCGTGCCTTCCACATGCGCCATATCGTTGAAGTCGGTAGCGCCTTCCGGGCGGTTTGGCCCAAAGGCAGGGGAGACGAGTTGACCGCTCACTTTCGCGGCGGCGGCGCGGGCCTGAGTCATGCCGGGATTTCCTTCTGTTCTATGGTCATCGTCCGCACACAGGATTAAGCGCGCGGCGGGATATGCAGCGCGTAGGGCGGTGGCGACGGGGGTAAGGTTGCCGCTATCAAAAGCCACCGCGACGGGTAAGCCGGTTGCGGCGTGAAGGCTGGCGGCGGTTGCAAAGCCTTCGGCAATCAAGAGCGTTTCGCCAGGAATGCCGATTAGGTGAAAACATCCGCGTTTGCGCCCTCCCGTGAGAAAGCGCTTCGTTCCGTCCGGGCCGATGAATTGCAGCGAGTGCAATGCGCCTGCCGTGTCGCGCATCGGCACAATTAAGCGCCCGTCCGATTGTCGCAGGCCGTAAGAAGCGACCGACTTTCTTGATAGATAAGGATGCGCGGGGACGGCAGGCGCGGCCTCATTCCAGAGGCTTTCTGCTTTGGCGCGGGCGTCTTGGTGGCGGTGGGCTTCGTCTCGCTTGCGGGCGGCGCTAAGGGCCTGTTGTCGCTGCCGCCATCGGGCCGCATCGGCAGGGCTTTGGGGCTTGCCCGAATGCCAGTTCTGCCAGTCCTTCCCATCCCGCCAGTTTTGGAATCCGCCCGCTGGGGTTTCATCCAAAAACAGCACATAGGCACCGTCTTGATTGCCGGGTTTTCCACCGTCAACCGGGCAACGATGCAAGCGCCCATCGGTTTGAAGCGAGGGCGGCGGGATTAGCCCGCGCGCCTGCATCGCCACTGCGAAAGCGGTTAAGGTTTCCGCCCCCATCATTCGGCACTCGTTGACGCGCGCGGGGAGGAAAGCCGGTTACTAATCCAGGCGTCTAAGTCTTCGGGGGTATAAACAACCCGACTGCCAAATTTCCGAAAGACGGGACCGCCTCCGGTCGTGGCCCATTTCTGGAGAGTTTTAGGAGAAAGGGGGAGTCCGCGCGCCGTAACATAATTGGCGGCATCGGTTCGTAAGAGCCACTTCGGAGAATTAATCATGCCTATTTACCCTCTGCTTTGAGTCGCCCGCATCAACGGCGGGTAAGGCAAAGCTAACCAAGGGCGGTTCGAGAAAAAATTGCTGGCGATTCAACGGGAATCGTCCGCCGAAAGGGCTATTCGTCCGGCGAAAGCCTGATTTCATCCCTACAGGCGGTTTTTATCGTGGTATTCATCCGCCGATTTGGCGTGCGCGATTTCAGAAAGCAAGTAAAAACAATGACTTAAATTGTCCGCCTATTTTAGCTATGCTTCTTTTGCATTCCTTGCCTGCACCTGTGATTTTGGCGCGCGCCCAGACTTCCCACCTCCCGTAACGACTTGGGCGCACTCGATATATTTTTGATTGGTAAGACCTGCAAACCGGGACTTAATCCAGCTTTCTATCTCCCCAATCTTTTGCTTTTTTATCTCAGGACCAAATTCATTCCATGCGGAAATGACGGCCTCCAAAGTTACTGGCATATCGTCTTCAATAGAAATAGATCGGCGGGAGGAGTTCCTATCTGTTATATTTTGTCTTACTTCAGGCTGTTTTATAAAACCATTCAAGCTC
>CAZNVY010000058.1:0-21936 GCA_964576605.1 uncultured Elstera sp. | reverse complement strand
TACCCACGATTTTACCGACCTTACGGTCCTGACCGTAACCGATGATCTGATGCATCAGCGTATAGCCGAGGCCCCGGCCTTTGATATCCGAGCGAATGAGAATGGCATATTCCCCCACGGTCAGATCGGCGTCACAGGTTAGGCGAACGGTGCCCCAGATCGGGCCGAGGGAGCCGTCGTCTTGCACGGGGCGGGCGACGAAGGCCATTTCGCGGTCGTAGTCGATCTGCGTCAGGCGGGCGAGCATCGGGCGCGGGATAGATTTGAGCGGCGCAAAGAAGCGCAGGCGCACGTCTTCGGGATCGACCTGTTCGATCATCGTGATGATATCCGGCGCGTCTTCCGGGCGGATCGGGCGGAGGGAGATTAGCGTGCCATCGCGGATCACCACCTGGGTTTCGAGATGATTGGGATAGGGCGGCACGGCGACCGGCACCGCCTTGCCCTTTTCTTGTACGCGGATGCGGGCATCCAGCGCGATCACCCCGGCTTCATCGGCCAGCAGCGGATTGATGTCGAGTTCCCGGAGGTCCGGGTGATCGATGGCCAGCTGCGCCACTTGGATCAAGGCGGCGGCGATGGCATCGCGGTCGGCGGGCGGGCGGGCGCGGAACCCGGCCAATTGGCGGGAGATTCGCGTGCGCTGCATCAGTTCGTAGGCCAGGGGCATATTGAGCGGCGGCAGCGCCAAGGCTTTGTCGTTGCGCACCTCTACCGCAACGCCGCCGTGACCGAACAGCACGACCGGGCCGAAGGTCGGGTCGCGGGCGATCCCCAGGATCAACTCGAAGGCCCCTGGGCGGCGGATCATCTCCTGCACGGTGAACCCGGCGATTTCGGCGTCCGGCTTCAGCGCCTTCACCCGGCGCAGCATAGCGGCGGCGGCTTCTTTGGCGGAGGCGACCGACGGTAGATCGAGCGCGACCCCGCCAACGTCCGACTTATGGGTAATATCCGGGGAACGGATTTTGACCGCCAGCGGCAGGCTCAGGTTGTTGGCCGCCTCTAGAATCTCCTCCGGCGTCTCGACCGCGACCGTCCGCACTACTGGCACGCCATAGGCGGCCAGCACGCGCTTGGTTTCCGCCTCGTCGAGCCACTCGCGCCCGTCCGCCCGCGCATGGGCGAGGATAGCCGACACGGTGGCGCGGTCGGGCGGGGTGGCGTCGGGCATGGCGGCGGGAAGCTGCTGCAATTGCGCCTGATTGCGCCGATGGCGGACCAGATGCATCAGCCCCTTCACCGCCTCGGTCGGCGTGGCGAAGCTCGGCAGATCGGCGGCGGCGAAGCGGCGGCGGGCTTCCTGCGCTTCAAGCTCGCCCATCCAGGAGGTTAGCACCGGCTTATCGCCGCGCTTCAAATGGCTAATGACGGCGTCGGCCGCTTCGACGGAGGAGGCAACGGCGGTGGGGGAGTTGAGCAACAGAATCGCGTCAACCCCCGGATCGGCCAGCACGCCATCCAGCGCGTCGCAATAGCGCGACCCAGGGGCGTCACCGATGATATCGACCGGATTGGCGCGCGACCAGGTGCGCGGCAGTTTGGGATCGAGCTTGGCGATGGTTTCCGGGGCTAGGCTGGCCAAAACGCCGCCTTCGTCCAAGAGGGCATCGGTTGCCAGCACGCCACAGCCGCCGCCATTGGTAACGATGGCCACCCGTTCGCCCTTTACCGGCGGCAGGCGGGCGAGGGTTTCGACAGCGGCGAAAAGGTCCGACAGATCGGTAACGCGCAGCATCCCGGCGCGGCGGAAGGCGGCATCATAAACCGCGTCCGACCCGGCCATCGCCCCCGTGTGGGAGGCGGCGGCGGCGGCGGCCGCTTGATGGCGCCCGGCCTTGATCACGACGACCGGCTTCAGCCGCGATAGGGCGCGGGCCGCCGACATGAATTTGCGCGCGTGGGTAACGCCTTCGATGTAAAGCAGGACCGATTTTGTGCCGGGGTCGAGCGCCAGATAATCCATCATATCGCCGAAATCGACATCGGCGCTGTCGCCCAAGGAAACGACGTGGGAAAAGCCGATGCCGCGCGCCGTCGCCCAATCCAGCAGCGCCGTCGCGACGGCACCCGACTGGGTGACGCAGGCAATATCCCCCGGCAAGGCCGCCACATGGGCGAAGGAGGCATTGACCCCGGCACCCGGTACCAGAATGCCCAAGCAGTTTGGGCCAACGATGCGCATGACGTGGGGGCGCGCTGCATCGAGCATCGCCTGCCGCAAACCCATTCCGGCAGAATCGCCGCCCTCGCCGAACCCGGCGGTAATGACCACGGCACCCCGGCAGCCGCGCTGCGCCAGCCGCCCGACGAGATCGGGGACGCTGGCGGGCGGGGTGGCGATCACCGCGAGATCGGGCACCATCGGCAGCGCATCGATATCGGCATAGGCCAGCACGCCCTCAACAGCGGCATTCTTCGGATGCACCGGCAAGATCGGCCCTTGAAACCCGGCTCGAAACAGATTACGCGCCAGAACTGCGCCGACCGACCGTTCTTTCTGGCTGGCCCCGATCAAGGCAATCGACTTGGGCTTGAAAAGGGCATCGAGATTGCGGACGGTCATCGGTATAAAGCTCGCTTCAGAAATCGCGTGGCGATTGTTTCACTTTACCCCAATTGGGTTTCAGATCGGCAACCATGACGCTGTACACATCGCCGCAGGCCGCCTTGTTGGAACAGGACCCGCGCCCCCGCCCGCCCGAAGATGCGCGCGTGCTGGTGTATGTGGGGCTTGATCTTTTAGGCGATGGGCTGATGAAACTGCCCTTTGTCCGGGCGCTGCGCGCTGCTTTTCCAGAGGGGGAGATTGTCTGGCTGGCGGGCAAAGGGGGGAGCGTTTACAAAACCCAATTGGCCCCGCTGGTGCAGGGGTTGCTGACCGAAGTAATCGATAATGCTGATATTGGGGGCAGTTGGACGGAAATTCTGGGTCGACCTTTGAAGGATCAACGGTTTGACTTGGTGCTCGACACCCAAACCCGAATGTTGACCAGCCTAGTGTTGAAGCGGATCAAGACCGATTGCTTTATTTCCGGTGCGGCGGATTTTACGCTTTCCACGATTAAGCCGGGCAAACCCTATGTTCGGCCCGATGCCATGTGCGCCCGATTGTTGGATCTATTGCACCTAGCGATTGGTGAGCCGCCCGATCCAATGGCCCCAATCCCCATGACGCGCGAGATTGCAGACCTCGCCGGGCGGCTTTTGCCGGAAGGTTATCGCTACGTCGCCCTCGCGCCAGGGGCGGGCGGTAAGCATAAAATCTGGCCCTTGCAGAATTATGTAACCGTCGCCCGCAGTCTTGCGGTGAACGATCTGGTGCCGGTCTGGTTTCTGGGACCGGACGAAGCCGGGTGGCTCGACGATATTGCCGCGACGGTGCCCGGCAGCCTGTTTCCCTTGCAACATAGTGCCGCGCGCCCGCTGAAGTACCGGGCCGATCTAACGATTGCGGCGGCCAGCTTCTGTTCGGTCGGCCTGTCGAACGACTGCGGCGGGGGGCATTTGCTGGCGGCGGCAGGCATTCCGCTGGTGTCGCTGTTCGGGCCGACCGACCCTGGAAAATTCGCGCCGATGGCCCTGCGCGGGGCCGTGATCCGCGCGCAGGATTTTGGCGGCGAGGCGATGGACAAGATCCCGCCGCAGGTCGTGCTTCAGGCCCTTTCGGGCTTTTTATCGTAACGCATCAGGAGGGGCAGGATCAGCAGGGCCGGAATTGCCACAAGGGCGCTGGTTAGGAAGAACCATTCCCAAGACATTTGCTCTGACAGCCAACCGCCCCCCGATGATAGGAAACTGCGCGCCGAGGCGGCAAAGGCCGATAAAAGCGCATAATGGCTAGCGCTATACTGCCGCTGCGTCAGACTGGACAGATAGGCGACCAAGGGGGCCGTGCCGATCCCGCCTGCGGCATTTTCGACAAAAACCGTGACCGACAGCACCGCCAGATCGGCCCCCGCCTGCGCCTGCCAGACGAAAACCAGATTAGACGCAGCTTGCAGGATCCCGCCGATCAGCAGCGCTTTCAGCAAACCCATCTGCCCGACCATCCAGCCGCCGATGAAAACGCCGACCAGGGTAGCGATCAGCCCCCAGAGTTTGCTGACGGTAGCAATATCGCTCTTGGAAAACCCAATGGCCAGGTAGAAGGGATTGGTCATCACCCCGGCAACCGCATCGCCTAGCTTGTAGAGCACGACGAAGCTGAGGATCAGCACCCACTGCGGCTGCGATTGAATAAAACTGTGGAACGGGCCAACCAGAGTGGTTTTAACCCAGTCTTCCAAGGTTTTCGGCGGCGGGGCGTTCGCCGTTTCGGGCGCGGGGGGTTCTGGGATCAACAAAACCAGGACAATCGCTAGCCCGATAATCGCCGCCATCGCGGCATAGACCAGCGTCCAGGACACGAGTTCGGCCAAAAACAAGGCCCCGGCCCCCGATATCAACATTCCCAGTCGATAGCCGTAAATCGTAACCGCGCTTCCTGCCCCCTGCTGCTGCGGGCTAAGGCTTTCGATGCGATAGGCATCGATTACAATATCCTGGCTGGCGGAAAAGAAGGCGATGAGCACCGTGCAGAGGCCGATCAATTCCGGGGCGTGGGCCGGATCGGTGACGGCGGCACCGAGAATAGCGAAGATCAAGCCGATTTGCGTCAGGACCATCCAGCCCCGCCGCCGCCCCAACTCGGCCATCAGCGGTGGCGGCACCGCATCCATGATCGGTGCCCAGGCAAATTTCCACACATAGGGGGTGCCTGCTAAAGCGAAGAAGCCGATTTCTGCCCGGCTGACCCCGGCTTCCGTCAACCAGACCGACAGGGTCGAATAGGTCAGCGCCAGCGGCAGGCCCGACGCGATGCCGAGCAGCAGCACGATCAGCACCGGCCAGCGGGCATAGGTATCGAGAAATCGGGTCAGGACAGCGGGCATGGGACTTTCGGATCAATCGGCTGCGGTGGGGAGCACCGATGCGGCGGGCGGTGCACTGGTATGGTGCACCACTTGCTGGGGGAAGGGAATCGAGATCCCGGCTGCATCGAAGGCTTCCTTCACCGCCCGGTTCAGCATTCGCCCGACGGCCCATTGCTTGCCTGGTAGGGTTTTCACCCGCACCCGCAGGACCATGGCGCTATCCTCGAACCGATCAAGGCCAAAGATTTCCAGCGGCTCCAGCACGGCGGCGGCATACTCTGGATCGGCGCGCAGGCTTTGGTCGGCGCGCTTTAAGGTTTCGACTGCGAGATCAAGATTGGTGGTGTAATCGACGCTCAGATCCGCCACGGCAAAGCTGAAGGTCTTGGTCATATTTTGAATGGTGGTCACGGCGCTGAAGGGGATCGTATGCACGGCCCCGCGCAGATCGCGTAGGCGGATTGTGCGGATGGTTATCGCTTCGACCGTGCCGCTTTTACCGCCAACCTCGACCACATCGCCGACAGCAATCGAGTCTTCGATCAGAATGAACAGGCCGGTGATGAGATCCTTTACCAGGGTCTGCGCCCCGAAACCGATTGCAAGGCCAACCACCCCGGCCCCGGCCAGCAGCGGGGCGATATTGATGCCGATTTCCGACAGGGTAATCAGCGTCACCATCAGGACCAGTACCACCAGCAGCGCATTACGCAGCAAGGGAAGCAGGGTCCGCATCCGGGCAGATGGGGCCAGGCGCTGGCCGTCGTGCTCGGTCTCCTGCAACAGCCGTTCAATCCAGGACGATAGGATTTCCCAAACCACGACCGCCGCCGCGACGACGATCAGGACCACGGTGAGGCTGGCGAGAATCTTGCGCCCGCTGCCATCGATCAACCAGCCCAGGCTATCAAGCCCCCAAATTTGCAGCAGCAGCACCAAGGTCAGTAGCGTGATGCCCAGGGTTAGCATGGTTTGCAGCACGGGCAGATAGCGGTTTGCCCGTGTTTCCAACCCTGGGAAGCGGGCGGCGAGATCGGGGCTAACGGTGAACCCCAGGGTCACGAGGTGCCGCAATCCCTGCTTTAGCCAGCGGCTGACCAGAAGCAGCACCAGCGTCAAGCCGGTCGCCCGCAGCAAGAACAGAAAACCGCCAGGGATTGCCAGTGCCCAAACGCTATAGGCGGCGACCACATAAAGGATCGCTAGAATATGCCAAACATCGGCCAAGCGGCGGCGCAGCGCCCGCATATTGTCGCTAAGGTGCTTGGCGAAGCGCGACTCGCTGTTCTCGGTCCGCAGCCATAGGCGGATTGGTTCGGCATTCTGCAGAATCAGCACGACCGCCATGCCCGTAAGGGCCAGGCCGATCAACCGTCCCAGTAGATCGGCCAGCGCCTCTGGAAGGGCCAGAAGCCGCAGCGCCTCTAACCCCAGTAGCCCATAAGCGGCCAAGGCCACCATCCGGCGCAGCCAGACATAGCAGTAGGCGGCGGTTTCGTCGCTAAAACCGACCAGCCGAAACCGGGTTTGGTCGGGGGCCAGAATCAACCGGCCCAGCAACAGCACACTGCGTACAATCAGATTGGCATTAATCAGCAAGACCAGCACCAGCCGGGTCAGCCGGTCCGGGGCGATCAGCGACAGGGTCACCTGCGCGGCGGCGGCGAAGGTCAGCACCGGCAGCAGATCGAGCAGGAAGCGCCCAGCCAGCAGCAGCCAGCGTTGCAGTTTCGTCTCGCTCGGCTGGTCCGCCAGGCGCTGCCGGGGGGCGCGTAGGGCACGGGCCAGTAGCCATTCGCTGACCAGTGCGCACAGCAGGAGAACCGCGACCTTACCCGCCAGGGTCAACCAGCGTTCCTGCCGGTCTGGATCGCGCCAGGCGGCGGTTTCGGCGGTGATTTCATCGGGCAGGGCCGCCAGGGTGCCCGCAGCCTCCGAAACCGCCCCCCCCAAGCGCGCCAGCCCATCCGACAGATGGGTTAGCCCCTGACCGAAAAGACCGCTGATCGTATCGGGGGCTGGCGTTGCCTGGGCACCGGCTTTCTTCTGCTGGTCGGCGAGCAGGGTGAGCTGGTCGATCAAAGCCGCGCGGGCTTGATCGTTCTTCAAGGTTTCGATCAACGCCGGGAGATCGGGCGCGGCGGGCTTTGCCGGGTCGGCAGCCCAGGCCACCCCAAACCCACCGATCCCCAGCCAAACCGTGAAGAGAGTCATCAACAGGTTTCGCATCATTCCCCCTGGTCCATCATCGGTCGGCGGTTGCAAGGGTGCCGAGGCTTCTACCAGAAGACGACGGTTTTATGGCCGTTGATAAGCACCCGATGTTCGGCATGGAACTGCACCGCACGCGCCAGCACCATGCTTTCGATATCGCGGCCAATGGCGACCATCTGCTCGTTGGTGGTGGCGTGATCGACCCGCTCCACCGCCTGTTCGATGATCGGGCCTTCGTCAAGATCGGCGGTGACATAATGGGCCGTCGCGCCAATCAGCTTCACGCCCCGGTCAAAGGCTTGCTGATAGGGCTTGGCCCCTTTGAAGCTGGGTAGGAAGGAGTGATGGATATTGATGCACCGCCCGGCCAAAGCCCGACAGAGATCGGGCGACAGAACTTGCATGTAGCGGGCCAGTACCACGAGGTCGATCTGATACTCGTCCACCAGCCGCAGCAACTCGGCCTCCTGTTCGGCTTTGGTGGGGGAAGCGCCTTTTGGCCCTAGGGGCAAATAATGGTACGGCAGCCCATGCCAGCGGGCCTGTTCCTCGAAATCTTGATGGTTCGAGACGATGGCCGGAATGTCGATGGGCAGCAGGTCCGACCGGAAGCGATAAAGAAGATCATTGAGGCAATGGCCGAAGCGCGACACCAGCGGCAGCACCCGGCACTTCTTATTCGGATCGTGCAGCGCCCAGGTCATATTGAAGCGTTCGGCGGTGGGGCGGAACCCGGCTTCAAGCTCGGTCTTCGTTAGGCCAGAGCCGACGGGATCGACGGTGGTGCGCATGAAGAACATGCCCGTCGCCTCATCCTCGAACTGGTAGGAGCGGCGAATATTGAACCCGGCCAGCGCCAGGAAATTGCTGACTGCCGCGACGATGCCGACCGCATCCTTGCACTGCAGGGTCAGAATGTAAGAGCCAGCTTTGCTGCTATCGGCCCGGTTGGGATATGCGGTCATGCTGGCGCCTTCGGCGGAATGCTGCGTGTCCATCTCAATCTCTTAAGAAGCGGTGCGACCGTAATCATCGCTAAAGCGCACGATATCGTCCTCGCCGGTATAGCTGCCGGTTTGCACTTCGATGAAAACCAGCGGCTCCGTGCCCGGATTGGCGATGCGGTGCTTGGCTTGTAGCGGGATGTAAACATGCTCGCCCACGGTGAGGCGGCGGGTTGTTTCGCCGACCGTCACCTCGGCCTCGCCTACCACGATGGCCCAATGTTCGGCGCGGCGGTGGTGCATCTGCAAGGACAGGCGCTGGCCCGGCAGGACAGTGATGCGCTTGACCTTGTAGGTCTCCGCATCCAGCAGAACTTCGTACTGGCCCCAGGGGCGCTGGCCGATTTCCATAGGTTTTCTCGATCCAAGCTTAGGCTGAAACGGTCCGCATCCTATCGGCACGCTGTACTAACGCCAACAAAAAGGCGGCATCGCTGCCGCCTTCCCCCGACTTTTCAGTGTTTTGGTGAAACGAAAGATCAGGCGGCGTTGCGCTGAACCGGGCTTGTGGCGCGCGGCGCTTCGACCGGACGGGCCGGGGCGGAGGGCAGTTCGCCGGCTTCGGCCAAGCGACCGATGAGCGCACCAACGGCCCGTTCCAGGGCGGCAAGGTCGGCCGGCGCAAGCTTGGCCATGGCCTTGGCCAATGGGTCCGGCCAGGCCCGCACGCGGGTGGCCAGTTTTTCACCGGCTTCGGTTAGGGACACCACCAGTGCCCGGCGATCTTGATCGGCGGCGCGCTTGGCGACAAAGCCCTTGCGCACCAGCGTTGCCACCGCGTCGGACACGGTGGCCGGGGTGACGACCAGTTCAGCCGCCAAGCGGCTAATGGTCGGGGCGGTCTCGCACCCGGCAAGATGCGCCAGGATCGACGCCTGCAAGGCGGTCAAACCGGCGGCATTCGCGCGGCGGTTTTCATTCCCGCGCGAAACGGCACCCAGGCGGGCAATAGCATCGGAGAGCTGCTCGACGGAAACGGCCGAGGGAAGCTGCGTCGGAGATGTCAGTGAGTTCATGGCGGGCGGGTATAGTCGGAACTGCTAGGAAGGCTCAAGAGGTGAAACGCGCAGACATGCCCTGTTATAACAACATTTGTCCGAGGCGTTGCAAAAAGGTGGCAGTGCTATCAATTGTCACGGCCCGTTTCGGCGGGGACTGGGCGGTATCGCCGTCGTGCATTACATTGTCATTCACAAACGTGAAGGAGAGACGAGCATGGCCGCGAACGCCCTGGTGCAAGCCCGCGTCGATGAGCAGATCAAAAAGGAAGCCGCCGCCGTCCTGGCGACGATCGGCTTGACCGTGTCCGACGCCGTGCGCCTGATGCTGATCCGCATCGCCCACGAGAAAGCCATGCCCTTTGATCCGCTGATCCCGAACGCCGAGACGATTGCGGCGATGGAGGAGGCACGGGCTGGTGGGTTGCCGTCTTTTGACAGTATCGAGGCGCTGATGGCTGATCTCCATGCGGAGGATTGAGCGATCAAGCCGCTTTAAGCGGGGCTATAAACGCGAAACGAAGGGCCAGTATAGGTTGATCTTAGATCAAGAGCTGCACATTATTCTAACGGCTCTAGTACAAGACTTGCCGCTGCCGGACCGATACCGTGACCATTCGATGGTCGATACCTGGAAAGATCATCGCGACTGCTACCTGCGCCCCGATCTGGTGCTCATCTATCGCAAGGTCGATACCGACATTCTGCAGCTTGTTCGCCGGGGATCGCATAGCGAATTGGGCCTGTTTTAGCACCGGCTTGTGCCGCGCCCCGTCGCCCTTTATGGTGGCCGGTCAGAATTCCCCAAACGAAGGTCTTGGACCGTGGTTCGCCGCATTCTTCCTTTGGCGCTGGTCGCCCTTAGCCTTGCTGCCTGCGGTGCCGATACGCGCCGTTCCTTGGGCCTTAGCAAATCGCCCCCTGATGAATTTTCGGTCGTCGGCCGCGCCCCGCTGGAACTGCCGCCGGATTTCGGCCTGCGCCCGCCGGTGACCGGTGCCCCGCGCCCCAATGAGTTGACCGCCAAAGATCAGGCTCGCGTTGCCGTTTTTGGCCCAACGACGGCACAGCCGCAGTTGCTGGCCGGGCGCACGGCGGGGGAAGCCTTCCTGCTGGAAAAGGCCGGTGCCCCCCAGGCGCAGCCCGATATTCGCGCGACGGTAGAGCAGGAGAGTACCCGTCTCGCCCAAGAAGACCGAAGCTTCGTTGACCGGCTGATCTTCTGGCGTAAGCCGGACGAGCCGGGCGTTGCCGTCGATCCGGCCGAAGAGGCCAAGCGCCTGAAGGAAAACGCCGCGCTGGGTAAGCCGGTGACCGAGGGGGAAACCCCGACGATCAAGCGCAAGCGCAAGGGGATTCTGGAAGGGATCATCTAGGCCATCTCTCCCAGCTTTGTTGCGAAACCTCCCCGAATGCTCGCCATCGGGGATGTTTTCGTTTCAGGCGTGGGAAAGGGTTGGGGGATGGCTGTCACTCGCGTATCATGAAGCATTGCTAGGCTGGTTTGGGAGCCGATGACCAAGAAACTCTTTATCCGCACCTACGGGTGCCAGATGAATGTGTACGATTCCGCCCGCATGGCCGACGTACTGGGGCCGCTTGGCTATGCCCCGGCCGAAACGCCGGAAGCGGCGGATATGGTCATCGTCAATACCTGCCACATCCGCGAACATGCGTCGGAAAAGACCTTCTCCGAACTTGGGCGGCTGAAGCAGATCAAGCAGGATAAATCGGGCGAGTATATCATCGCCGTCGCGGGCTGCGTCGCCCAGGCGGAGGGTGAGGAGATTTTGGCCCGCGCCCCCTATGTCGATATCGTCCTTGGCCCGCAAACCTATCACCGTCTGCCGGAAATGGTGGCGCGTGCCGAACGCGGCGCGGCGCAGAACCGGCTGCGGAACGAGGTTGGGGCGGGCCGCAAGGTGGCAGGCCTCGGTATTCTCGACACCGATTTTCCCGTGGAAGCCAAGTTCGACTTTCTGCCCGCACCGACCGGCGCGCCGGGGGTAACGGCCTTTCTGTCGATCCAGGAAGGCTGCGATAAATTCTGTACCTTCTGCGTCGTGCCGTATACGCGCGGGGCGGAATATTCCCGCTCGGTCGCGCAGATCGTGACCGAAGCCGAACAGTTGGTGGCTCTTGGTGTGCGGGAAATCACGCTGCTCGGTCAGAACGTCAATGCCTATCACGGCGACGGGCCGGATGGTACCGCCTGGACCTTGGCGCAGCTCGCCTATCGGTTGGCGGACATTCCGGGGCTGGAGCGCATTCGCTACACGACCTCCCACCCGCGCGATATGGATGATGCGCTGATTGCGGCCCATGGCGATCTACCGCAGTTGATGCCCTTCCTACATCTGCCGGTGCAATCGGGGTCCGACCGGATTTTGCAGGCGATGAACCGCCAGCATACCGCCGACCATTACCGCCGTATCATCGACAAGCTGCGCACCGCCCGCCCAGACTTGTGCCTCTCGACCGACCTCATCGTCGGCTTCCCCGGCGAAAGCGACGCGGATTTTCAGGCGACGCTGCAATTGGTGCGCGACGTTACCTTCCCGGCGGCCTTCTCCTTCAAATATTCCGCCCGTCCGGGCACCCCCGCCGCAACGATGGCGGGGCAGGTGGAGGAGGCGGTGAAAGAGGCGCGCCTTGCCGAACTGAATGCCGTGCTGCAAGCCCAACTGACCGATTTCAACCGGGCGCTGGTGGGGAAAACCCTGCCGGTGCTGTTCGAGAAAGCCGGGCGGCACGCGGGCCAGATGGTTGGACGCTCGCCCTATCTTCAGCCGGTCCATGTGCAAGGCACTGCCGATTTGATCGGTCAGGTCCGGCTGGTCGAGATCGATCAGGATCATAGTTTCAGTCTGTCGGGCCGCCTCGTCGCCGGGCCGGTTCCCGACCTCCCCCCCCCGGCGATGAGGATGACTGCGTGAGCGATGCCCCGCTGAAGACTGCCGAGAAGACCCAGGCCGATCCGCTCTACGTCTCGTTTGACGATAACTCCCTATTGCAGCTTGTGTATGGCGAGCATGACCGGAACCTAGCGCGGATCGAACAATTGCTGGGGGTGGCGATTATTCCGCGCGGCAATCATTTAGCGATTACGGGGCCTGCCGCAGCCGCCCAAACGGCGCGGGAGGCGCTGACCAGCCTGCATAGCCGTGCCCGTAAGGGAAAACCCATCGATATGGGCGAGGTCGATGCCGCCGTGCGTATGGCCGAACACGCGCGCGAAGCCGGGGCGCCGATCCCGGAAAAAGCCATTCGTACCCGCCGCCGGGTGATCGAACCGCGTTCCCCCGGTCAGGCGGTCTATCTTCAGGCGTTACAGGACAATGAAGTGGTCTTCGGCCTTGGCCCCGCCGGGACCGGCAAGACCTATCTTGCAGTGGCGATGGCGGTTGGGCTGCTGTTGGAAGGCAAAATCACCCGCCTCGTCCTCTCGCGCCCCGCCGTTGAGGCTGGGGAGCGGCTCGGCTTCCTGCCGGGGGATATGAAGGAAAAGGTCGATCCCTACCTGCGTCCGCTCTATGACGCGCTCTACGATATGATGCCCGGCGAACAGGTGACGAAGCGGCTGGAGTCGGGCGAAATCGAAGTCGCCCCATTGGCCTTCATGCGCGGGCGCACGCTCGCCAACTCCTTCATCATCCTCGATGAAGCGCAGAATACCACCGCGACGCAGATGAAGATGTTCCTAACCCGTATGGGGGAAGGAAGCCGCATGTGCATCACCGGTGATTTGTCGCAGATCGATTTGCCGCCGGGCACCCGATCCGGCCTGCGCGATGCTTTGGAAACGCTGGAAGGCGTGCCGGGCATCGGTTTTGTGCGCTTTTCCGATCAGGATATCGTCCGGCATCCGATGGTCGCCAAGATCGTGCGGGCCTATAACGATAAAGACCGGCGTCTGCTGTCGCCGTCCGATGGCGGCATTGGCGAATGATCGCTGTTGATACAATCATCGAAGCGGGCGATTGGGCCGCACTGCTGGGCATCAGCGATACCGAGGTGGCGGCGCTGGCCGTTGCGACGGTTCGGCATGGCCTAGCGTGCGATCCGGCCCTGGCCCCCTTCCTGGCGGGATCGGCCGACGAGGGGCGGGTGACGCTGACGGTTCTGTTCACCGATGATGCGGCGGTTCGTATCCTTAATCGGCAGTGGCGCGGCAAGGATAAGCCAACCAATGTTCTGTCCTTTCCCGGCGACTGGCTGGAGCTTGAGGACGAGGATATCGCCGCGCTCGCCGCTGGCGAGGATGTTCCTCCCGCCCATATCGGCGATATTGCCCTGGCCTTGGAAACCATCCGGGCCGAAGCGGCGGAACAAGGGAAGACCCCGCAGGATCATCTACGGCATCTGCTGTTGCATGGCGCACTGCATCTTCTGGGGCACGACCATGAGGAAGAGGCCGAGGCCGACGCCATGGAAGCCCTGGAGATTCAGCTTTTAGCCGATTTTGGCATCCGAAACCCCTATCACCTTGAGGAGCATGACCCCCCCGATGAGCGAAAGCCCTTCTAGTACGGGGCCGGAGCGACAAAATGTCTCTCCGGCTCCTGAACCTTCCGGTCTGCGTCCGGGACGGCTTATTGCCCGCTTGCGCCTGCTGCTGGGGCTGCGCGGCGATCCGTCGGTCCGCGAGACCCTGGAAGAGCTGATCGAAGAACAGGCGGTTACGACCGACGCTATGGCCCCGGACGAGCGGCTGATGCTGCGCAATATCCTGGGGCTGCGGGATGTGACCGTCGGCGATATTATGGTCCCGCGCGCCGATATGGTGGCGGTCGATTGCGCCAAACCCTTCGAGGATATTGTCGATTACATGGTCGAGGCGGCGCATTCGCGCGTGCCGGTCTATCGCGCCAGTCTCGATGACGTCATTGGAATGCTGCATGTGAAAGATGTTTTTGCCGCCAGTCGCAGCAAAGGCGGCGACCTGCCGGATGTGGAGGCCTTGTTACGCCCGGTCCTCTTCGTGCCGCCGTCGATGCCCGCCCTCGACGCCTTGGTGCGGATGCGGACCGCCCGCACCCATATGGCGGTCGTTGTTGATGAATATGGCGGGATTGATGGGCTGCTGACCATTGAGGATCTGGTCGAAGAAATCGTCGGCGAAATCGAAGACGAACATGACGAGGAGGAGGCCCCCGAACAGGCCGCCGAGGATGACGGCTCGATCCGCTTCGATGCCCGCACACCGCTGGCCGATCTAGAAGCGCGGTTCGGTCCCTTCTTGACCGAGGACGAGCGGGAAGAAATCGATACGCTCGGCGGGTTGGTCGCCACTTTGGCGGGGCGGATGCCGCCGGCGGGAACCCTGGTGGTGCATTCATCGGGCTTCGAGTTCGAGGTGCTAGAGGCCGACCCGCGCCGCATTACAACCGTTCGATTGCGTAATCCGCCGGGGCTGGCCCCCGTCTTAGACAACGCATGAGTCTAAGGCGGATCGATTGGCGGCGGGCGGGGCTTGCCGCCCTCTGTGGCGCGGCGGCGACGGCGGCCCTGCCGCCCTTTCACCTTTGGCCCCTGCTGATCCCGGCGTTTAGTGGCCTGCTTTGGCTGCTGCGCGCCGAAACCCGGCCACGAGCGGCCCTGTGGCTCGGCTGGTGTTTCGGCTTTGGGCATTTCGTCACCGGCCTCTATTGGATCTCCAATGCGCTGCTGGTGCCGCCGGGCGATTTCATGTGGATGATTCCATTCGCCCTGGTTGGTTTACCGATTGTCTTGGCCTTCTATACCGGGGCGATCGCCTGGGCGCTGGTCCGCTGGATACCGCCGGAGGCGCGCTGGGCGCGCTGGCTGGGCTTTGGTATGGTATGGCTGATCGGCGAATGGGCGCGCGCCCATCTGTTGACCGGTTTTCCTTGGAATCTGATCGCCACCGTCTGGACCGCGACGCCGGCCCCCCTGCAAGCGGCGGCCTATCTTGGCCCCTATGGTCTGGGGGCGGTAAGCGTCTTGATCGGCGCGTCTTTATCGCTGGGATGGCGACGCGGGGGGCTGGTGGCGCTCGTTGGTCTCGGCTTGCTTTGGGGCGGCGGCGCGTTGCGGCTCGACGGGGCACCGGGCCGCGAGGCCGTGCAGCCCGATGTGCTGCTGCGGTTGGTGCAGCCCGCGATCCCGCAAAGCCGAAAATGGGATCGCAATCATCTGCAAGCGAATTTCGAGAAATATCTGGCGCTGAGTACGCCCGAACCAGGGCAACGCCTCTCGGCAGTGATCTGGGGCGAAGCGGCAACCGGTTATCCGATCGAAGACGTGGCCCCCTGGCGCGCCGCGATGGCCGCGCAGGCCCCTGCCGATGGGACGATTATCACCGGCACGAACCGCTATCTCCGGGATGGGCAGGGCCGCATCAGCCAGGCGTTTAACGGTATGGTCGCCTTTGATGCCGAGGGTAGTCTGCGCGGGGCTTTCGATAAGTTTCATCTCGTGCCGTTCGGCGAATATATTCCGCTAAAAGGGCTACTGCCGTTGCGTATTGTTTCCGAAGGCGCAGATGGCTATACGCCGGGGCCAGGACCGCGCACGCTGCGCCTGCCTGGCCTGCCGCCCGTGGCCCCGTTGATCTGCTACGAAGTCATCTTCCCCGATGCCGTGATCGACCGGGCCGACCGTCCCGCCTGGCTGCTGAACTTGACCAATGACGGTTGGTACGGCGTGAGTACCGGCCCGTACCAGCATCTGGCTGCGACAATTTTGCGTGCGGTGGAAGAGGGCTTGCCGCTGGTGCGCGTTGCGAATACCGGGGTTTCGGCGCTGGTCGATGGGCACGGCCGCGTCTGGAACAGTTTGGCGTTAAACGAAGAAGCGGCGTTAACGATCCCCCTGCCCCTGCCGCTTGATCCGCCTCCCTATAGCCGTTGGGGCGATCTCGTCACTCTGTTAATCGTGACTTTTCTGCTACCCATCTTGGCGATTATGCGGCTGCGCCCCAATTTATAGTAATTCATTAACCGTTACAGCGTAGGGTTGACGCCTACAAGTGTAGGCGATACTTCTCGAACAAGGCCTGTATCGCTGTAAAAAAGGAACGAGATCATGACCACGATTGTAAAGCGCCGCCGGGGCAGCCGTGGCTCGCCGGACGGCAAGCCGAACCCGATTGATATTCATGTGGGCAGCCGGGTGCGCCTGCGCCGTACGCTGCTCGGCATGAGCCAGGAAAAGCTGGGCGAGGCGATTGGCCTGACGTTCCAGCAGGTGCAGAAGTATGAACGCGGGGCCAACCGGATCGGGGCCAGCCGTTTGTTTGAGCTGTCGAAGGTTCTGGACGTGCCCGTGTCCTTTTTCTTCGACGATATGAATGCCGAAACCAGCGGTGGCCGCGTGCCGGGCGTAACCGAAGCCTCGCCGGATTTTGACAGCAAGGATCTCTCTAAGCGCGAAATCTTAGAACTGGCCCGCGCCTTCGACCGGATTAAGGACGAAAAAGTCCGCAAGAGCGTGCTGGAACTCACGAAATCCCTGTCGCGTACCGTCAGCGAAGCCTAAGTCTCGCTGCCGTCAAGAAACAGGCACCGCCCGGCTTCCGGGGGTGCCTTTTCTCTGTTCGGAAAGATCGCCTGTGTCATGAACACATCGGCTTTGCAGGGCGAGGGCTTGACGGCCCCAAGCAGACAAGACAGAAAAGACCGGCAGAACCGCCAGTTCTGTATTATTTAACGGCAAGTTAAAGGGGAATCCGGTGGCCCGTCCGTCCGATTATCTGTTCACCAGCGAGTCCGTTTCCGAGGGGCATCCGGATAAAGTCTGCGACCGCATCTCCGATACCATCGTCGATTTGTTTCTGGCCGCCGATCCTTACGCGCGCGTTGCCGTGGAAACCCTGGCGACGACCAACCATGTGACGCTGGCCGGCGAAGTGCGCGGGCCGGATAGTGTCTCGCCCAAAGCCATGGAAGACGCGGCGCGCGATGCCATCCATAAAATCGGTTATGCGCAGAAGGGCTTCCATTGGCAGACCGCCAAGGTTGAAGTGCTGATCCATGCCCAGTCCGAAGATATTGCCGTTGGCGTCGATGCTGCCGGGAATAAAGACGAAGGTGCGGGCGACCAGGGTATCATGTTCGGCTTCGCCTGCACCGAAACCCCAGCCTTCATGCCTGCTCCGCTCTATTATTCGCACGCTATTCTGAAGGGCCTGGCGGAAGCCCGGCATAGCGGCGCGACCCATGCGCTCGGTCCAGATGCGAAAAGCCAGGTGACGCTGCGCTATGTCGATGGCAAGCCGGTCGCCGCCACCTCGGTTGTGGTTTCGACGCAGCATGTCGAGGGCGTGAGCCAGGACGAGGTGCGCGAGATCGTGCGGCCCTATGTCGAAAAAGTGCTCCCGGCGGGCTGGATGTGTGACGAGAAGCATTTCTACGTCAACCCGACGGGCCGATTCGTTATCGGCGGGCCGGACGGCGACTGCGGTCTAACCGGGCGCAAGATCATCGTCGATACCTACGGTGGGGCGGCCCCGCACGGCGGCGGCGCTTTCTCCGGTAAAGACCCGACCAAGGTCGACCGCTCGGCGGCCTATGCCGCGCGCTATCTCGCTAAGAATGTCGTCGCGGCAGGCTTGGCCGACCGCTGCACCATTCAGCTTTCCTATGCGATCGGCGTGTCGCACCCGCTGTCGGTCTATGTGAATACCGACGGCACCGGCCAGGTCGATGAAGCCAAGCTGGTGAAAGTGCTGCAGGAGCTGATGAACCTCAGCCCGCGCGGTATCCGCGAGCATCTGGGTCTTAATCGCCCGATCTATGCTCGCACGGCGGCCTATGGCCACTTCGGGCGCGAGCCGGAAGCGGACGGCGGTTTCTCGTGGGAACGCACCGATCTGGTTCCGGCCTTAAAGTCGGCTTTCGGCGCGTAAATGGCAGAAGAGGTCAAGCGCCGCGTCTATGGGCGGCGGTTCGGGCGCAAGCTGCGCGATAGCCAGAAGGATCTTCTGGCCGATGTGCTGCCGAAAGTCCGGGTTCCGACGCTAACCCCTGGGGCGGTGCTCGATCCTGCCAACCTTTTTGCGGCCCCGAAGCGCGATTTCTGGCTGGAAATCGGCTTCGGCGGCGGCGAGCATCTGGCGTGGCAAGCGGCGCATCATCCCGATATCGGGATTATCGGCTGCGAACCTTTCTTGAACGGTGTTGTTTCCGCGCTGGGGCATCTGCATCGGCACGCGTTGGAGAATGCCCGCGTTTGGCCGGACGATGCCCGCCCGCTGATGGATGCACTGCCTGATGCGTGCCTGGGGCGCGCCTTCATCCTATTCCCCGATCCCTGGCCGAAGAAGCGGCACAATAGCCGCCGTTTCGTCCAGAAAGAGAATCTCGATACGCTGGCCCGCCTGCTGCGGCCCGGTGCCGAACTGCGGATGGCCAGCGACGATACCGATTACGTCGCCTGGATGCTGGCCGAGACGACCCCCCATCCGGCTTTTGCATGGCTCGCGGAAGGCCCCTCGGATTGGCGGGAGCGGCCGGAGGATTGGCCCGCCACCCGCTATGAAGAAAAGGCCCGCGCCAAGGGGATCAAGCCCAGTTTCCTGCGGTTTGTGCGACGGGATGCGAATTAGGGCTTGCGGCGGAAGCGCAAAAGCGTAATATCCGCCGCATTCCCATAGCGGATCGGTTGCAAAGCCGGACCGGTAGAAAAGGGTGGGCCTCTGGCCCACTTTTTTGTTTTTGGGATCACAGCTTTCCAAGTCTGGCCCAAGATTTCCGATTTTGGGCTGACCCCTGAGACGAGATGCACGACGAAGACGAGATCGGCCCGGAACATTCGGGCGTCGCCGCAAAAATCGAAGCGCTGGTCGATCCGGCGATCGAGGCGATGGGCTATGCCCTGGTGCGGGTTCAATATACGGGCGGGCAGCGGCCAACCCTCCAGATCATGGCCGAGCGCCAGGACGGCGTTCCCATGTCGGTGGATGATTGCGCCGAAATCAGCCGTGCTGCCTCGGCGTTGCTTGATGTCGAAGATCCGATTAAGGAAGCCTATCATTTGGAGGTAAGTTCCCCCGGTATTGACCGCCCGCTAACCCGCAAAGGGGATTTCACCCGCTTTGCCGGGTTCGAGGTGCGGATCGACGCTGATCGGCTGATCGAAGGGCGCAAGCGCTTTCGGGGCCGGTTGTTGGGGATTGCCGAAAATGGCGTTGTGCGGCTTCGCGATGGTGAGACTGAGTATCAAATTCCCTTCACGGCAATCGCCCGCGCCAAGCTGATCTTGACCGACGATCTGATGAAGGCCGGCGCGGATGCGCTGAAGAATTAACCCTGCGTGAAGTTTAACCCGGCTCTTTGGGTATCTTGCCCGCCGAGCTGCGATAGTGACGGACGAATGGAACTACGACCGTGTTGACCAGAGTTGAACTGCTGCAAGTCGCTGATACCGTCGCCCGTGAAAAGGGCATCGACCGCGAAGAAGTTCTGGTGGCGATGGAACAGGCCATTCAGAAAGCGGGCCGGTCGAAGTATGGTATCGAGCATGACATCCGGGCCGAGATTGATCGCGGCACGGGGGAAATTCGCCTGCGTCGCTTCCGCGAAGTGGTGGAGACGGTCGATAATGAGGCGACGCAAATCAGCCTCGCCGAAGCCCAGGACCGCAACCCGGATGCCGAAATCGGCGACTTCCTGACCGAACCGCTGCCGCCGATCGAATTTGGCCGGATCGCCGCCCAGACCGCCAAGCAGGTGATCGTGCAGCGGGTGCGCGATGCCGAGCGCGACCGCCAGTTTGCCGAGTTTAAGGATCGGGTCGGCGAGATTATCAATGGCGTCGTTAAGCGCGTCGAGTTCGGCAATGTCACGGTCGATCTCGGCCGGGCCGAATCGATCCTGCGCCGCGACGAGCTGCTGCCGCGCGAAACCTTCCGCCCCGGCGACCGTGTGCGCGCCTATATCTATGACGTGCGCCGCGAACAGCGGGGGCCGCAGATCTTCTTGTCGCGCACCCATCCGCAGTTTATGGCGAAACTCTTCAGCCAGGAAGTGCCGGAAGTCTACGACGGGATTATCGAAATCCGCGCCGTCGCCCGCGATCCGGGCAGCCGCGCCAAGATCGGTGTGCATTCCAACGATGCTAGCATCGATCCGGTCGGGGCCTGCGTCGGGATGCGCGGTAGCCGCGTGCAGGCCGTTGTCGGCGAATTGCAGGGCGAAAAGATCGATATCATTCCCTGGTCGCCCGATCCGGCGACCTTCGTTGTCAATGCGCTGGCCCCGGCGGAAGTCGCCAAGGTCGTGCTGGACGAGGAAGCTCACCGGATCGATGTGATCGTGCCCGACGATCAACTGTCGCTGGCCATCGGTCGGCGCGGTCAGAACGTCCGTCTCGCGTCGCAGCTGACCGGCTGGGATATCGACATTATGACGGAAAAGCAGGATTCAGAGCGCCGTCAGGAAGATATCCGCACCCGGTCGCAATTGTTCATTGATGCGCTGGATGTGGATGAACTTATCGCCCATCTGCTGGTTGGCGAAGGTTTCAGCACGCTTGAGGAAATCGTCGGCGTGCCGACCGAGGAACTCGCGGCGATCGAAGGCTTTGATGACGATATCGCAACCGAACTTCAGGCCCGTGCCGCCGCCTATATCGAACAGCGCGATGCCGAGTTCGAGGAAAAGCGCAAAACCATGGGCGTTGCCGATGATGTTGCCGCTTTGCCGGGCATGACGCCGGGGTTGATGGTGAAGCTGGGGGATAAAGGCCTGAAAAGCCTGGATGATGTTGCCGATCTTGCCTCTGACGAGCTTCTGGAGATCGCGGGGAGCGATGCCGGGCTGGACGAGGCGGCGGCGAATGCCATTATCATGGCGGCCCGCGCGCATTGGTTTGAAGGCGAAGGGTCGGAGGCGTAACCCATGGTGCCGGAAGACGCGCCGGGAGAGACGGAGATCGACTTTCCCGACGCTGGCCCGACGCGGCGCTGCGTTGCGACTTTCGCGCTTTTGCCGAAGGCGGATCTGCTGCGCTGCGTGGTTGCCCCGGATGGAACCCTTGTCCCCGATCTCGACGGGAAACTGCCGGGACGGGGGTTATATGTAACGCCCGACCGGGCGGCGATCGAAACCGCGCTGAAGAAGCGCGCGTTCGCTAAGGCGGCCAAGCGTTCCGTGCAGGTGCCGGATGATTGGGCCGACCGTCTGGCGGGCTTGATTGCGGCCCGGTGCGGTAGTTTATTGGGCCTCGCGCGCCGGGCGGGGCAGGCGGTCATCGGCTACGATCAAGCGGAAAGCTGGATCCGGGCCGGGCGGGCCGCACTGCTGGTGCAGGCGTCGGATGGTGCCGCCGGAGGGCGGTCGAAACTTTCTTCCCTGTTTGCCGCTACGCGCGTGCACACAGGGCAGCCGCCCCGGCCGGAGAATCCGGGGCGCGAATGGTCCCTGCTAACGGCGGCGGCATTGGCCGCGCCGTTCGGTCGGGATCATCTGGTGCATGTGGTCTTGTCCCCAGGGGGGTTGGCCCAGCGCCTTGATGCGGAATTTGCGCGGCTTTCTCGGTTGCGCGCGGATGGGTAAGAGCAGGAAGTCGCACGAGCATGACGAACGAGAACGAGCAGAACGGTAAGAAACCCCTGACGTTGAGCAGGGGTAAGCTCGAGCTCAAGAAGCCGGTCGAGACGACCCAGCAGGTGCGTCAGAGCTTCTCGCACGGGCGGTCGAAGACGGTGCAGGTTGAGGTGAAGAAGAAGCGGGTCCATACCGATGGTCCTGCCGATACGGTTGTGCCTGCGGCCCCCGCCGCGTCCCCGGCCCCGGCGGTCCCGCCAGCCGCCGCTGCCCTATCGGCCACGCCGCCCGCGCT
>CAZNVY010000057.1:19776-22130 GCA_964576605.1 uncultured Elstera sp. | reverse complement strand
CGGTGGAAACCCTCTCCCTGTCCCGGGCTGCCAAGGCCGGCATGATTGGCGATATGCAGGTGCAACCGCAAGCGATGCAGCTTGCAACGCTGGGCGGCTTCCTGACCGCGACCGATCTCGCCGATTATCTGGTGATGCGGTTAGGGGTACCGTTCCGCGAAGCGCATCATATCACTGGGCGCGCGGTGGCTTTGGCGGAAGCGCGCGGCGTGCGACTGGATGAACTAACCCTAACCGATCTGCAAACCCTGCACGCGGGTATCCGCCAGGATATTCATAGCGTGCTGACGGTCGAAGGATCGGCCAGCGCCCGCCAGAGCTTCGGCGGCACCGCGCCCGACCGGGTGGCAGCAGCGGTGACGGCGGCCAAGGCGCGTTTCCTATGAAACGCGCGCTGACCCTAGCCGTGCTCGCTGCGACCTTGGCGCTTGGTGCCTGCGGCAAGAAGGCCGAGCCTTTGCCCCCCTCCGGCTCTGACGTTCAATACCCCAGAAAGTACCCGACCCAATGAGCGGTTTTTCCTATCAGGCCGGCGTTTTATACGCCGATCAGCTTCCCCTGACCGTCCTGGCCGACGCCGTGGGCACGCCGACCTATGTTTATTCCGGCACGGCAATTCGCACCGCCTATCGCGCTTTCGCCGAGGTTTTTGCCGACCGCGACGCTTTGATCTGTTATGCGCTAAAGGCCAACTCCAATCTTGCGGTTCTGGGGCTGCTGGCGCGGGAAGGGGCCGGGGCCGATGCTGTGTCCATCGGGGAAGTGAAGCGTGCCGTGGCGGCGGGCGTCGATCCGGGTAAAATTGTCTTCGCCGGGGTTGCAAAAAGCGCCGCCGAGATTGCCGAGGCGCTGGAGATCGGCATTCTGCAGTTCAATGTGGAAAGCGTGCCGGAGCTGGAGCGGATTTCCGCCATCGCAGCGGCACGCGGCCTGGTGGCGGAAATTGCGATCCGGATAAACCCCGATGTGGACGCGGGCACCCACGCCAAAATTACCACGGGTAAGAAGGGCAATAAATTCGGCATCGACCTCGATCAAGCCGCTGGCGTCTACGCCCATGCCGCAACTCTACCCGGCCTTCGCACGGCGGCGGTGGCGATGCATATCGGCAGCCAGATCACCACGGTTGCGCCGTTCGAGGCGGCCTTGACCCGGTTGGTGAGCCTGACGCAGGACCTGCTGGCCGCCGGTCATCCGATCACCCGACTGGACTGCGGCGGCGGCGTCGGCATTCCGTATAAAGGGGAAACCCCAATCGATCTGCCCGCCTATGCCGCCATGGTCAAACGGGTAACCACCGGGTTTGCGGGGCGCTTGATGTTCGAGCCGGGGCGCTATCTGGTTGGCAATGCCGGGGCGTTGATAAGCCGGATCGAATATGTGAAACAAGGGGCGGACCGGCGCTTTTATATTCTGGATGCCGGGATGAACGACCTGCTGCGCCCAGCGCTGTACGAGGCGTGGCACGAGATCGTGCCGGTCCGCGCGACCGATGCGGTGGCGGAGCCAGTCGATATTGTCGGGCCGATTTGCGAAAGTTCGTGCATTTTTGCAAAAGAACGCCCAATGCCCCCCTTGGTGGCGGGCGATTTGCTCGCTATCTTATCGGCAGGGGCCTATAGCGCCGCTATGGCATCCAGCTATAATACGCGGGCGCTACCCGCCGAAGTACTGGTAGAGGGGGATCGTTTCGCCGTGATTAAGCCACGCCGACCCTTGACCGATCTTTTTGCCGACGAAAGCCCGACCCCGGCTTTCGCCGCCCTCGGATCGTAGCATGGACACGCCCGCTTCCTTGCGCTGGGCACGGGGGCGGGCGTGGCTTGTGCTGGCCTGGGAAAGCCTGTGGACGGCGGCCTTGCCGCTGGTTGGGCTAAGTCTGATCTTTCTGGCTTTTGCCTGGACCGGGGCGTTCCTGACCCTGCCCGGCTGGGCGCATTTGCTCTTGCTGCTGGGCTTTGCCGGAGGCGCCGGACTCTTGCTGTGGCGTGGGTTTCGTAACCTGCGCTGGCCCGATGCGGCGGCGGCGGATCGGCGGATCGAAACCGCGTCCGGTCTCGATCATCGCCCGCTGACGACCTTGCAGGACGAGGCGGCGGGTGGAGATGCCGTCGCGGCCTCGCTCTGGCGGATTCATAAAGCGCGGGTTTTGGCCTCACTGACCGGCTTGCGCGTCGGCCTGCCGGGGCGCGGGGCGCTGGAGGCTGATCCCTATGGTCTGCGGGCCGTGGCGGTCTGCGGGGTGATCCTTGGCCTTGCGGCAGCGGGACCGGATCGGCTTGATCGGCTGCGGGCAGCATTCTTGCCGCAGTTTACCAACGCCTCCGCCGTGCCGCCCTCCTTGGATGTTTGGG
>CAZNVY010000057.1:9286-19766 GCA_964576605.1 uncultured Elstera sp. | reverse complement strand
CTTATACACAACTGCCGCCGATTGCCCTTACCCGTCTGCCTGAAACCGACTTAGTCCGCTTGCCTGGCGGAACGCAGCTGACCGTGCAGCTTTCCGGCTATTCGACGCGCAAGCCGCCGCTCTTGACCACGCCGGGCGGCCTTGAACAGCCCCTAACCCGGCAGGCGGAGGGGCAATGGCAGGCCGAAATTCAGCTGCCGATGCCAGCCTCCCCCGTCGATGGCCCGCTATCGGTCGCCGAACGCCGCTGGCCGGTCCAGATACTGCCCGATACCGCCCCGCAGATCGCCTTTCGCGAGCGGCCCGGCCCAACCGCCCGGCAATCGCTGCGTCTGCCCTGGAGCGCAGAAGATGATTATGGGATCGACAGCGTGCGCGCCGAAATCCGGCTGGCGGAGCGGAAGGCCGATCCCCTAACGCTCGCCCTCGGCTCCCCGGCCCGCAAAACCGCCAGCGGGGGCAGCGCCCACGACCTGACCGACCATCCCTGGGCCGGTTTGCCGGTGGTCATTACCCTGATTGCGCGCGACGGGCGCGGCCAAGAAGGCCGGTCGGAAGCCGAGCACCTGATTTTACCAGCGCGGGTTTTCACCCATCCGGTCGCCAAAGCGATTATCGATCTACGCCGCGCCCTCGCCGATGAGCCGGACAGCGCCCCCGAAGTTGCGCGGGCGCTAGAACGGCTAGCAACCCGCCCGCAGGCGTTTAGCCATGACACGCTGATCTTTTTGGGGCTGATGAGCACCCGTGCCCGGCTGATCCTGGATGAGAAGAACGAGGGGATGTCCCAGGTTCTGCGCACGCTTTGGGATCTTGCCCTGCGCCTCGAAGAAGGCGACCTCGGCGTCCTGGAGCGCGATCTACGCGACGCGGAACAGGCGGTCCGCGATGGGCTAGAGCAGGATCTGACCGACCCAGAGATGCAGCAACGGTTGGACGCAATGCAGCAGGCGCTGGATCGCTATATGCAAGCCCTGGCCCGGCGGGCGCTGGAAAATGCCCAACGCCCAGATCGCCCGCGGCAACGCCCCGATCCCAACGCCCGCGTGGTGACCAACCGCGATATTCAACAGATGATGGACAAGGCGCGTGAACTGGCGCGCCAAGGCCAGCGCGAACAAGCACAGGCGCTGCTAGATCAACTGCGCGAGCTGATGGAGCAACTCGCCAATTCGGAACCACAGCTGGCCGACGGGGAAGAGGGTGACCCCAGCGCGATGGATGATGGCGACCCAATGAGCCAGGCGCTGCAAAATCTACAAGACTTGGCCCGTCAGCAGCGCAGTCTGATGGATCGGGGCTTACAGCAGAACCGCCAACGCGGTCAGCCAGGGCAGCGCGGCCAACAGGGGCAACAACAAGATCAAGAGGGCGAACCGCAGCCGGGCGATCTGGCGGGCGAGCAAGAAGGGTTACGCCGCCGCCTGGGCGAGATCATGCGGCAGTTAGGCGAAGCCATGGATGGAATGCCCCAAGGGCTGGGACGGGCGGAACAAGCCATGCGCGACGCGCTCTCCCGCCTGCAACAGGGGCAGCCGGGCAATGCCGCCGGGGCGCAGCAGCAGGCCCTGGATCAACTGCGCGAAGCGATGCGCGGTCTTGCCGATCAGCAGCGCCAACAAGCCGGTCAGGGGCAAGGACCAGGGCAAGGCCAGCCGCGCGGTGCCCAGCGCCCCGGCCAGCCGACAACCACCGGCCAGCGCGACCCCCTGGGGCGCGAGCGCGGCGATCAGCAGCAAGGCAATGGCCTAGGGGCCGACGACAGGGTTCGGATCCCCGATGATAACGCGGTAGAGCGCGCCCGCACGATTTTCGACGATCTGCGCCGCCGGGCCGCCGACCCCAACCGCCCGACCATCGAGCGCGAGTATATCGACCGGCTCTTGCGCGGCTTCTAACGGTCCGTCTCGAATCCCGTCAGACCGTTTGGCCAATGCTGCCGCTTATTTCCGCAGCCCGCATAAACTTTCCCCTAAATGCTGCTTTTTTGCACAGGCTTTCCCCGATGAAAGGGCAGCGACTAATTTGCCTAACCGATGGTATGGCGCTTGCTAAGGACTGGGCACGCGACGGGCTGGGCACGCCAAGGGCTTGGGCAGGTTCGGAGCGGCACGCACCTCCCCCCTTCCAGCAGTGTAGGTTTTCCCCGGTGACACAGCCTGAACGGATTATCTCCCTGTCGCGCAAAGTCGGTTCGATTGCCGATCACAAGATCACGCAGATCAAACAGATTACCCGTGAAACCCGGATTTTGGCACTGAATGCGATTATCGAATCGGCCCGCGCCGGGGAGGCTGGCAAAGGCTTCGGCGTTGTCGCGGGGGAGGTGAAGGCCATTTCTGACCGGATTACCGATATTGCCGAGGATTTGACCGTCGAACTCGCTGGGGCGATCGACGAACTCTCAATTCTCGGCGAAAAGCTGGTCCGGCAGGTGCGCGGCCAACGGCTGGCCGATCTTGCCGCCAATGTCATCGAACTGATCGACCGCAATCTTTACGAACGCTCCTGCGATGTCCGCTGGTGGGCCACCGATCAGGCCGTGCTGGATGTGCTCACCCAGCGCGATCAGCCAGGGGCCGCCGCCGCTGCCGCCCGCGCGACCGAACGTCTCGCCGTTATCCTGAACAGCTATACCGTCTATCTCGATCTTTGGGTGGTCGGGCTGGATGGCAAAATCTTGGCCACCGGGCGCGGCGATCGGTTCGCCGCGGCTTTGGGGGCCGATGTTTCCCAGACCGAGTGGTTCAAGCGCAGCCTCGCCACCCGCAGCGGCGACGATTACGTGGCCTGTGATATCGAGGTGGAACCCCGGCTGGGCAACCAGCAAGTCTCCACTTTTGCAACCGCCGTGCGCGAAGGCGGGCGAGCGCAGGGCCAGCCGATTGGCGTTCTTGGCATTTTCTTCGATTGGCAGCCCCAGGCAAATGCCGTGGTTAAGGGCATTCGCCTGGATGCCGACGATTGGCAAAGCACCCGCTGCTTGCTGATCGACGAAAACCATCGGGTGATCGCCGCCTCCGACGGGAAAGGCGTGCTGCACGAGCGCATCCCCCTCCCCTCCCAAACTAATGGCGAAGTCGGCTATACGCAAACCGAGACCCTGGTGATGGGCTACGCCCGAACCCCCGGCTATGAAACCTATCCTGGGCAGGGGTGGTACGGCGTCGTCGTCCAAACCGTCCGCTCCCCAGAGTAAACCAATCCGGTTTGCGAGGGATTCCAGACCATTTTCACCTTATTTACGGCATATTCCTAGCTATACCCCGCCGTATAAGTTGTACAATTCCCAAAAAAAGACCCTTTTTGATTATTTTAGGAGCAATGCAATGCGTATTTTAACTCTCGTCATCGCCAGTGCCGCGGTGCTAACCGCCGCCTCGCCCAGCCAGGCCCAAACTATTTTAGTGCCGAACAATGCCCCTTGGGCCTATACCCAAGGGGAAAAGACCGTTGGTATTCTCGTCTCGGTAACGCAGGAACTGGGTAAACGGGCCGGCGTTCCCTTGACGCCGCGCGAGGTGCCGGTCGCCCGGATGATCGACAGTATCAATACCAAACAAGCCGATTTTGCCATGATCGGGGCCTTAACCAAGATGGATGGCGACCAGATTGGCGATATTTTCAGCATCCCCATCGTCGCACTGGCGCGCAAAGGCGTTTCGCTTAAGCAGTATGCCGATCTAAAGCCCCTGAATACCGCCTTCGTAAAAGGCACCAACTTCGGCAGCGCTTACGATCAAGACGCCAGCCTAAAAAAATCGGAAGAACCCAATTTCGAGCAGCTCTTGAAAAAAATGCAGGCCGGGCGGATCGATGCCGGGATCGGCAGCGCGCCGGGCCTGCGTTTTTCTGCAAAAGTCTTTGATCTTACCGATAGTTTGGGCGACAGCGTGAAACTGATCGACACCCCACTCACCCTCTTCGCCGCCCGTGGCACGCTTCCCCCAGATACCCTCGATAAGGTCAAAACCGCCCTTGCCGCGCTCCGGTCCGACGGAAGTATCGATCGGATCATCGATCAATACGTCACGAAGGATTGGGCACCCAAGTAAATTCTTTACCGTTCACAAAATATGAGTGCAACCTGTAAGATAGGGCGCACTCGATCTCACTGAGACCACAATACATTGTAACTGTAAGACCGATATTAGATCACTAAAATCGCATAAAATTCGGATTACACTACAGACTAAATCGTAACCTTCTCTTGGTGTGGCTCCCGTCTATTTTCCCTTATTTTACCCTCTCAGGAGAAGCCCCGACCTGGGCAAGCCCATAACCTGGCCTTCGATCATCGGCGCGCACCGCTTAGGCTAGCCCTAGCGCCCTCCTTGCAGGCTTGAAATTACCTATGTACCAAGGTAACATTACCGGCATGATGATCGAACGGATACAAACGGGCGTTCGCCTCGAAAAACGCCTGGTGAAGGTGCTCAAAGCTCTGGCCGAGCATCGCGATATTAGCCTCGGCGATCTGCTCGAAGGCATCGTGTTGCACGCCTTCGAGGGGCGGACCCCGTTTTCGCCGGACACTTTGGCTATCATTGCACAACTCAAGCATATTTACGGTCTGTCCTTGACCGCTGCCGACAGTCATCAACTGCAAGAACGCACGGAGGAGACATGATGGCGCATATCGACCGGCACCACCGCATAACGTTGGCCGGCCCCATCGACCAAATCTTCCCGCTTTTCACCCCGAAGGGCGAAACCCGATGGGTGGAAGGCTGGGAGCCTCAGTTTCTGCATCCGGAAAATGGGGATACTCAGCAGGATATGGTTTTCCGAACGGTCGCGGAGGCGGAGGAAACGCTCTGGGCATGTATCGACTGGAACCCCTCACGCTACCGGGTTCGCTATGTGCGCGTTACTCCCGGATCGCGCTTTGGCTTTGTCGGGGTTGCGTGCCACGCAGTATCGCCGGAAGCAACGGAAGTTGCGGTAAACTATCAGTTCACGGCCTTAACCACGGCTGGGCAGTCTTATCTCGCCAATCTAACGGCAGATGCTTTTGCTGTCATGATCGATGGCTGGCAGCAGCGGATCACGCGCTATCTTCAAGACCGCACATAGAAAGGCATTGTATAGCGTTTATCTGATTTTTGACCCGTTCCCTGATTAATCCCGATCAGAGGCTACGTCCCGTCGCCCTGTGATGCCCGGCATGGACGGTTCTGGCAATTTGGGCCGGGACAAGCCCAAGCCTCCGCCCGCTGGGCACCCGCGGCGGTGTTTCAAACCACACGGCCGCTGGGGAAGCGACATCCAGTCGCGGACGATACGCCCCAAAGGCTTGTCAGGTCGCATAAGCGTTCCGTCGCTCTGCCGCCACATCATCACGGATCCCCAGAGCGATTGTGACACCGCATAAAATCACCGCTGCGGGTTTCAACGAATTCAACGATGTGCGATGAAGTGGCGTCCCCAACGGGATTCGAACCCGTGTTACCAACGTGAAAGGCTGGTGTCCTAGGCCTCTAGACGATGGGGACGTCGTGGCGTGGGCGGTTGATAGCGCGATTTGCGGGGAGGGGTCAAGCCTGACTTTGTTCGGCGGCCTGCGTTTCGTGACAAAAACATGACTTACTCAGAGAAACGCATTTCTTTTCAATTAATTAACTAAGAACGGCGGCATCCTCTACAATCATTTGAACCCCCTCTTGCCCCTGCCAAGTATCGCGGCGGAGGTGCCCGGCGATATGAAAAAACGCCCCCCGGTGGTTCAGCAGCGCATCGCCCAATGGGGTTTCCACCGCGCGGAAGGCAATCGCTTTCAGCCGCCCGCCCTGGGGGCCAGTCAGGATCAGGCGCACATGGGCACCGCCAACCAAATCGGCCTTCACACAGCGCGCCGGGGTGACGACGAAGCGCGGTTCGGAATTGCCCTGGCCGAAGGGGCCGAGACGCGCGACCTGGGCCAGCAGCTCTGGCGTTGCCCCCTGACAATCGAGACTAGCGTCGATGGCCAAATGCGGCACCAGCGGTGCCCCGGCCAGATCATCGGTAATGCGCTGGGCCAGAAAGGCTTCGAGATCGGCCAGCTTGTCCTGCGGCACGGTGAAGCCCGCCGCCATCGCATGGCCGCCCCCCGCGACCAATAGGCCCGCCTGCCGCGCCGCAATCACCGCATCGCCCAAGGCAACGCCCGGCACTGAGCGGCCCGACCCTTTCCCGATACCATTCTCCAGCGCCACAACGCAGGCCGGGCGGTGATAGCGTTCCTTGAGGCGGGAGGCGACGATACCGATCACCCCTGGATGCCACCCTTCCCCCGCGACGAAGATCAGCGGCTGGTCCTTGGCGGGCGGGGCACTTTCGATCTTGGCAATGGCCTCTTCCTGCACCAGGGCTTCGATGGCGCGGCGTTCTTCGTTGTAGTGATGCAATTGCCGGGCGATAGTTTGCGCTTCCAACGGGTCTTCGGTGGTCAGCAGGCGCGCGCCCAATGCGGCCTCCCCCACCCGTCCGCCAGCATTGACGCGCGGACCAAAAACAAAGCCGAGGTGATAGGCTTCCGGCACCTCGTCCAGCCCCGCACTATCGGCCAGCGCCCGCAGGCCGAGCGTCCGGCGCTGGCGCAGCACGGCCAGGCCTTGGGTCACCAACGCCCGGTTCAGGCCGGTCAGCGGCACGACATCGGCCACCGTGCCCAGGGCGACGATATCGAGCAGCCCCAGCAAATCGGGTTCCGTCCGTCCGGTTTCCTTGAAAAACCCCCGCTGGCGCAGCGTTCGGTTGACCGCGACGGCCAGCAGAAAGGCAACGCCGACGGCGGCAAGCGTGCGATGTTCGGTGGTTTCATCGAAGCGGTTGGGATTGACCACGGCCAGCGCGGGCGGCAAAGCCGGTTCGCCGACGTGGTGATCGCAGACGATCACCTGCACCCCTGCCTCAGCCGCCGCGCGCAACGGCTCGTGCGCCGTCGCACCGCAATCGACGGTAACGACCACCTCCGCCCCGCGCTCCTTCAGCGCCAGCAGCGCCGGGGCGTTCGGGCCGTAGCCTTCGGTCATGCGGTCGGGAATATGGATCAGCGGTGCCGGGCCAAGCGCGGCGAAAAAGCGGTACAGCAACGCCGTCGAGGTCGCGCCGTCCACGTCATAATCGCCGAACAGGCCAATCGTTGCGCCGCGCGCCACGCAGTCGGCCAAAGCCTCGGCGGCTTTATCCATATCAAGGAAACTCGACGGGTCGGGCATCGCCCGCCGCAGCGTAGGGGTTAGGAAATCGTCCGCCGTATCCAGCGTCACCCCCCGCCCCGCCATCAGTCGCCCGACGAGGTCGGGTAGGTCGAGGCGCTGCGCGAGAGCGAGACCCAAGCGGGCATCACCCCCACGATCAATCCAGCGCCGCCCGCCCAGCGAGCGGTCTATCCCTAGGAAGGCGGAAGCGGCACCGGGCGTCATTTAGCGGTCGATCGGCTTCAGCACCGTATTATGCTGGGCGGTGACATGGCGCACCGTGCCGGTGGCGGACCGCATAATCAGCGAATGGGTTGTCGCGCCACCGGGAAACCGCCGCACCCCTTGCAGCATCGCCCCATCGGTCACGCCGGTCGCGGCAAACATCACGTCGCCCTTGGCAAGATCGAGCATGGAATATTTGCGGTTAAAGTCGGTAATCCCCATGCGGGTGGCGCGACCGCGTTCATCGTCATTGCGGAACAGCAGGCGGCCCTGCATTTGCCCGCCGATGCAGCGCAAGGCGGCGGCAGCCAGCACGCCTTCCGGTGCGCCGCCCGACCCAAGGTATAGATCGACCCCCGAATTTGGTTGCGCGGTTGCGATCACGCCCGACACGTCGCCGTCCGAGATTAACATAATGCGCGCCCCGGCGGTGCGAACCTTGGCAATCAAATCGGCATGACGCGGACGATCGAGGATACAAACGACCAGATCCTCGACCCCCAGCTTCTTGGCTTTTGCAAGGTTTTTCAGATTTTCTGCCGGATCAGCATCAATATCCACCACACCATCGGGCAGGCCGCCGCCAACGGCGATCTTGTCCATATACACATCCGGCGCATTCAGAAAACCGCCCGATTCGGCCATGGCGATCACCGCGAGTGCATTCTGGCCACCCTTGGCGGTGATCGTCGTGCCTTCTAGCGGATCGAGGGCAATATCGATGCGCGGGCCTTCGCCGGTGCCGACTTTTTCGCCGATATACAGCATTGGAGCTTCGTCGCGCTCGCCTTCGCCGATGACCACGGTGCCATCAATATCAAGGTCATTCAGCGCCCGGCGCATCGCATCGACGGCGGCCTGATCGGCGGCTTTTTCATCGCCGCGGCCCATCAGGCGCGAGGCAGAAAGCGCCGCCGCTTCAGTAACGCGGACGGCTTCGAGGGCAAGGTTACGGTCCATCGACATGGGCAAATGTCTCCAAGAAACCCCCTTGGGCGCGGGGGCATGAATGGGCAGGGTGATAGCGCCAGCGCCCCCGCTGGGCAAACGGAATCGCTGTAGCGGCGCTTACAATTGTTCCATGATGCGGATGACGCGCGGCGGTTCCGTGACAGCCGGAATGGCATCGATCCGGGCCAGCGCGCGGCGCATGGCGGCTTCGTCGGTTTCATGGGTGGTCAGAACCACCGGCACAATTTCTCCCGGATTGCGGCCACGCTGGATCATGGCTTCCATCGAAACCTTCTCATCGCGCAGAGCGCCCGCAATATCGGCAATCACGCCTGGCTGGTCGAGGACCATCAAGCGGACGTAATAGGCCCCCCGGTGCTTATCGATGGAGACGCTGGGGATCGGCTCCATATCCCCCACTGGTACGGCGAAAGTCGGCACGGTCACGCCGCGCGCCAGATCGATCAGATCCGACACAACGGCAGAGGCGGTCGGCCCGGCCCCGGCCCCGCGTCCGACCAGAACCGAGGTGCCGACCGCATCGCCTTCGGCCACGACCGCGTTGTACACATCCTCGACCGAGGCAATGGCGCTATCGACCGGCACCATGCAGGGATGCACCCGCTGTTCCAACCCCGCGTCGGTCAAAGCGGCGATACCAAGCAGCTTAATCCGATAGCCAAGTTCCTGGGCAAAACTAATATCTACTGCCGACACATGGCGGATACCTTCCACATGCACCTTGTCGAAGGCAACATCGGCCCCGAAGGCGACTGCGGCGAGGATCGAGAGTTTATGGGCGGCATCAATGCCCTCGACGTCAAACGTCGGGTCGGCTTCGGCATAGCCCAGCTTTTGCGCATCGGCCAGTACATCGGCGAAATCGCGGCCTTCCTGGCGCATCTTAGTCAGAATGTAATTGCAAGTGCCGTTGAGGATGCCGTAGACGCGGCTGAAGCGGTTGGCGGCCAGTCCTTCGCGCAGCACTTTGATAATCGGAATGCCGCCCGCCACCGCCGCCTCGAAGGCCAAGGTCACGCCCTTGGCTTCCGCCAGTCGCGCCAAGGTAGCACCGTGATGGGCCAGCAACGCCTTATTCGCCGTGACCACCGGCAAGCCGCGGGCGAGCGCCGCCTCCACAGCTTCGCGCGCCACGCCTTCCGACCCGCCGATGAGTTCGACGAACACATCAATATCATTGCGCCCGGCTAGATCGGCAGCGCTCTCAGCCCAAGCGACGTTGGACAGATCGACGCCGCGATCCCGCGTGCGGTCGCGCGCCACCACCGCCACCACGTCGATGGGACGACCGGCGCGCGCCGCGATTTCCTTGGCGTTCCGTTGCAACACCCCGACGACGCCCGCGCCGACAACCCCTAAACCGGCAATGCCGACGCGCAACGGTTTACGATCTTCCATAACCACTTCTCTCACTTATCAACATCGTCGGGGCGGCGGCAGGCTTACTGTGCTGCCATTTGCAGAACCGGCTTGAAAGCCGGATCCGCCACATCATCCCGGCCCAAGAAGGTTTTAATCGACCGGGCGGCCTGGCGTACGCGCTGCGGGTTTTCCACCAGCGCCAACCGAACGTGCCCGTCGCCATATTCACCAAAGCCGACGCCGGGAGCCACCGCCACATCCGCTTCCAGCAGCAAACGTTTCGAGAATTCAAGGCTGCCGAGACGCTTAAAGCGGTCCGGGATCGGTGCCCAGGCGAACATGGTCGCGGGCGGCGACGGAATGTCCCACCCGGCCTGCGCGAAGGATTGGATCATCACGTCGCGGCGCTGCTTATACATGGCGCGGATTTCATCGACGCAATCCTGCGGGCCATTCAACGCGGCGGTGGCGGCAACCTGGATCGGCGTAAAGGCACCGTAATCGAGGTAGGATTTGATCCGGGTCAGCGCATTAATCAGCTTCTTATTGCCGACCGCAAACCCCATGCGCCAGCCGGGCATCGAATAGGTCTTCGACAGGCTACCGAATTCTACCGCGATATCCATCGCCCCCGGCACCTGCAAGATCGACGGCGGCGGGTTGTCGTCGAAATAGATTTCCGAATAGGCGAGATCGGACAGAACCCAAATATTGCGCTTGCGGCAGAAATCCACCAC
>CAZNVY010000057.1:5315-9260 GCA_964576605.1 uncultured Elstera sp. | reverse complement strand
CTGCGCCGTCGGGTTCGACGGGTAGTTGACGATCAGTGCCGTCGGGGCCGGAACCGAATGTTTCGCCGCCCGCTCCAGCATATGCATGAAGTCGGTGCCTTCAGTCGTCGGCAGATGCCGAATGGACGCCCCCGCCATCATGAAGCCGAAGGCATGAATGGGGTAAGAGGGGTTTGGCACCATAATGGTATCGCCGGGACTGGTAATGGCATTGGCGAGGTTCGCCAGCCCTTCCTTCGACCCTAGGGTCGCGACCACTTCGCTTTCGGGATCAAGAGCAACGCCGAAGCGCCGTTCATAATAACCGGCAATCGCCTTGCGCAGACCGGGAACGCCCTTGCTCATCGAATAGCGATGGGCGCGCGGGTTCTGAACGGCTTCGATCAGCTTATCGACGATATGCTTGGGCGTCGGGCTATCCGGATTACCCATGCCAAGATCGATGACATCCCTGCCATTAGCTCGGGCGGCGGCTTTCAGCTTGTTCACTTCCGCAAAAACATAGGGCGGTAAGCGGCGAATGCTGTGAAAGTCGCTATCCATGTCTCGATCCTACGGGGACGAATGAAGGCCGTCCCGGCTGTCCCCACGCGCCGGGGCGGATTGTTCGTTTAGGCGCGGGCGGCCTTATTCTTCAAGATAAATCTCGACCCTCCGATTAGCGGCCTCCCCCGCCGGAGCAGCTTCATCAAAGACAGCCGCCTGATCGCCCGCCGCACGCACCACCAGCATGGGGGCTTTAACCCCTAAGCGTTGCAAGGCTTTGCGGGTATTTTCCGCACGCGCTGCACTGATTTCTTGATTGAAAGTTTCGCGTTTCACCGGGTCATTCGTCTCCGCCCGGCGGCTTGCATGGCCGACCAGCACCAAACGCTGGCCTCGTGCTTTCTGAATTTGCGCAACCTGTTTCAGCACGGTCAGCGCCGCCGCATCTAAATGCGCCGACCCATCGCGGAAATAGAGTGTGGCGAGCGACGGTCCTTCCGGAACCCCACCAATGACCAGCGGTGCCATACTATCGCGGCGCGCGTCGGCAAGCAGGGCATCGAGCCGGGCGTCAATCTCCGCCCCTGATGCCAAAGGCAAGGGCACGGCAGGCGGCGGCGGGACGGTCGCCGCCGGGGCCGCCCCGGTTGTAAGCGACATGGGGGCCGGCTGGGGAACCAAATCGACGGGGGCCGGCGGCGGCGCATCGGGCAGCGGCTGGCGCGGTTCGGGGGCGGGAACCGGCGGCAGCCCCTGGCTCGACGGTTGCACCTCCCCAACCCGCTGCCCGCTTACCGGCGCACTAACGGGCACGGGGGCCGACCCCGGCGGCGGCTCGGTGGGCCGGAAGGTAGAAGCAACCGGGAAGTTACCATCCGGTGGTAACGCCCCCACCGCCCCTTCTGGATAGGGACGCCGGATCGGATCACTGCTGTAGCGCGCATTGGCCCGATCAGCGACGAGGCCATCGCGCGCTTCCTGCCGTGCCCCGGCGTCGGACCGTGCCGCGGGCCGGGCGGGAACCGTACCAAGATTGGGATAGGTCCCATCGTCGGCAGTTTTGGTATCGGCAAAAAGACCGAGATCGCTACAGCCACTCAACAAAACTGCCAGCAGCGATACTGATAACAGTCGCCCCAAGCGCCTTGTGCCCTGGTCCGTTCCGCCCCGCTCGTTCATGCTCGTCCCCTGCGCAAACCCTATGCAACGCTTTCCGGCTGCGACCGCGCCCTATCCATGCTATCCAAAGAAAGCGCGAACCGCGCGGACAGAACACGCAAAAACCCGCGTCCTGGCAAGCAAAACCGGTGCGGGCGCGCCGGGTTCAGTCGCGTAGGCCTTGCGCCAAAACCAAGGGGAGGGAGGAGAAACATGACCCAAAAACCGCAAACCCCCAATCAGGCCGCCCCAGAAAGCCAGGTGGAAAGCCAAGCGCATAGCCCAACCATCGGCCTACCCGATCCGGTTGAATGGTCGCGCGTGATGGGCGATATCGCCGAGCGCAGTCACCATGTGCTGGCCGAATTTATCGACCGGCATAAAGATAATCCACTGATCGTCGATCCCGGCGCGACCAGTTCCGTCGCCTCGGCCTTCTTGGAGATGACGGCGCGCTTGATGACCGACCCCGCCAAATTGATCCAGGCGCAGGTGGAACTTTGGGGGGAATATCTCAATCTCTGGCAAAGTGCCGCCCGCCGCTGGATGGGCGAAACTGCCGACCCGATCGTCACCCCCTTGCGGGAAGACAAGCGCTTTAAGGATGCCGCCTGGAACGAAAATGTTCTGTTCGATTACATTAAACAATCCTATCTGCTGGCGGCGCGCTGGTTGCAAAACCAAGTGCGCGAGGTAGAAGGTTTAGACCCGCAGACCGCGCGCAAGGTGGATTTCTACACACGCCAATTCGTCGATGCGATGGCCCCTTCCAACTTCCTGCTCACCAATCCGGAAGTGCTGCGCAAAACGCTGGAAACCGGCGGGGAAAATCTGCTGCACGGTTTGCAGAACCTGGTGGAAGACCTGGAAAAGGGCCATGGTGCCCTGAAAATCTCGATGACCGATACCGAAGCCTTCGAGATCGGGCGCAATATCGCCCTATCCCCCGGTGCCGTGGTCTTCCGGAATGATTTGATCGAATTGATCCAATATACGCCCAGCACGGAAACAGTGCAGAAAATTCCACTGCTGATCGTGCCGCCCTGGATCAATAAATATTATATCCTAGATTTGAAACCGCAGAACTCCTTCATCAAATGGGCGGTCGATCAGGGGATCACGGTTTTTTGTATTTCCTGGGTCAACCCCGATGCGCGACTTGCGGGGAAGACTTTTGCTGATTACATGAAAGAAGGGCCGCTCGATGCCCTGGCAGTAGTGCAGGAGATTACCGGCGAGCCGAAGGTGAATATGATCGGCTATTGCTTGGGCGGCACGTTGACCGCCAGCACCCTTGCCTATCTTGCCGCAAAACGCCGTGCGCCGGTGAATAGCGTTACCTATTTTACCACCATGGTGGATTTCACCGAGGCGGGGGAACTCTCGGTCTTTATTGACGAAGAGCAACTGCAGTCGCTAGAAGCCCGCATGGCGCGCGCCGGGGTGATGGAAGGGGCTGAAATGGCCAATAGCTTCAATATGCTGCGCGCCAATGATCTGATTTGGTCGTTCGTCGTCAATAACTACCTGCTCGGCAAAGACCCGTTCCCCTTCGATCTTTTATATTGGAATGGTGATTCAACGCGGATGCCCGCTGCGATGCATAGTTTCTACTTACGAAAAATGTATCAGCAGAATTTGCTGGTTGAACCAGGCGGCATCGAGCTGGACGGGGTGAAGATCGACCTGCGCAAGGTGAAAATACCGACGATCATCGTGTCGGCGCGGGAAGATCATATCGCCCCGTGGAAAAGCACCTATGCGGGCACGCAGCTTTACAGCGGGCCGGTGCAATTCCTGCTCGGCGGCTCTGGTCATATCGCCGGAATCGTCAATCCGCCCGCCGCGAATAAATATATGCACTGGACCCGCCCGGACTGCCCACCGACGCCGGACGCTTGGCTGGACGGAGCCGAACAACGCCCCGGCTCCTGGTGGCCGACCTGGCGGGAATGGCTGCGCGGTCTATCGGGGCCAGAGGTTCCGGCCCGCGCCCTAGGGTCTGAAAAACATCCGGTGCTGGAGGCTGCGCCAGGGTCTTATGTCAAAGTTCGCTCATAAACCCCTGTTGCTGGCGGCGGTTCTGCTGATCGGGACCGCCGAGGCCGCCCCGCCGCAGCGGGTTGTCTCGACCAACCTCTGCGCCGACCAATTGGTGCTGGGATTACTGCCCCGTGCGCGGATCGCCGCCGTATCACCGCTGGCCGCCGATCCCAGCCTCTCCGCCGCCGCCGCCGCGGCGCGCGGGCTGCCGGTGGTCAACCCAAGCGCCGAGGATGTGATCCGCCTGCGGCCCGGTCT
>CAZNVY010000057.1:0-5260 GCA_964576605.1 uncultured Elstera sp. | reverse complement strand
GGGGATCGCCGTTCACCGGCTACCGTCGCCAGAGGGGTTGGCCGCCACCCATGCCATGATCCGTACCCTCGCCGCCCGGCTGGCGGTTCCAGAGGCTGGGGAGCGGATGATCGCCGATCTGACGCAGAATCTGACCAACGCCCGCGCAACCCTTAGCGTGGGGCGTAGTGCGCTCATCTGGCGTCCGAACGGCTATACCTCCGGCCCGCAATCGGTGAGCGGTGAGGTGCTGGCGGGGGTTGGCTTCCGTAACCTTGCCGGAGACCTGGGCGTCACGCGCGGCGGCACCCTATCGGTTGAAACCGTGCTGGCAGCGAAACCGCAGGTACTGGTTGTCGACGATCACATGAACCAAGCCACCTCGCGCGCGCAGGCCCTGGTCGTACACCCGGCCTTGGTCGCCTTGCAAGCCGAACGGAAACGGGTGCCGACCGCCGCCTGGATCTGCGCAGGCCCTAGCCTGGCCGACGCCGCCCGCGCCCTCGCCGCGCCCTGATGCTGCCACCTGCGCTTTTGCATCACGGCGGCGACATAACCGCCGCGCAGCGCCATTGGTCGCACTGGAGAGGCCCCTGGCTCGATCTTTCCACCGGGATCAACCCCTGGCCCTGGCGCGTTCCGAAGCTGCCGAAGGAAATGCTGGCCCGCTTGCCAACCCCGGCGGAACGGGCAAACCTGCTCGACGCTGCCCGCGCTGCCTATCGCCTGCCGCCGACTGCTGGACTTGCCGCGCTTCCAGGGAGCGAGGCGGCAATTCACCTGCTGCCGCGCCTCTTGCCTCCGGGCCGCGTCTGCCTACTAGCCCCGACCTATGGCGGACATCGGGCGGGCTGGGAAGCGGCGGGCCATCGGGTGATCGACGCGACCGTGCCGCAGGCCGCCGAGGTTCTGGTGCTCTGCCGCCCGAATAATCCGACCGGCGACCTTTACCCGCAGGTCGACCTTGATGCGTTGGCGGGCCAATACCGACTGGTTTTAGTCGACGAAGCCTATGCCGATACCGACCCGGCCCCGCCGGTCTATCGCCCCGGTGTGGTCGGGTTACGCTCCTTCGGGAAATTCTTCGGTCTGGCTGGCCTGCGCTTAGGGTTCGCCTGGGGGGACCCGGCGATCACCCAGCCGCTGGATGCCATGCTGGGGGCCTGGAACCTGGGGCCGCAGGTGCTCGCCTGGGGGACGCTAGCGCTGCGCGACCGAACATGGCACACGATCACCCGCAACCGCCTGCGCCGGGAGAGCAATCGCCTTGCCGAAAGCCTAAGCCTCGCGGGGTTTTCCCTCGTCGGGCGCTGCGATTTTTTTTGCCTGATCGAAACCCCCACCGCGCATGGGCTGGCCGACCGCCTGGGCCAGCAGGGTATTCTTGTGCGGGCGTTCGCCCAGCAGCCAAGCTGGTTGCGCATTGGCCTTCCGCCCTCGATGAAAGCGCGGGGGCGGTTGATCCAATCGCTGTGGGCCGCACGATCATCAGCCCAACAGGGCGACGGCTAGGGCAATAAAGGCGGTGGCCAGCAGGGCGGCAGCCCGCATCAGACGCACGGCGGCGCGGATGTCGGCGGCGGTAGCTGCGGTGCGCGCCCCGGCATTCATCCAAGCATCCGCCACCCGCTCGGCCCCATAGATGCGTGGTCCGGCCAGGGCGAGGCCGAGAGCGCCGGCCATCGCCGCCTCTGGCCAACCGGCATTCGGGGAGCGGTGGCGCGCCGCATCGCGCCACATAGCTTGAACCGCAGCTCCCCCTGGCTTGCCGAATCCCCCCGCCGCCAGCGCGATCATACCGCCCGCCAACCGCGCCGGGATCAGGTTCACCAGATCGTCCAACCGGGCCGCCGCCCAACCAAAAGCCGCATAGCGCGGGCTGCGATGCCCGATCATACTATCGGCTGTATTGATGATCTTATAGGCCAAGATACCCGGCAGGCCGAACAGCGCGAACCAGAACAGCGGCGCGACAAACCCATCGGAAAAATTCTCCGCCACCGATTCGACCGCCGCGCGGGCAACCCCTGCGGCATCGAGCGCGTCGGGGTCGCGCCCAACGATCATCGCCACCGCCTCCCGCCCTTGGGTAAGCCCCTCCTCCAGCCCCGTCGCGACTGCCAGGGCGTGATCGGCAAGGCTTTTCTGCGCCAGCAAGACCGCCCCGCCAAAGATGGTGACCGCCGCCACCGCCCAGACCGGCAGAAGCACCAGCAGCGCCATAGTCGCGCCGATCCCCATCGAGAGCCAGAGAACCAGCGCCAGCAGCCCCTTGAGCCGCCGAGCGACGGGGGACCCCCGGTTCAACCGGGCCTCGGTCGCGGCGATCACCCAACCAATCCAAACCACCGGATGCGGTACGCGCCGCCAAAGCCAGGGCGGATCGCCGATCACTGCATCCAAAAGCACGGCAAATAGTATAAGAAGAGAAAGGATTGGCCCCGTCATCCACCGAGTTTACCGCCCGGTTGCCGCTCTCGCACTGGTCTTTCCGTCCCGGAGTCCTAGCTTATTGCCATGGCCGCGCTTGCAACCGCCCCTGAAACCACTTTTCCGCTAGAGCGCTGGCGTGCGCTCTTGACCCGGCACGCCGACCCGCAGCCGCCGCACCCCGATCCAAGCTGCACCCTATCGCAGATTTTCGAGCCATTGTTAGGAACCGCCCCCCTGGTGATCGGGCAATTGGGGCAATCGCTGGATGGGCGCATCGCCACCCGCACCGGCCATTCCCATTATATCAACGGATCGGCGGCCCTGACCCATCTGCATTGCCTGCGGGCGCTGGTCGATGCCGTGCTAGTCGGGGCTGGAACCGTGATCGCCGACGATCCGCTGCTCACCGTGCGCCACGTCCCAGGGCCGCAGCCGGCGCGCGTCGTTCTTGACCCCAATGGCCGCGTTCCGGATACCGCCCGCCTATGGCACATACCGGGACGCCGGATCGTCTTGCAGCGGGGCACCCAGCCGCGCCCGGCGGGGGTTGAGATCTTGACCCTACCGGGCGCGCCGGGAGAACCGCTGGCCCCATCGGCCATTCTGGCCTGCCTAAGCGCCGCCGGTTTAACGCGGGTTCTGGTCGAAGGCGGCGCGACGACGATTTCGCATTTCCTAGCCGCCGGGGCGCTGGACCGGCTCCATCTGCTGATGGGGCCGCTGATTATTGGCTCTGGTCTACCGGGGGTCTCGCTGCCGCCGATCGACCGGCTGGACGCCGCCCTACGCCCTAGCACCCGCTGCTACCCGCTATGTGGGGGCGATATTATCATCGATTGCGCCTTCTCAAGGGAGAGATCATGACCGACCGCTACCCCCGTGCGCTACGGGCGCTGCATTGGCTGATGATGCTATTGGTCCTGGCCGCCCTCGGCGTGGGGATCGCCATGAGCCGAGTCGAACCGGGGGGCTTGATGAACCGGCTGTTCGACCTGCACCGATCCCTCGGTCTTCTGGCCCTGGCGCTACTGCTTCTGCGCCTCTGGTTACGCTGGAAAGGCCCGCTGCCGCCACCCGCCCCCGGCATGTCGGCGCTTCAGCACCGTGTGGTCCATGCGGTGCATCTGGGGTTCTATGCGGTTTTGCTGGCCCTGCCGATCCTGGGATGGGTCGGCAGTTCGGCCTATGGCGCGCCGGTGATCTTTTTCCAGCTCTTCACGCTGCCGTCCCTGATTGCCCCGGATCGCGCCTTGGCCGAGGCGATCTATACAGTGCATATCGGTCTGGGATACGCGCTTGTCGCCCTGATCGTGGCCCATCTGCTAGGGGTGATCTATCACCAAGCTTTCCTGAAGGACGGTCTATTGCGCCGCATGTGGCCACTTTAGAAGTATAGCAGCACCGCGCGGTACGGCTCTAACCTGAACCGGGAATGGCCAGAAGATCGAGATGCCCAACAAAACTATGGTCGGTGCGCGCCGTGCGGGCGGTGCGCCACTCGGTCACCTCGGCTATCCCCCCCTCCTCCCGCACGGCGGCGGCAATGCCATCGAGCAACGCCTGCGCCAGTTCGGTTTGATCCGGACCGATGCGCCAGGGGCTGACCGCAAGCTGCACCCGATAGCCGCGCTGCGCCAAACCCCGATGCAAGGCCATCGGTGCATCTGGCCCCAAGGCTGGGCCGCCGAAGCCTTTATCCCGCTGCTGATGTCGATTGAATGCCTGGATCACCGCCGCATCATAGGGGTGCGACGGCACCCAGCGCATCACCCCATCGTAGGAGAGCGCGGCGTAGAGCGGCAGAGCGTGGGCCGCCAGAGCGTCTAGAAAAGCATCGAGCCAGGCCGCCGACACGAGGTCGAACAAGGCTGTCGCGGTCACCAGATCGGGCACAGCGGCAGAAATCGGCAAGGGATCGGCCAAAAGGTTCCGGCGCAGCCGTTCCGCCCCAACCCCCAGATGCGCGGCCCGCACCGCCGCCTGATCCAATAGCCCCGCATCGCCATCGACCAAGACCCAATCGGCAGGGGTCGGCAAGCGCGGGTGCAGCACTGCCAGCATCGCCCCGGTGCCGCAGCCAAGGTCCATAATCCGGCGTGGGGCCAGTGCCGCCACCTGATCCAGCAACCCCGTATCCCGCGCCGCCTGGTCGGCAGGGGCGCGCAGATCGAGCCAATGGGCCGAAAAGCCGCTCATTGCCAGAGAGCCGCCACCGCAGCGGCGCTCCCGGTCCAGGTGGGAAAGGGAAGGGCCTGCGCCGTTACCGCCAGCGCCTGCGCCAAAGCCGGATCGGTCAGAAGCTGTCGCAGTCCGGCCGCCAAGGACGCGGGGTCGGGGGTCACCCGCAGGGCCGCCCCCTCTGGCAACCAATCCCCGACGGCCCCCCCGATGGACGCGACCGTCGGCAAACCTGACGCCAAGGCATCGGCCAGCGCCATGCCGAAGCCTTCGTAATGGGCGGCATGAACATAATAGCGGGCCTCGGCATAGGCCCGGTCGAGATCGGGGCCAGTGAGCGCCCCCGTCAAGCGGATGCGGTCCCCCAGCCCTAAGGCGGCGATCTGCTGACGCAACGCGGCCCCGGTTTCTGGCGAATGCTGGTCAGAGCCGACGATGGTCGCCCGCCAGGGCAGATCCGTTAGCTGGGCCAAGGCCGTGACCAGCCCATCGAAATTCTTGCGCGGGCTAATCGCCCCGACGCTTAGAAGCATCGGCGGTTCGGTTATCGCGCCGCGCGGATAGCGGCGCACACCGGGGGGGGCCAGCAGCAGCTTTTCGGCAGGCACGTTAAAGCGGCTGCTGAGGGTTTCGCCCGTAGTAAAGGGGTGGCGGTGAGTGATCTGCAAGT
>CAZNVY010000056.1:7514-22165 GCA_964576605.1 uncultured Elstera sp. | reverse complement strand
GGGAAGTCCCCCGGCCTCGGCGGCTGACCCAAAGCCCGGCGGCGAGCGGGCCGCGGCGGGCGGTAGTTGGTCCGCCCCGCGCCTGCCGGGCCGGGCGCAGCGGTCGCTGCTGAATACCGAAGAGCTTCCGGCGACGCGCGGTGCCGTGCGGGTTCGCACGCTACTGTATCTGCGCTGGATCGGCCTCTGTGGGCAGTTGCTGGCGATCTATGTCACGGAAGTTCTGCTGCATTTGCAGACACCGCTGACCGCCTGCCTGCTGGTGATTGCGGCGTCGGCGGTGGCGAATTTGCACTTGCTGCGGATGCGGCCCAGCGCGTCTTGGCTGGGCCGGCGCTTGGCGACCCTGCATTTGGCCTTCGATGTAACCCAGGTCAGCGCGCTGCTGTATCTAACTGGTGGGCTGCATAATCCCTTTGCGATGATTATCATGGTGCCGGTCACGATTTCGGCGACGATCCTGCCTTTGCGCTCCACGATGGCGCTGGGGGGCATGGCGATTGGGGCGGTGACGCTGCTGGCCTTTCTCTATCGGCCGCTGCCCTGGCCGGATGCGATGGGCTTGACCCTGCCCCGGCTTTACGTCGGCGGCGTCTGGGTGGCGCTGGTGACGACGGTTCTCTTCGTCGGCGGCTATGCGTGGCGGGTGGCGGCGGAAGCGCGCAGCATGGCGAATGCGTTGACGGCAACCAAAATGGCCCTGGCGCGGGAACAGCGCCTGTCGGCGGTCGGCGGCGTTGCGGCCGCGGCGGCCCATGAACTCGGTAGTCCGCTCTCGACCATCGCGGTGGTGACGAAGGAGCTGCTGCGCGACGTGCCGCCCGATAGCCCCTTGCGCGACGATATCGAACTCTTGCAAAGCGAGGCGGCCCGCTGCCGGGAAATTCTGGCGGGGTTGACCGATGCGCCGGAGCGCAAGTCCGAATCCCCCCTGGATCTAACCCCGGTAACCGTGCTGCTAACCGAATTGGCCGAGGCGGCGGAAACCCTGGCCACGGAAGTGGAGGTGATCCCCAGTCTCGACTGTGCCGGCGCAGAGCCGACCCTGCCGCGCACCCCGGAGCTGGTGCATGGCCTGAGCAACTTCATTCATAATGCGACGCAATTTGCGCAAAGCCGGGTCGAAATCACCCTTCTGTGGGATGATGAGGATCTGGCAATCCTGATTGAAGATGATGGGCCGGGCTTTCCGGCAATGGTGCTGGACCGTTTGGGCGAACCCTATGTTTCGACGCGCGAGGGCGAGGCTGGCCATATGGGGCTTGGCGTTTTCATCGCCACGACCCTACTTTCCCACACCGGGGCGACGGTCGAGTTCGGCAATGGCGACCGCAGCGACGCCGATGCGGAAAGCCTTGGCGGCGCACGGGTCTTGATCGCCTGGGAACGGGCGCGCCTGTCGGGCGATCTGGCGTGGGGCGGCAAAAGTTGGGGCGCGGCCTCCGCCGTACCGGCCCCCTCTGGACCACCGCGCGAGACAGCCGCAGAATAACCATGGCACACTCCTGCGCGAGGAACTGGCATTGCCGCCGAAAACCCGATAACCCTGTCGGGGCAAATCCATACGCGAATTAGGGTCATAAAAGAACGAACGGGGAAACGCTATGATCGATGCGCCACTGCCCGAACCTGCTGACGCCGAGGATCCGGCGGGGGGCGATCTTCGCAGTCTGCTGCTGGTGGATGATGATCTGCCACTCCTCCCGCGTCTCGCGCGCGCGATGGAAAAGCGCGGCTTTGTGGTGCGCACAGCCAGCACCGTTGCCGAGGGGATCCGTCAGGCCCAGGAATCGCCGCCCGATTATGCGGTGGTCGATCTGCGCTTGGCGGATGGCAATGGTCTGGATGTGGTCGCGGCCCTGCGCGAGGCGCGGGCGGATATGCGGATCGTCATGATGACCGGCTATGGCAATATCGCAACGGCGGTCGCGGCGGTGAAGGCCGGGGCGGTGGATTATCTGCCGAAGCCTGCTGATGCCGATGCCATCGAAGCCGCCTTACGGGTGGGGGAGGATGCCCCGCTACCGCCGCCGCCGGAACTGCCCATGTCGGCCGAGCGGGTGCGCTGGGAACATATCCAGCGGGTGTTCGAGCAATGTGATCGCAATGTCTCCGAAACCGCCCGGCGGCTTAGGATGCACCGGCGCACCCTGCAACGGATCCTCGCCAAGCACGCGCCACGGTCGTAAATGCCAGAATTGCCAGAGGTTGAAACCGTACGCCTGGGCCTGGAGCCGGTCTTGTCCGGTGCGCGGTTGGTCGAAGTTTTGGTGCGCCGTCCCGGCCTGCGCTGGCCCTTTCCGCCGCGTCTGGCCGACCGGCTAACGGGGCGGCAGATTGCCGGGCTAAGGCGGCGGGCGAAATATATCTTGATCGATCTAGACGGCGGCGACGCGCTGCTACTGCATCTTGGTATGTCGGGTCGGATGAGCATCACGCCCGCGCGCCCCAATGCGCTGGAGACCCACGATCACGTGGTTTTCTATACCGAGGCGGGGCCGGTGGTGCGCTTCAACGACGCGCGGCGGTTTGGGTCGCTGGATTGGATCGCGCCGGGGGGCGAGGCGGACCATCCGCTGCTGCGCGATCTGGGGCCGGAACCCTTGGGGGAGGGGTTTACGCCCGATACTTTTGCGGCCGCTTTGGCTGGGCGGGGCGCGCCGATCAAATCGGTTCTATTGGATCAGCGCAAACTTGCCGGGGTCGGCAATATTTACGCCTGTGAAGCCCTGTATCATGCCAAGATTCATCCCACTCGTCCGGCGAAGGACTTGACGCGCGCGGAAGTTTCGCGTCTCGTATCGGCGGTGAAAGAGGTTCTGGCGATGGCGATTGCGGCGGGGGGATCGACCTTGCGCGATCATCAACAGCCGAACGGCGAGTTGGGCTATTTTCAGCATCGGTTCCAGGTTTATGGTCGGGCGGGTGAAGCCTGCCCCCGCTGTGGTGCTGCCGCGCTGATCGAGCGGCTGGTACAATCGGGCCGGTCTAGCTTTTTCTGTGCGACCTGTCAGCCGTAAGAGAGTTTTCCCCATGTTTCGCCGTTCTCTGCTTCGTTCCGCCGCTGTTTTACCGCTGGTGCTCGCTGGGGCGGGAGGGGCGGCAGCCCAGCAGCGCCGCTATTTGGCCGGGCTGGAAGATGTGCCCCTGGCCCCCGGTCTGGCGTCGCCCGATGCGCCTTTGAGTTTCGATAGCCCGCAGGGGCGGATCGTGATTGCCTATGCGCAGGGCAGCGGTGATCGCGCCACGGTTCTGGCGTTCTACAGTGCCTCGCTGCCGCAACTGGGGTGGCGGCGGGAGGAAGAGACCCTGTTTCGGCGTGACGGCGAAAGCCTGCGCCTGGAGTTCGGCCCGCCTGGCCGAACCTTGACGGTGCGCTTTACCTTAGCGCCTGCTTTATAAAAACTATCCAGAGTGGGGGAACCAATGGGCTTTGAAACGATCCTGACCGAAACGCGCGGCCCGGTGGGGCTGATTACCCTGAACCGCCCGAAGGCGCTGAATGCCCTCTCGAAGCAGTTGATCGCCGAATTGGCTGAGGCGCTGACCGGGTTCGAGGCCGATGACACTATTGGCTGCATCGTCATTACCGGGTCGGAACGGGCCTTCGCCGCCGGGGCCGATATTAAGGAAATGAAGGATAAGAGCTTCGTTGAGGCGTTTTCGCAGAATTTCATCGGGCTGAACGATTGGGAACGTGTGACCTTATGCCGCAAGCCGGTGATTGCTGCCGTGGCGGGCTATGCGCTCGGCGGCGGCTGCGAATTGGCGATGATGTGCGACTTCATCCTGGCGGCGGATAATGCCCGTTTCGGTCAGCCTGAAATCACCATTGGCACGATTCCCGGTTCGGGTGGCACCCAGCGTCTAACCCGTTTCGTCGGCAAGTCAAAGGCCATGGAAATGTGCCTCACCGGGCGGCAGATGGACGCGGCAGAGGCGGAGCGCGCCGGCCTCGTCTCGCGCATTATTCCGGTTTCGGATCTGGTCGAGGAAGCGGTGAAGGTTGCAACCCAGATCGCTACCCTATCGCGCCCCGTGGTGCTGATGGCCAAGGAGGCGGTGAACCGCGCCTATGAAACCACCCTGGCGGAAGGGGTTAAGTTCGAGCGTCGGCTGTTCCATAGCAGCTTTGCCCTCGACGATCAGAAAGAAGGGATGAACGCCTTTGCCGAAAAGCGGGCACCAAGCTTTAAGCACCGCTGAGGCACCGCCGGGGCGGAAGTCTTGCAGCTTCATGACAGTCTGCGCTTGACTCCGCCCCAGGCACCCGGTACAAGCACGCCTCTGTTTTGGCCCGTAGAAATGAGTTTCGAGAGCAATGGCTCACCATCTGTCCGCTAAGAAGCGTATCCGCCAGACCGAACGCCGCACCGCCGTGAATAAGGCGCGTGTGAGCCGGATCCGCACCTTCGTGAAGAAGGTGGAGCTTGCCATCGCCGGTGGCAGCTATGATGAAGCCCGCAGCGCCTTCCTGGCCGCCCAGCCGGAAATGGACCGGGGCGTCAGCAAGGGCGTTCTCCATCGCAACGCCGTGGCGCGCAAACTGTCGCGTCTGTCGGCCCGCGTGAAGGCGCTGAAGGCCGCGTAAATCTTTCTCTTCCCCCTCTTCGGTGGGGCGCAGTCTGCGGCTGGGGAAAAATCCTGCCGTTAGGGTGCTGTTGAGATAAATTATGAAAAATGCCTGACTCGATATCTAGTCGAGCCGGGCATTTTCTTTTCTATATCTTGAGGGTTCGGGAAAAACCCCTCTGTTAGACCTAGCAGGGGTGGCTGACGATTGTGGCTTTATCTGTGATCTTGCGGCGACAGCCCCCATCAGGAAGCCTGTTCGCGCTACGATCATCTTGCCAACCGTCCCGAATCACGCCTACAGTATTCCCGACGATCCGCACGGTGGTTCCAGGTCGAAGCCCAGAAAACCACGGTAGAACGGCGTGAGATGAAACAATTCGTTAAACCATCTTGACTCCGATTCTAGCCCGAAAAAAGCGAAGCTATTAACCATGAATCACCGAATAACTCGATATTGGTTACTAATGTTTGGCTGCGGCTAGTGCGGGCGGCTTTAGGTGATATTTGCTATTGTTTGGTAACATCCTCTTAATTCTCGGTCCTATTCCCGCACCATGCCCCCATCCGTCGGATTTTCCCCCCTCTCGCCCAGCCCCGATGTTCCTGTCGGTCTATCGGGCGCGCTTGCCGAAAGCTGGCAACGGGTTCGCGAGCGGTTGGCCGGGGAGGTAGGGGAGGCGGCCTTCAAAAGCTGGTTGGCCCCGCTGGCCTTGCACGATGTGACCGACGGGGCGGCCCGTCTTTCGCTCCCCACCCGTTTCATGCGCGACTGGGTGGCAACCCATTATGCCGACCGGGTGCGCCGGATTTTGAGTGACGAGCTGCCGGAGGTGCGCAGCCTCGATTTGGTGGTAGCCCCGAAGTTAAAACCCGCGCCCCCCGCCGGGCGGATCGACCCGGCCCCGCTGGTGGTCCCGCCCCCCGCCAATCGGGTCGAGACCCCAGCCCGGCCTGCGGTGCGCGTGGACGCGGCGGAGACCGATCCCCTGTCGCCGGATCAAGTATCGGTGCCGCTCGACCCGCGCCTGACCTTTGAAACCTTCGTCGTTGGCAAGCCGAACGAACTGGCCTTTGCCGCCGCCCGCCGGGTGGCGGAAAGTGCGGCGGTGTCCTTTAACCCGCTGTTCCTGTATGGCGGCGTCGGCCTCGGCAAGACCCATTTGATGAATGCCATTGCCTGGCACATCCGCCAGCGCGACCCCTCCCGCCGGGTGATTTACCTCTCGGCGGAAAAATTCATGTATCAGTTTATCCGGGCGCTGCGGTTTAAGGATACGGTGGCGTTTAAGGACCAGTTCCGCTCGGTCGATGTGTTGATGATCGATGATGTGCAGTTTATCAGCGGTAAGGATTCGACCCAGGAAGAGTTTTTCCACACCTTCAACGCGCTGGTCGATCAGAACCGGCAGGTGATCGTTTCTGCCGATAAATCGCCGTCCGACCTCGAAGGGTTGGAAGAACGGCTACGCTCGCGCCTTGGGTGGGGGCTGGTTGCCGATATTCACCCGACCACTTACGAGCTGCGCCTCGGCATTCTCGCCTCGAAGGCGGAGCAGCTCGGCACGCCGGTCCCGGAAAAGGTGATGGAGTTTCTGGCCCATAAAATCGCCTCCAATGTCCGCGAGTTGGAAGGGGCGCTCAATCGCCTTGTGGCGCACGCGCAGCTCGTCGGGCGGGCGATCACGCTGGAAACCGCACAGGATGTGCTGCACGATCTGATTCGCGCCCATGACCGCCGGGTGACGGTGGAAGAAATTCAAAAGCGCGTTGCGGAACATTACAATATTCGCGTCGCCGATATGTCGTCGGCCCGCCGCGCCCGGCAGGTTGCCCGGCCGCGCCAAGTGGCCATGTATCTCTCGAAGGCGCTGACGGCCAAGTCGCTCCCGGAAATTGGCCGAAAATTCGGCGGACGCGACCATACCACCGTGATGCACGCTGTGCGCAAGATCGATGAATTGACGGCCAACGACCCAGCCCTGGCCGAGGATATCGAATTGCTGCGCCGAATGCTGGAATGCTAAGAGTTTCTATAGGCCCCGGCGTGCAGGAAACACTTGCCTGCTGCCCCCGACCTCGCTAGGTTCAGGCCGCTTATCGGTGGGACGTCGCCAAGCGGTAAGGCACCGGATTTTGATTCCGGCATTCGGAGGTTCGATCCCTCCCGTCCCAGCCAAGCTCTCTGCGGGTTACAGCCATCTCTTCCCCCTCCTAAGCTGCGCAGTCGGAAGACCGGTCGGAAATTTTCTCCGCCGCTTCACGCTTCCGGATCGCCGATTCGGCCATTTCCACATCCCGCGACAGATAGTGCCGGTCGAGAATGGCCTGCACGTCTTTGAGCGAATGACCCGTTAATGTTGCAATTTCCGGCACGGTAGCGCCTGCCTTGGCAAGGCGTGTGACTGCTGTTTGACCGTGTCCCGAAAACGCGTCCAGCCGACAAGAGAGTTCCGGTGCTTCATTGCCCGGGGTTAACCCCGGGCAATGAAGCGAATTCGGCCGGTGTTTTATACCCCAAGGATGTGTGAGGTCGCCCCTTATTGTAGTAGCGTCTCCAGACTTCGATCTTTGCCCTGGCGTCATCCAGGGACAAGAACCAATGCGTGTTCAGGCATTCGTCCCGGAGTCGCCCATTGAAACTTTCGATATAGGCGTTATCCGTCGGCTTACCGGGGCGCGAGAAGTCCAGGATCACGCCATTGATATAGGCCCAATGGTCGAGCGCCCGAGAGACGAATTCCGGGCCGTTATCGACCCTTATCTTGCCAGGCGGCATCCCCCGCAGAAACCTCACCCGGTCCATCACGGCCACGACCTGCTCCCCCTTGAGGCCTCGATCAACTTCGATAGCAAGACATTCCCTTGTATAGGCATCGACCACCGTTAAAGCACGGAAGCGACGCCCATCGAACAGGGCTTCCGAAACAAAATCCATCGCCCAGACCTGGTTGGCGGCGGTTACGGCCGGGCACTCCAGCCGCCGCATCGCCGTGACGTGCCGACGAGGCCGCTTCAGGCGGAGATTAAGCCCTTCCTCACGGTATAGGCGGCGAACCCGCTTATGGTTCACCTGCCAACCCTCTCGCTGCAACAGAACATGAATGCGCCGATAGCCGTAGCGTACCCGGGTGGCGGCAATATCCTTGATCCGCTGGAGCAGCGGGGCCTGATCGGTGCGGGTTGACTGATAGCGATGCGATCGGCGGCAAAACCTCAGCACCCTACAGCCCCGGCGCTCACTAATCCGGTAGCGATCCTGCAGCCACCGAGCCAGTTCCCGCCAACGACCAGGCTTCAGACCTTTTTTGACAACACCTCCTGCGACATGGCCTTATCCAAACTGAGATCGGCAACCAGGCGCTTCAACTTCTGGTTTTCTTCTTCAAGCTGCCGCAGCTTGCGCAACTCCGATGGGCCAAGCCCGCCGTACTTCTGCTTCCATCGGAAATAGGTCGCTTCGGCAACGCCCATCTTGCGGCAAACCTCCGCAACAGCTGTCCCAAGCTCTCCTTGGCGAAGGGCAAAAGCAATCTGCTCCTCGGTAAATCTCGACTTCTTCATCGACAAAATCTCCCTGCTGCTCAAGGTAACAATCTTGCCGGAAAACTCTCTTTTAGACCGGATGCGTTTTACGGGGGCAGGTCAGCTTTATCGAATTTCAGGCGGCGTTCTTCGCCCTTAACGCAATCACTAACGTCCTTCCAATACGCCGTTTCATCGGACTTCCGCCAAAGAACGAGGATGATTGGGATGTTGGAGGTGTGCCAGTATTTCAGATCGTCTGGCTTAAGAAGGTATTCGAAGTTGTTTTCGTTTTCTCGAATATACTGTGCGCTGTCGGTAGATTTGATCTGAACGCCGAGTAGCTTGCCAAGCGGCGTCCCACTCCTCGGGTCACGTAGTTCAATGATGCCGTCTGTACCTGCTTCGAGGCGGCCTCGCTGCTCATAAAGAAAGCCAGTTTCGAGAACGATCTTCTTGATCGCTGTCTCGCCCAACTCGCCGAGGACCTGATTATCGGTAATCCTTTTCGATATGCCGCATCATACGGCGTTTCTGAGGTATTCGAAACAACTATGTTCTGACTATGTTTCCATGTGACATTCGCTAATGCGGATATAACGGCCTAACATGAGTGGCTTTACCGGAACGGCCATGTTCCCCGCACACCTTTGGTAATAACGCAAACTATCCCAGCAGCCGCGCAGCTTGCCCCTGCCGGGCCACTAAATCGACTGCCTGTTTGTCGAAGGACAGGAAGGTTTCGCCGCCGAGCCAAGTACCCTCAAAGGCGATCACACCGTCGGCAAAATCGCCGCCCGCCTCAAGGATCGCAAGCCCTGCTTCGACCGCAGGCCGGTTCATCACCACGTTTCCGGCGGCGAGCAAATCCCGGATGGTCAGGGCGACATCGTCTTTTGAGAGTTTCGCGCCCCGGCGCAGGATCCACACCAATTCACACAAACAGGGAAGGGGAATGGCGATCAGCGAGGCTTCCTTCAGAAGTTTGACAGCGACATCGGCCTGTTGTGCGTCGTCAAGTAGAACGGCCCGAACCAGAACGTTGGTATCGACCGAGATTTTCACACGTCACCGGCCCAGCCCGAGGCGGCGATTTGGTTCATTTCCTCAACCGTCAGGGGCTGTTTCATTTTGCCCGCGTGCCGCCCGATGAAGCTGTCGATGGTCCCCGTGGGCCGCGCGCCGCGCAGGCGAAGTTCCCCTCCAGGGAGCTTGTCGAACTCGATCCGCTCGCCCGGTTTGATACCGAGATGCTGCAACAGGTCGCGCTTCAGGGTGATCTGCCCCTTCACCGTTACCGTCAGTGACGTCATCATAAATCTCCCACCCTCACGCTTGAGACAGTAATTGAATTTTCAATTATATTCAAGAGATCATGACGCCGTCGCCCGGTCGCGGATGCGGATAACGGTGGCGCGGGAGACGTTGTGGTCCCGTGCAACTTGGCTCACGGACGCTCCCTCGGCGAGGGCAGTGCGGATCACAGCCGCACTATCCCAACTAGCGGTACGGGGGCGACCGAGACGCTTCCCCTCTGCCTTGGCCCGCTGGAGCCCGGCCTGGGTGCGTTCGATCAGGATATCGCGTTCGATCTCCGCAACAGCGGCAAGGGTGGCGAGCACGAGCTTTCCCGGTGGCGAAGTCAGGTCGATATCGCCCAACTGCAATACCTTCACCGAACATCCGGCAACATCGAGCCGTTTCACGGTTTGCATCACGTCAGAGGCATCTCGACCAAGGCGGTCCAGCTTATTTACGACGAGCCGTTTCGGTTTCCGCGTGCGCTCGATAGCGTCGAGCATACGGGCGAACTCCGGCCGGTCTAGCGCAAGGACGGAACCGCTCACCGTTTCCGTGTAGACCGCGTCGGGGATGATCCCGGCTTGGTCGATTTCTAATATCTGATTGTCGATGTGCTGGGTATGAGTGGAAACGCTCGCGTAGACGAACGTATGCATGGTCACCCTGTCCATAATGGATGGGCGATATAGAAACTGTCCATAATATAGTCAAGATAATTTATGAACAGGCCATTGTGACCGTTCTCTCAACTGTCCGCAATCGGTCAGTTTTGGACATATTCTGTTAGGTCGTTCTGATCTTTATTATATCCCTATGAATGGGATCGTTCTTACGCGCGCTTGGGACTTGGCGGCGACGCTATCGGCGGTCCCGATCACGTGGGCGATTTCTATCGGTGATACCGAGGATCTGCCGCCGGATCTGGAATTCCTACCTCCGAGGCGGCGGATCCGGCTGGCGTTCCATGATATCGCCGAACCTCGACCGAGCCGAAACGTGCCCGAGCGCCATCACGTCGAAGCAATCTTGGATCTCGTGGATCGCTGGAACGGTCAGGGTGTTCTGCTGATCCACTGCTTCGCCGGAACATCGCGCTCGGCAGCGGCGGTGCTTTTGGCCCTGGTGCGGCTCTATCCAGGGCGCGAGCAGGATAGTGTGGAGATGGTCCAAACGAAAGCCCCGCACATCATGCCAAACCGGCGCATGATCGTTCTTGCCGACGAAATCTTGGGGGCGGACCGGCGATTGATCGACGCCACGGCAGGCATCCCGTTGCCGATGGAACGGGTGTTTAAGGGTTTTATTCTGGTCCCGCTGCCATTGCGGTGCGATTAGGGAAATTCGGCAGAAGCCATCCACAGATATGAAAAACGGGTTTGAGATGGCCTGATATGCGCACGAGGTCGAACCCCGGTCGCTGCTCGTGGGGCGTGCAGAGGCTTGACTCTCTGTCTATAATGTTCCATTTTTGTTCTATTCAATTTTCAGCGAGACCGCTATGTTCGATAAAACCCAAGCTTGCGTTGGGGATGTCGCCACATGCCCGATCCATGGGCTGACGCGCGTCACCGAAGGGGTGAAAGCCTTCACCATTGCCGGGCGAGCGATGAGCCATATCGGCCATCGTACGGCCTGCGGCGCGATCATCACGACCGGGTCGGATTTCTATTTCCTGAATGGGGCCGGGGCGGCGCTTGAGGGCAGTGAAACCGATCACGGGGGATTGGTACTCCGTAACCGCTTCCATACCTTTGTTGGCACGGCTGAGCGGAATCAAACGGCGCGCGCTTTACGCAATGCGGCGGCGACCGGGAATGCCGTTGCGCTCGCCTGCGATACTGATGAAGAGCTTCCGGCAGACCATCAGCGCCCCCCAACCTCACCGGATCCCTTACCCCCGGAAACCCTCATTCCCATCGCACCGGACGCGGCGGCGCTCGCGGTGATCGATCCGGCGGTTCTACCCGAAGCCCTCTCCCGACTTGTCGATCATCCTGGATCTGCCCTGTGCTTGCTTGGGCCGGGGGTGAGCGCGCCGGTGCTCGGTACGGCTCCCTGGTTGACGAAATTGCAACCGGGAACACCGCTCGCGGATTGGTTGGCTGGGCAGGCCGTACCCTGGGGGGGATATTGCCCGGTGTCGCAGGAGACGGATATAGCGGCGCTACAAGCGCACCTGCTTCCCGCCACTCAAACGACGCAAGCCGATGGGACCTCGGCAATTATGCGCTGGTGGGATGGCCGTGTTCGTTCCGGCCTGCCGTTGGCGACCGATCCGACTTTCGCGCCGCTGCAAACAGTTCTTTCGGGCTTCATCCCCGCCGGGGTAGAGGCGCGGTTGCGATTGATTTCTGGGGGAGTCTCACTATGACCACGCCGCAACAATCGCCTGTTGGTACGCTTGACCGGATTGAGGCCATGGCTCCGGCCTTTGTGACGGCCAAGACTGCGCGCCTTCTTAAGTGCGATCCCGATGAGGCCGACGCCTGGATTATTAACGCTCGCGTTGCGGGGTTTCGATCCGAAGCCGGACTGGTACACACCGCCCATCTTCAGCAACGGCTTGCGCACATGCGCCGGGATGCATTGGCCGAGCGCGCGAATCCGGCCATTGCAAACGATCCCGTGCGACTGGCACAGGTTGAGCAGCGTCTCGATAAAATCGATCAAACTGAAGTGGCGATTCGGGATAAGCTGACCGATAGCCGCCTATCCGAGGAACAGCGCGTTTCCGACGGGTATCGGTTGATCCGACCGATCATGGATCAACGTTATCTCGATATAACAGATACGACTGATACGCTGATTAGCCGTGCTTGTTCGCAATTTTCCTTCGGAAATATGATCCGGATATGTCGGGGGAGGGGGCGATGCGTGTCGCCGCCGCCAGGATACGCCGCTCAACCCATGTCACCCAAACTATCGGATGAAATGAACGCGCTGCTTGAGACGAATATCGATTTCGTACAGTTAAGCCGCTGGGAGGGTGGCCAGAACCTTTATGGATATGTTCCCTGGTACAAAGATTTCCCGAATAATAGTTCTGGCGTAACCATCGGAACCGGGATCGATCTCGGCCAGACTGACCTCGCTTCTTTAAATCGCTTTGCCCGCGTGGTAGCGCCCCCGCCAGGATTAATCGATAAGATAAGGCCCTATCTTGGTCTAAAGATGCAGCGTGCTTGTGATAAGCTCTCTGATGTTCCCCTTCAGGTGACGCAGGCGGAAGTGGATGGCTGGATAAATGGAAAATCCATGATATTTTCCATATGAATGTGCACCGCTCTAATACGAAGGAGCCTTATTGGATGAATCTCGCCAATAAATTCAACGAACTTCGCCGGGAGAATTTTCCAATCGAAAAAATGTATTATGATGCTGCGGTTGCGCGGCGCGCTGAATGGGAAAAAGGCCCCAAGACCGATCCGGCCCCTGATGTTCCCGCGTTGGCCCCGACGCTCGCTTTATTTGGAGATTTGCCTCAACGCGAGCAGACGGTACTTTTTTCGCGCCTTTACCATGGAGGGGCTGGCGAGACGGGGGTTAAGAATATTTCTTTAATTGCGAAGCGTAATTGGACGGATATATGGGCATATTATCAGCCTATCATGACTAAGAAAGATTCTTACACAGGGCGCTATAATATAGAGCATTCGTATTATCCTTAAAACTAACAAAGATTCCCACTTAGGAGGCGGTCATGGATTATCAACCTGTCGAGATTGTCGCTTCAGAGGTTGTCAATTATCCGGACCTATTGTTCTCAAAAAATCTGATCGGGTGGCCTTCGTGTTGGGTTTTCGATGGTTCCCGCGAGTTGATTAAGGGGAATAACCGCTTTTTTGAAGCAGAAACCCCGGGGCCGCATCGGAAATTAGAATATTATGTCCGGAAGAAAGAGGGGAAGCGGGAGTATATTTTATTGTTGGAAAAAAACGAAAATATCCCCAAAAGCTCATTTGGTTATACAGTGATTAGTGGAGATTACTGGAAAGCTGTTCATCAGTTTATTCAGGATAAAAATCCAGGGAAAGAATCTTGTAAGAAGGATTCTAATTTGATTAGAGAAAAATTAATGTGCGAGCAAAGTCATGTCGCAAATAAATTAAAGCCTCTGGGAGAGAAGATATTATCTTATTATAGAGATTTTGATTATCAGGAAATGCTGGTGGAGAGTATGCCCGCATATAAAGAATTTCCTGCTGATCGGCCCTATGGCAATTATGATAGCTATATCGAAAGAGAAAAGAAGAGAGAAGAGTTTTATATTAGATACCCTGGGGAATTCTTAATTGAACTCCCAAGGCTTGGATTTCATTGGGTTCTCACTAAAAAGTATCGATATAAATTTGAGCAAGACACGATGGATCTTTACCTATCATCAGTTAAAAGTTTAAGCGAGTCCCTTTTTAAAGAACTGACTCCCTCCATAGAAAACATTAATTGGAAACAACTCACTCTGTACCGATGGAAGCCCATTCCTGAAGCCGAATGCCGCGCTGCCTTCGCGCCGCTCGACCGCGATCCTGCTATTCCCGACGAACTTAAACCGCACGTCTCGGGGCCTTGAGACGTAAAACGGGCTGTTGGCGCAGGGGGCCATCTTCAACCGAAGGGGCTTGTTACGTTATGCAACGCTATCGGCGAACGGCATTACTTCGCTTCTGTTGAGCGAGGCGTAGAAACTCGGTTTTAACCGTTGCAAATAAACCGGGTGGAATGAAGCCGTAGGCAAATACTCCAGGAATACCCGGTATGGTTGATAGGCCGCTGTTGGGCCATTCGTCGATATTATGTTCTGAAAGAATGATCCAACTGGGAAGTTCATCCAGTCCCAAGGCCAGTTTGACCTTGAGCGGGATCTCTATTCCAACCGTATCGCCGGAGGGCGGCGTATGGGTGATGGGGAGAAGAACGACATAGCGTGGCCGTATGGCGTTATCGGTCGCCGCAACGAGGCAGGCGGGGCGATCCTTTCCTTGAGCCTGACCGCGCCCAGATTCGTGGGACCAGAGAAAATCATACCGAACGATGAGCCCAGGCTTCGGCTCCGGTAACGACAAGGGTGTATCCTACCGCAACAGATCGTCGAGGGGGGCGTGTTCCGGGTCCATCTCGGCGCGTTCGACCGCCTGAAGCACGACATCGGCGGTATCAGTGGTTCGGTGGCTGCGCTGTGCTGCCGCTTTCAGCCAATCGTAATGTTCGGCGGACATTAGCACGAATTCCCGTCGCCCGTGCCGCGTAATCTC
>CAZNVY010000056.1:0-7448 GCA_964576605.1 uncultured Elstera sp. | reverse complement strand
CCACGGTGGGCATGCCTCTCTCCTTCCTTCAAGGGTTGGTATTATACGTATAATACGATTTATCACTGAATACTAGACTTGTTCGGCCAAAAAATGATTTTGGCAGAGATGTTTCCTCGAAATATTTTCGAGTCGTGCGCGATGCTGGCGAGCCTAGCGCTGGGCGGTATTTGTGCTCTAACCCTTTGATTTTATGAAAAGTACTTTCCTGGGCGGTGGCGAAATTTCCTTTTCCCATCAACTGCTCGGTGAGGGTTTTGATTCCGGCATTCGGAGGTTCGATCCCTCCCGTCCCAGCCAAGTTTTCCGAATACTTCATCCAGTCCATTCTTGTTCCGGATACGGGGGCGGCCCTGCGTGGCTCCTTACCGCTTGTCCGCATGGTCGTTTCCATTTCGTAGAAAAACCGCATTGATGCAAGACAAGCGCGGGCTGGCCCCCTATCTAGGGGGTAGGATCATTCAGCGAGGGAGGCTGAGAATGCGGCGAATGGTGATAATAGGGGTGGCGGTGGCCGGGGCTTTGGTCGCCGGCGGGGCTGTGGCGCAAGGGGCAAAACCAGCGCCGTCGGGAACCAATATTTCCGTGGTCGGGCTTGAGGATTCGCTAACCAAGCTGCAAAACCTGAAGACTCGGAATGCCGCGCAAGCGGTTCTGTTTCTGCAATTAATGCGCGGGGTTGGCAAAAAGGGCACCGCGCCGGATGGCCGCAGCCAATATGAATATCGGATCGATGTGACCGACAGCGGCGGGGTGCTGGTGAATGGTATCGATATTGCGCCGATCTTGAATGCGGCAAATGCGGTGAAATAAGCCCCTTGATTTGGGGCGGGGCACCGCTTATCTGGCCCCCGTCTCCCGCCGACTGAAGACGACGAAAGGATTATCCGTGACCGCTGAAACCTTGACGTTCCAAGCTGAAGTCAGCCGTTTGCTCGATATTGTGGCCCATGCCCTGTATAGTGAGCGCGAGGTGTTTCTGCGTGAGTTGATCTCCAATGCCGCCGACGCCTGCGATAAACACCGTTATCTGACCTTGACCGATCCGGCGGCGGCTGGCCCGGCGCGCGCGTATCAGGTCCTGCTGACCCCCGATACCGACGCCAAGACCCTGACCATCGCCGATACCGGCATCGGCATGGACCGGACCGATCTGGTGGAAAACCTAGGCACGATCGCCCGGTCCGGCACCGGGGCGTTTCTGGAAAAACTTTCCGGCGATGCCAAAAAAGATTTCTCGCTGATCGGGCAGTTCGGCGTTGGCTTTTATTCGGCGTTTATGGTGGCGGACAAGGTGCGCGTCACCTCGCGCAAAGCCGGGGCCGATCAGGCGGTGGCCTGGGAGTCGGATGGGCGCGGTAGCTTCACCGTTTCGGAGGCTGAACAAGAGGCACCGGGCACGATCATCACCCTATTCCTAAAAGAGGATGCCGCCGAGTTTCTGGACGAATGGCGGTTGAAGGCGATTGTGCGGCGCTATTCCGATCATATTGCTCTGCCGATCAAGCTAAAAACAGCCGACGGGGAGGCGACGATCAACGCCGCCTCCGCCCTCTGGACCCGCGCAAAACAGGATGTAACGCCCGAACAGACCAAGGCCTTCTATGAAAGCTTAACCTATGATCGGGACGATCCGTTCGCCACGCTGCATATTAAAGCCGAAGGCGCGCTGGAATATTCGGCGTTGCTATTCCTCCCGAATAAACGCCCGCCCGATCTCTTTAACCAAGATCGTCAAAGCCGGGTAAAACTCTATGCCCGCCGGGTTTTTATCACCGACGATTGCAAAGATCTGATGCCGACCTGGCTTCGGTTCGTGCAGGGCGTGGTCGATTCATCCGATCTGCCGCTGAATGTTAGCCGCGAGATGCTGCAAAACAACCCGCTGGTGCGGAAAATCCGCAGCGGGTTGGTGAAGAAAATCTTGGTCGAGCTGGAGAAGAAGGCAAGGTCCGAAGAGGATCGTTCGGCTTACGAAATATTCTGGGAGGCCTTTGGCCCCGTGGTAAAGGAAGGGCTGTACGAGGATTTCGAGCACCGACACGCCCTACTGGGGCTTGCGCGCTTCCGCTCCTCGGCTCAAGACGGATGGGTGAGCCTTGCCGACTACCTGGCCCGCCTGAAGCCGGGGCAAAAGGCGATTTACACCGCATCGGGCGAGAGCGTGGCCGCCATCGCCGCCAGCCCGCATTTGGAAGGGTTCCGTGCCAAGGGGGTGGAGGTTCTGTACCTGACCGACCCCATCGATGAGTTCTGGCTGCCGATGATCGGCAGTTTCGAGGATAAGCCCTTCCAGTCGATCACCCGTGGGGCGGCCGATCTCGGCGAGATTGCCACGGATGGGATCGAAGACCCTAAGGTTGCGCCCGAACCCGCGCCGGATGTGGCGGCGCTCATCGCGCGTCTGAAAACGGTTTATGCCGAGACCGTCAAGGATGTTCGGGTTTCGCAACGGTTGACCGACAGCGCAGTGTGCTTGGTTGCTGACGAGGGCGATGTCGATCTGCATCTCGAAAAGCTGTTGCGTCAGCACCAGCGGTTAGAGCAGGACGCAAAGCGCGTGCTGGAACTGAACCCCACCCATCCGGTGATCCGTAAGCTCGCCGCGACTCCCGCCGATGCGCCGCTCGACGATGCCGCTTGGCTGCTGCTGGATCAGGCGCATATCCTCGAAGGCGCGCCGGTGCGCGACCCGCGCGCCTTTGCCCGGCGGTTAGAGGCGGTTTTAGGGCGCTGATGTCCCCTGGGGGGCTTGCGGCACTAGCGACGAATGCGCCGCAGCCCCCAGACCAAAGCCATTGTTTCGGTAGCAATACAAATTCCTAACCCCCAGGTTTGGCCGGGGGTTCCGAGCCGACTCACCAATTCGCCGATACCCGTTTGAACGAGAAACGCGCCAACAAAGGCCAGCATATTCACGGCGGTATTCACCCGGCCCGAAAGATGCGGCGGCATGGTCTGCGAGAGGTAGGCATAGCAGAGCATACTCGACGTGCCGAGCGCCCCGAAGATCGGCCAGATCACGGCGGGCGGCACCGGCAGGTGCAGCAGCAGGGCGGTTTGGGTTAGTACGAATAGGGACATGCCGATGCGGGCGATGGTCAACGGGCCAATGCCCCGGCGGCGCGCCAGTTCGGCAATCACCCCTAAAAGGAAAAATCCAACCGCCATGCCGACCGCAGCGGCGGTAACCACATTGGCGGCGGCAAGCCGGTCCAGCCCCTGCACGTCGCGCACCCAGGGGCCAATCCAAAGGGATTGGTAGGCGAGAAAAGCCGATTGACAGGCCGCCGCCATCGGGGCAATCCGCCAAAATAGGGCCGAGCCGTAGATGGTCTTGAACCCTTCGGCCAAACTTTCCGGCGGCGCGGCGGTCTCTGGCCCCGCTGGCGCGGTCGGGATGAGCGCAGCGATCGCCAGCGCCGCCAGCAGCGTCAACCCGGCCAGCCCCCAGAAGACGCCGCGCCAGTCGGTGATCTGCAAGGCCAGTTCCACCGGGGTGGCGGCGGTGATCGCCCCCAATCCGCCCGCCACCATGTAAAGCGAGTTCCAAAGCGGCAGTTTTTCGCGCGGGAACCATTGTACCAGGGCCTTGAACCCCGCCATCAGGCAGGCGGAAACTCCCAGCCCGATCAGCGCCCGTGCCAAGATGAGCGTCGGCACGCTATTGGCAAGGGCAAAACCGGCGGCCCCCATCGCGGCAAAGACCAGCAATAGGCTTTCTACCCGGCGCGGGCCGAATTTATCCAGCAACAGCCCCAGGGGAATCTGGAACAGGGCAAAGGTCATGAAATACGCAGCGGTCAATAGCCCCAAATCTGCCGCGGTTAAGGTTAGGTCACGGGTCAGGTCCGGGGCCAGCACTGCATTGACGGTGCGGTACAAGTACGACAGAAAGTAACCCGCCGCAAAAATGATGAAGACGCGCGCCCGAACGGCGGCGGTTCCTTGGGCGCTCATCGGCGCATCCTCCCCTTTTTATCGGCGCATTGGGCCGATGCTTTTAATCACCCAAGGCAGCGGCCAAGGCAGGGATCGCATCGGGGGCGAAAACCTGAACCCCATGCTGGCGTAGCCAGGCTGCCGTTATCCCGGCCCCGGCGATCCGCGTTCCGGTAAACTGTCCATCGTAGACAAAGCCGCTGCCGCAGGAGGGGCTGCCGTCGGTAAGAAGGGCGAACCGGCACTCTTCCCGGCGGGCCAAGGCCAGCGCGAGTACCGCCCCGGCCTGAAAGGCGGCGGTTACATCGGTTCCGTCGCGGGTCCAGACCCGTCCACGCGCCGGGTCGATCTCGGCGGCGGGGCGTGGGGCCGACAGGCCGCCGGCAATTTCAGGGCAGAAGGGGATAAGGCGGTTTTCGGCCTGCCAGCGGTCCAGCCAGCGGTCGGCCAGGTATTTGTCACCGCCGTCGTAGCGAAGTTTTTGGCCGAGCAGGCAGGCGGAAACCAAAATCCGGGGCGCGGACATTCCGCGCCAGTTACTTGCGCCGGAACTGATCGAGGAAGACAACTGAGCCTTCTTTCGCCTCGCCATCTTTTGCGGCGTCGGGTGCGCCCTCGGTCGTTTCGGCATCGGCGGCGGGGGTCTCGGTCTCGCTTTTCGCAGCCGGAACCGGCAGGCGGGTTGGCGGAACGGCGGGGAGCTTCGCTGCCTTGGCGCTTTTATCCTCCGCTTCCTCGCCATCCGATGCGCCGGTAGCCTGCTGAAATTGCAGACCGAACTGCGCTGCTGGATCGGCGAAAGAGGTAATGGCGGCGAAGGGAATTACCAGTCGCTCATGCACATCGTTGAAACTCAGGGTAATGCTGAACTGCTCGCTGGTTACATCCAGCCCCCAGAACTGGTGCTGAATGACGATGGTCATTTCATCGGGGTAGCGTTCCCGCAAATAATCGGCGATCTGCACCCCTTCGGCCGTGGTGCGGAAGGTGATGAAAAAATGATGCGACCCTGGTAGGCCCGTGGCGGCGACCATCCGCAGCGCCCGGCGTACAACCCCCCGCAGTGCTTCTTCGATCATACGGTCGTAACGAAGCAGATTGATGGGCATTTTCTACGCCTCCTCTTCCAAAAGCCGGGGGCGTCGCGTTAACCGCCCTCATTCTTCACAGACCACAAAAGCCCTTCGGGTGACAAGGGACAAGAAAGCCGAGCTGCCCGCAAAGGGCAAGGGGAACGTTGGCGTAAAGTGAGGGGCTTCTGTTGCCCGGTGCCCCCCGAACCGCGCTTGCCTAATGGTTAGGCAGCGAGTGCAACACGATTGTCGTTGGCACTTCTGAGTTTAGCCCGATAACGGCGGAACCATACCGAGCGAAAACTGGGTCTTTACTACGCACGTCGATCCTATTTCGCCCCCAACGGCCCTGCAATCGACAGGGGGAATTGGTGGAGGCGCCGGGTACCGCCCCCGGGTCCGTAACGTCTATTCCACGCAGCGTTTATCGCCATAGTCGGTTGCCCGACGCCTTCTATATAGGCGGGGCCGCGGCGGATGGGAAGGGGTTAGGCGGCAGCGCTCCGATGCTCGTCGCGCGCGGCTTCCCACACTTCGCGGGCGGCGTCGGCATTCATCAGCGCGATGCCAAGACCGACGATCAGATCGGGCCAGCCGGACGGCCATACCAGCGTCACCAGCGCCGCGCCGATGATGGCGAGATTGGCGGCGGCATCATTGCGGGCCGACAGAAAGGCCGCGCGGGTCAGGCTGCCGCTCTGGTGGCGAAAGCGGGCGAGCAGCAGGGCGCAGCCGAGGTTGACGATCAGCGCGCCCATCCCGGTGGCAGACAGTAGGGCGGGATCGGGCGGCAGCGGGTGCGAGAATTTTTCCCAGGCCGTCCACAGCGTCGCGAGACCCGGCACCAATAGAATGCCCGCCAGCAGCATACCAACGCGGGCGCGGGCGGCGAGGCTCCAGCCCATCGCCAGCAGGATCAGCAGATTGACGGCGGTATCTTCGAGAAAATCGATACTATCCGCCAGCAGCGCGACGGAGCCGATCTGGCGGGCCACGGCGAATTCGACGCCGAAATAGCCGAGATTGGCGAGGGCGACGATCAAAACGGCACGGCGCAAGGCCGGGGCGGCGGCAGTCATGGAACCTCCCACACGAAACGGCGGCCAGTCTATCGGGCTTTGGGCACCGAAAAAATCGCCGCTTCCGCCGCCGCCGATCCGCGCTACAGTCCCGCCGATCTTTTGTCGGAGGCTTTTTATGTCCCTGCCCCAACCGCGCACCCTGGCCGAAATCGATACGCCCGCCGTGATTATCGATCTCGATAAAGCCCTGGCCAATCTGGCCCGCGCCCAGGCGTTCGCCGACGCCCAGGGCTTTGCCCTGCGGCCCCATATCAAGACCCATAAGCTGCCTTTCTTTGCGCGCAAGCAGGTGGCGCTTGGGGCGGTCGGCATTACCTGCCAGAAGATCGGCGAGGCGGAGGTGATGGCCGATGCCGGACTGACCGATATTCTCATCACCTACAATATCCTCGGCGCGGCAAAACTCGCCCGGCTGAAGGCGCTGAACGCACGGGTGACCCTCTCCGTCACCGCCGATAATGCGGCCGTGCTGGCGGGCTTGGTGGAAACCTTTACTGATCCCGCCCGCCCGTTGACGGTGCTGGTCGAGTGCGATACCGGCGGCGGGCGCTGCGGCGTCCAAACCCCGGCGGAGGCTTTGGCGCTGGCGCAGAGCATTGGTGCCGCGCCGGGCCTGCGCTTCGGGGGGCTGATGACCTTCCCCAAAGTCGGCAAAGCGGCGGAAAGTCAGGCGTGGCTCGCCGAGGCGGTGGCGCTGCTGGCGGCGCATGGCATCACCTGTCCGCGCATTTCGACCGGCGGCACCCCCGATTTTCAGAAAGCGGGCGACGTGCCGGTGGCGACCGAGTTCCGGCCCGGCACGTATATTTACCTCGACCGCGCACAAGTGGCGATGGGGGCGGGGACGCTCGACCAATGCGCTCTGACCGTGCTGACCACGGTGGTCAGCCGCCCGACGCCGCAACGGGCGATTTTGGACGCGGGTAGCAAAACCCTCTCCTCCGATCTCTTCGGTCAACAGGGCTTCGGCATTCTGCGCGATCGGCCGGAGTTAACCTTGAGCGGCCTGAGCGAAGAACATGGGGTGCTCGATCTCTCGCCCGCGCCGGGGGCGGTTGCGGTCGGCGACCGGGTGCATGTGCTGCCCAACCACGCCTGCGTCGTCACCAATCTCTTCGATTACGTCTATTTCGTTTCGGGGGATCGGGTGGTGGATGTGGTCCCGGTGGCTGCGCGCGGGCGGGTGGGGTAAGGCCGCTCCCGGTTCCAGCCACCCTCACCAAAAAACGTGGCTGCGCGCGGGCGGGTGGGGTGATGCGACCCTGCGTCCCGGTTTACGCGCCGCAGCGCAGCGTCTAAAAGCTACCCGTTCCCGCTTGGGCGAGCCGCCGCCAGACACAGCAGAAGGACC
>CAZNVY010000055.1:21765-23152 GCA_964576605.1 uncultured Elstera sp. | reverse complement strand
GTCGGGGCCGGCCCAGGCGATCCCGAACTGTTAACGCTGAAGGCGCTGCGCGCCCTCTCGGATGCCGATATCGTTTTTTATGATGAACTCGTGGCCCCGGCGATCCTCGACCGTATCCGGCGCGATGCACTGCGGGTGCCGGTTGGCAAGCGCCGCGCCCAGCATTCGGTGCCCCAGGCCGAAATCGCCGATCGGTTGATCGAGGCCGCCGCCAAGGGTCTGCGCGTTGTGCGGCTGAAGGGCGGCGATCCCTTCATCTTCGGGCGGGGCGGGGAGGAAGTGGAAGCGCTGCGCGCCGCCAACATCCCGGTAACGGTCGTGCCCGGCATTTCCGCCGCCCTGGGCTGCGCAGCGGCGGCGGAAATTCCGCTGACGCACCGCGACCACGCCTCGGCCCTGGTGCTGGCGACGGGCCATGGCCGCGATGGCGCGCCCTTTTCAACCGCTGGGGTGCCCGCCGTCGGCGGTAAGACCATCGCAATCTACATGGGTCTAACCCAGGCCGCGCGCATCACCGGGGAACTGATCGCCGCCGGGCACGCCCCGACGGTGCCGGTAGCGCTGATCGAGAACGGCACTCGCCCGGATCAGAAGATCACCACGGGTCATCTCGTTGATCTACCGCGCCTCGCGCTGCATCATACCGCCGGACCGACCTTGCTGATCGTCGGCGAGACGGTGCGCCTGTCGCGCTATTGGGGCGAAACCGATGCGCCCGCCGAAACCCCCTCTGCCCTTGCTGCTGAATAGGGTCAGCTTATGTCCGCCAAACCCATTAAAGCCGGGTCCGACGCCCCCCGCCTGCTCACCGCCAACCGCCTGCGCGACGGCGCGGTGATCTTCTATACCGGCCTGCCGCTCGGTGCCGGAGAAGACGGGTTCGGCCCGGCCTGGACGCTGCATCTCGCCGACGCCAAGCTGCTGACGGCGGCAGAGGGCGATGCCGCTTTCGCTGCCGTTGCCCCGGCGATCGAGATCGTTGGCCCCTATTTGATCGAAGCAGAAGCCACCGATGCCGGGCCGCGCCCGGTGCAGCAGCGCGAGCGTATTCGCGGCTCCGGCCCGACCGTGGCGCTGCCCACCAACCCCGCGACGCTTGTTTCCATAAAGGCCGCCTAAGATGGGTCAGCTCTACCGCTACGATGATTTCGATAAAGCCTTTCTGGCCGAACGGGTTGCGCAGTTCCGCGATCAAGTGAACCGCCGTTTGTCGGGCGACATTACCGAAGAACAGTTCCGCCCGTTGCGTCTGCAAAACGGCCTCTATCTTCAGCTTCACGCCTATATGCTGCGCGTCGCCATTCCCTATGGCACGCTGGACGCGCGGCAGATGCGGGCGCTGGCGCAGGTGGCGCGGCGGTTCGATAAGGGCTATGGCCATTTCACC
>CAZNVY010000055.1:11102-21749 GCA_964576605.1 uncultured Elstera sp. | reverse complement strand
TCAACTGGATCAAGCTGGAAGACGCCGCCGATGCCTTGGCGCTGCTGGCCGAAGCCGATGTGCACGCTATCCAAACCAGCGGCAACTGCATTCGCAATGTAACGTCCGACCAATTCGCGGGCGTTGCGGCGGACGAAGTGGAAGACCCGCGCCCGTGGGGCGAGATCATTCGCCAATGGTCCACCCTGCACCCGGAATTCGGCTTCTTGCCACGTAAGTTCAAAATCGCCATTACTGGCGGCGCGCAGGATCGGGGTGCCGTGAAAATTCACGACATCGGCCTGCGGCTGGTAAAGAATGACAGCGGCGAGATCGGCTTTCAGGTCCTGGTCGGCGGCGGCCTGGGGCGCACCCCCTTGATTGCCAAAATCATTCGCGACTTTTTGCCGAAGCCCGATCTGCTGCGCTATCTCGAAGCCATTCTGCGCGTCTATAACCGCTACGGGCGGCGCGACAATATCTACAAAGCCCGCATTAAAATCCTGGTGCAAGAAATCGGCATCGAACGGATGCGCGACGAGGTGGAGGCGGAGTTCGCCGCGACGACACCGTCCACGCTGACCCTGCCCGACGATCTGGTCGCCGCCATTCGTGCCCATTTCGCCCCCGTTGCCTATGCGCGGGAACCTGCGGACCCGGAAGCCTATGCGACGGCCCGCGCCCAGGACAAAGCCTTCGCCGCCTGGGCGGCGGTGAATGTCGCCGCGCACCGCCAGCCGGGCTATGGCATCGTCACCATCACCCTAAAACCGGCGGGCGGCATTCCGGGCGATGCGACGGCGGAGCAGATGGAAGCCATCGCCGACCTTGCCGAACGCTATAGCCACAATGAAATCCGCGTCAGCCATGCGCAGAATTTGGTGCTGCCCCATGTGCGCAAGGCCGACCTGCCGGTGCTCTTCGCCGAACTCCAGCGTATCGGCTTTGCGGAAGGGCATTTGAACACGGCGGCGGATATTATCGCCTGCCCCGGTCTTGATTACTGCGCGTTGGCCAACGCCCGCTCGATCCCGGTCGCGCAAGAGATTTCGGAGCGGGTGACGGCGGGCGGGCGCCTGAGCGAGATCGGCCCGGTGCAGATCAAGATTTCGGGCTGCATCAACGCCTGCGGTCACCATCACGTCGGCCATATCGGCCTGTTGGGCGTCGATAAAGGCGGTGAGGAATTCTATCAGATCACCCTCGGCGGTCACGCTGGGGACGATGCGGAAGGGTCAGCGGCCGTCGGCACCATCCTGGGGCCGTCGCTGCCCATCGCCGAAACCGCCGCCGGGATCGACCGGGTGTTCGACGCCTATCTCGCCCTGCGCACGTCGCCAGAAGAAACCTTCATCGAAACCGTGCGCCGTCTTGGCGTTGGCCCGTTCAAGGAGCGTGTCTATGCCGCTGGTTAATGCTGAAGGCCTGCTGGCCGATCCGTTTCAGCCGCTGGCGGATGGGGAGGCCCCGTTGCCGGGCCAGGCGGTTCTCGTCAGCCTCGACCAATGGGACACGGTCGCCGATCACACCGGCCCCCTGGGGCTGCGCGTGCCGAATACGCTCGATCCGGCCTTGATCGCCGATAAGCTGCCGCGCCTTGCCCTGATTGTGCTGGACTTCCCCAAGTTCACCGATGGCCGCGCCTATAGCCAAGCCCGCTTGCTGCGCGACCGCTACGGGTTTACTGGCGAAATTCGCGCTACGGGGGCGGTCTTGCGCGACCAGATCCTCTATATGGCCCGCTGCGGTTTTTCGAGCTTCGAGATCGACCGCGCCGATGCCGCGGAACGGGTGAAAGCGGCGCTGAAGGATTATAGCATCGTCTATCAGCCCGCCGCCGACCGGGCGGGGCTGGCGCCCCTGCTGGGGCAGAAGTGGCGGCGGATCGCCGGGTGATCTAGATATCGGCAAAGCCCGGCATCGACACATCCGCCGCCCCCAGGCGCACGAATTCATTCAGCAGCCAGGCCGCCGCTGGGCCAGGCGGTGTATCGCGCCGCCACACCCCAGCGAACCGATAGGTGCCGCCGGGATGATCGGGAATCGCCAACCGCACCAGCGCCCCGGTCGATAAATCAACCGCAACCAGCGGCAGGGGCATATTGCCCCAGCCCACGCCTTCACGCAGCAGCGCATGTTTTGCCCCCAGATCGGCCAGCCGCCAGGTACGGGGACTTAACACCGAGTAATCCCGCCCTTCGGTAAAGCCGGATCGATCAGTTAGAACGATCTGGACATACTGCCGCACGACGCCGGGCGCAATCCGTTCCATCCGCGCGAGGGGGTGATCTGGGGCCGCGACCGGAACCAGGGGGACCGACCCCGCCGCAATCGACTCCACCCCCTCGACCCCAGCAACCAATGGCCCGGAAATGCCAATCATCGCTTTGCGGGCCAGAATCATTGCGGTGATTGCCCCCAGTGCCTCCACATGGAGTTTCAGGGTCACGGTCGGGAAATTCCAGGCGAAATCGCGCAGAACCGTGCCGATCCGATCCGCTGGCATCATCACATCGAGCGCCAAATCGACCTCGGCCTCCAATCCCTCTAGCAAGCCTTTCACTTTCGCGCGGAGGGCGTCTATTCCCTGGGCAACGGCCCGCGCCTCAACCAAAACCGCCCGCCCGCCGACGGTCAGTTGCGGACGGCGCGTACCGTCGCGCTGGAACAGCTCAAGGCCGAGCTGCGCTTCTAGATTGGCGATCCCATAGCTAATCACCGACACCGCCCGGTTCATTTGCCGCGCCGCCCCGGCGAAACTGCCGGTATCAACAATAGCCAGAAAGATGCGCAACTGATCGAGCGTTGGGGTACCGGGATTATGCATTATTCGATTTTCTCGAACAGTTTGACCAGTTTTATCAGTCTAAAATCGAAAAGAAGACGGGTCTATATCTTTGTCCATCAAGGCCGCGACCGCGTGGCCCCCTGCAACAGAAAGGACCTTCATCATGATCGACCTGCGCCCATTCAACCGCCTTGGCGATGCCGACCACGGTTGGCTGAAAGCCAAACACCATTTCTCCTTCGCCGATTACTATGATCCGGCGCGGATGAACTGGGGCAATCTGCGTGTCTGGAATGACGATAGCATCGCCCCAAACACCGGCTTCCCCACCCATCCGCACCGGGATATGGAAATCATCACCTATGTGCGCGAAGGAGCCATCACCCATCAGGATAACCTTGGCAATAAGGGCCGGACCGAGGCGGGCGATGTGCAGGTAATGTCGGCAGGCACCGGCATCGCCCATTCGGAATATAATCTGGAGGAAGAGACCACGAAGATTTTCCAAATCTGGATCATCCCCACCCATCGCGGCGAAAAACCCTCCTGGGGAACCAAACCTTTCCCGAAGGCCGACCGCAGCGGCCACTTCGTCACCTTGGCCTCCGGTTTTGCCGAGGATACGGACGCGCTGCCGATCCGCACCGACGCCCGCGTGGTTGGCGCAACGCTGAAGGCCGGGGAAAGCGCGACCTATCAGTTGGGAACCGACCGGCGGGCCTATCTGGTTCCGGCGATTGGGGCCGTGGAAATCGACGGGCAGCGGGTGAATGCCCGCGACGGTGCGGCGATTGCCGAGGTTGACAGCATCCAAATCACGGCACTGGAAGACAGCGAAATCGTGCTCGTCGATGCCGCCTAACGCGGGGCGCAGTCTAGCAAAGGCGGGGGCTTCCGTTATCTACGGAAGCCCCCTGCCAAACCGGGGCCGGAACCTCCCCGCGCGCATCTATTCGATTACGAGCTTAATGAAATAAGAACTATCAATTTTACGAATGCCGGAAATCTGACCAAACTAGCGGCATTCCACCGCCTCTAGTCTGAAAGGCCAGATAATGAAAGCCGTTGGCTATACGCTTCCCCTGTCGATTCACGATCCTGCTGCACTGATCGATCTCGATCTACCGCTGCCAAGGCTGCGCCCGCGCGATCTTTTGGTGAAGGTGCAGGCCGTTTCGGTCAATCCGGTCGATATTAAGCTGCGCGGCCATGTCGCCCCGCCAGAAGGAACCGCCCGCGTGCTGGGGTTCGATGCCGTGGGGATCGTGGAGGCAGTTGGGCCAGAGGTGCGGCTGTTCAAACCGGGCGATGCGGTGTTTTACGCGGGCAGCATTGACCGGCCCGGCACGAATGCAGAGTTTCACGCCGTGGACGAACGGATCGTCGGACGGAAGCCGGCCAGCCTCTCGCCTGCCGAAGCCGCCGCTTTACCATTGACCGCCCTTACGGCCTGGGAACTGCTGTTCGATCGGCTGCGTCTGCCCTATGGCCATAAGCACGGCGGCGGGGCACTGCTGATCGTTGGCGGCGCGGGGGGCGTCGGCTCGATCCTAACCCAGCTGGCGCGGCGGTTGACGGGCCTGACCATCATCGCCACCGCTTCCCGCCCGGAAAGCATCGCCTGGTGCTTCGCGCAAGGGGCACATCACGTGATCGATCATCGCCGCCCGCTGACCGAGGAACTAGCCCGCATCGGTATTCCGGCGGTAAACTATGCCGCCAGCCTAACCGCGACCGACCAACATCTGCCGCAGGTGATTGATGCCCTGGCCCCACAGGGGGCCTTGGCTGTGATCGATGACCCCAAGAGCCTCGATATTCTGCCGATGAAACGCAAAAGCCTGTCGGTGCATTGGGAGTTGATGTTCACCCGCCCGCTCTATGGTACCGGCGACATGATCCGCCAGCACGAGGCATTGAACGAAGTGGCCGATCTCGTTGATGCTGGCCTATTGCGCACAACGCTACGTCAGGATCTCGGCCCAATCTGCGCCGATACCGTGCGTCAGGCCCATGCGATTGTCGAGAGCGGCCAAAGTATCGGAAAAACCGTTCTAAGCGGTTTCTAAGGGCCTGCTTGGAAATTCGGCGGTTTCAAACAGGCTCTAAAGCGCGGCGCAGTAAAACTAAATCCTGGTTACCGGCAATTGCGGGAATAATATCGAGAACCTCGAAAAATTTCCCCCAATGGGCGGCGATATAATCAGGTGAATGCAGCGTATCCTTATAATAGGTAGCGTCGGCAATCATGCCATCTAACTGGTTATTCTGCTTAACCAGATAGATCCCCTGCGCATACGCGGTTTGCAAGCTGGTGGGACGGTCGCGGTAGAGCGCCAGCTGGGCCGCCCCAGTAACCGATAACAGCACCAAACCACCGGGGCAGGTTAACCGCTGCAATTCGGCCAGCCACGCATCCTGGGCAGGGGGATCGAGATGCGTCATAACCGACAGGCCCAGGACCAGATCGAAACTGGCGTCGGCAAACCCCGTCGGCGGAAAGAGGTCCACGGTTTCAAAGCGCGCCGCCGGAATAATGGCCTGGCAGGCAGCGATATTATCGGCATCAATATCAATGCCGGTCACGCTCTGGGAAAAGCGGGTCAGGTAGCGGGTTAGCCGCCCGGCCCCGCAGCCCCAATCCAGAATCCGGCCCGCCCGCGCCAAGGAAAGATCGAACCGATCACGCAGCAGCGCCTCGATCCGATTGACAATGGTCGCGCCCCCCAACCGGAAGCTCGATCCATCGGCAACACCGATTACCCGCGCAATCCGACTATCGGTCGGCATTGCCGGCTCTAGGGCAGGGTCACCATAGAACCAAGCGGTCGAATAGCTGCGCCGATGCTCGCCAAAAGGGCCGGTGACATTCAGACGCAAAAAACCGCCAGGGAATATCTCCTCCCCTGGGGTGAAATCGTAGCGGGCAAAGAAATGCGCATTTTCTGCCCCAGGAAGACCCGGAAAATGTTCGACGAGGTAAGGCGACGCGACGGGCCAGCTCAGATGATGAACCGGCGTGCCGTTCACCAGAAACTGCAAGGCCTGCGGCTGGTCCCAAACCGATAGGGTCCAACCGTCAAACGTAAGGCTTCGGTCGGTCAGGGTTACATGGGTAGGAAGCCAGCGCAAATAGCGCGCCACGGCAAGCTGCATATCGACCGTCAGAAAATCCACGTCCACGCCCCCTGCCTAGTCTCCAAACACCATGCGTCCCAGCGCAAGGCCCAGGCGGCTCAAGGGATGATCCACATCCTGCGCCAACAGCCGGGCGGTAATCGCCAACGACATGACCACCAGCATGGGCCGCACCAGCCGCGCCCCTTTCGACAATACCAGCTTTGCTCCAAACCGGGCACCGATGAACTGTCCCGCCGCCAGAATAACCCCAACGCCCCATAGCACATGCCCACCTCCGGCCAGCACCAGGAAAGCGGCAATATTGCTGGTGAAATTCACAATCTTGGCGTGGCCCGTCGCTCGGCGCAGCGTATAGCCCGCCATCGTCACATAGGCGAGCGCCCAGAAGGATCCGGTGCCGGGGCCGAAGAACCCATCGTAGAAGCCCAAGCCGATCCCGAAGATCAGGCCGAACGCCACCTCGCCCAAGCGGCGGTGCGTTTCAAACGCCCCGGCATTCTTCGCCAGCAGCATATAGACGGCAATCGCGATCAGCAGAAATGGGATAATATCGCGCAAAATCCCCGCGTCGATGATCTGGAGCGTCAAGGCCCCCAGGACCGCCCCTAAGAAAGTTGCGGCGATAATCCCCACCATCGGGCGCAGCTCGACCTCGCCGCGCCGCACGAAGGTCATGCTGGCCGAAAAACTGCCAAAGCAAGCCCCCAGCTTCGAGGTCCCGAAGACCTGCGCCGGGGTTAGCCCCACTGCAAACAGCGCCGGAATGACCAGCAGTCCACCCCCGCCCGCAACCGAGTCGACGAACCCCGCCAGGATGGCGAGAAAAAACAACCCCAGCAGGACGGTCGGACCCAAACCGTCCAGACTAAACACTTCCATCATTCGCCATCTTCCTTAGGGCGATCCCAGGGGCATCGCCCCTGCTCAAATCACAATGCCGCCGTCGCCGCCTCTAACCAGGCCGCCGCCGCGCCGTCGAGCTGCGGGAGCATCTTGGCGCGCACTTCGGCGTGATAGGCGTCGATCCAGGCGCGTTCGGCCGGGGTCAGGATGTCGAGGTCGATCAGGCTGCGGTCCCAGGGGGCGAAGGTCAGGGTTTCAAAGCCCATAATCTCGCGCTCGGCACCCGGCAGGTCGAGCGCGCGGACGATGACGAGGTTTTCGCAGCGGATGCCATAGGCACCCGGTTTGTAATAGCCCGGCTCGTTCGACAGGATCATTCCCGGCATCAGTGCCGCCGCCGTTCCGGCTTTGGAGATGCTCTGCGGGCCTTCGTGGACCGAGAGGAAGGAGCCGACGCCATGGCCGGTGCCATGGTCGTAATCAAGCCCATCGGCCCAGAGGAACTGCCGCGCCATCGCGTCGATATGCCCGCCCGTCGTCCCGGTCGGGAAGCGTAGGGTCGCAATCGCGATATGGCCCTTCAGCACCAGGGTGAAATGACGGCGCATCGCCGGGGTGGGCGTGCCAATCGCCAGCGTGCGGGTAATGTCGGTCGTGCCGTCCTCATACTGCCCGCCGCTATCGATCAGATAGATTTCCCCCGGCGTCAGCACGCGCTGCGCCTCCGGCGTCGGGCGATAATGCGGCAGGGCGGCATTCGGCCCAGCAGCAGAGATAGAGTTGAAGCTAAGGCCGCGCAGCACGCCGGTTTCGCGCCGGAAGGCTTCGAGCTGATCGGCGGCAGCGATTTCGGTGAGGCGGCCCGACAGGGCTTCGCGGCTCACCCAGGCAAGAAAGCGAATAACCGCCGCCCCGTCGCGCAGATGGGCGTCACGCGCGCCCTGCAACTCCGCCTCGGTCTTGCAGGCGCGGGGGATGGCGACGGGATCGGCCCCGCGTACAACGGTCGCGCCGGTCTTCGTCAGGGTTTCGGCGATGCCCCAGGCGCAGGCGGCGGCGTTCAGCAGCACGCGCTGACCGGAGAAACCGCGCAAAGCCTCAACGAATTCTAGCGGATCGCGCACGCGTACAGAGTTCCCAAGATGCGCCGTCACCCCCGGCAGCAGCTTGCGCGCGTCGATGAACCAATCGAGGGTGCCGTCGGCGCGGGCCAGGGCGAAGCTCTGCGCTACCGGCTTGTTCGGCACATCGGCACCGCGAATATTCAGCAGCCAGGCGATGCTTTCCGGCGTCGTCATCACCGTCGCTGCGACTTTCTGCTTCTGAAGATCGGTCGCCAGCGCCGCGCGCTTATCGGCGGAGGAGCGGCCCGCCCGCGCGTCCGGGTGCAGGCGCACCGGCCCCAACGGTACCGGCGGCTGCGCCGCGCCCCAGACCATATCGACCGGGTTCGGCTCCACCGGCACCAGGGTCACGCCGCTGTCGGCCAAGGCTTCCGCCAGTTTTTCGATCATATCGAGCGAGTGCAGCCAGGGATCGAAGGCGATGCGCTGGCCGGGTTTTGCCGCCTCTTGCAGCCACACGCTGGGCGGCTGGTTGATCAAATGGCATTGCTCAAACACCGAAACATCGGTCTGGTTGCGCGCCTGTTCAGTATAGCGGCCATCGACGAACAGGGCCGCGCGCTCGGTCAGGACAACCGCAATCCCCGCCGATCCAGTGAAGCCGGTCAGCCACGGCAGGCGCTCGGCGTGCGGGGCGAGCGAATCGCCCTGATGCTCGTCGGCCCGCGGGATCAGGAACCCGTCGATGCCGGTTTGCGCTAAGAGGGCGCGCAGGGCCGGAACCCGCTCGACCAGCGGCATCGGCTGCGGCTGGGCGGCTTTCAGCTCGGCCTTCAGCGCTTCAAGCTGCGCTATCAAGGCGGGCGACGGGTCGGCGGCAATCAGGCGCGGCCAGTCGGTATCCGACTGATCCACCGAAGCGCTCGCCAGCCCCGCCAGCAGCACCTTCACGCTGGCAAGATCCGGCCCGCCCTGCTTCGCCAGCAGCCCTGCCAACGCCTCATCACCCTGATACACTGCCCGACACTCCGACACTGCGTTTCTCCCGCGCCGATTGTTTCTGGGAAAAGACGCTAGAGCGCTTTCGCGCGAAACGGAAGGGCGAAGGCAGAGAAAAACCCCCGTCACCCGTAACGGTGGCGGGGGTTTCCCGAAAAGCGCTAGCCAGCGCTAAAAATCAAGGGCAAGCCCCTGATCGCTATTTGCCGCCGGGCGCGTCGAAGAAGCGGAAGAAGCTGCTATCCGGCGATAGTACCAGCGTTGAATCGCCCTGCCCCAACGCGCTGCGATAGGCTTGCATGGAGCGGTAGAAGGCGAAGAACTCTGGGTCCTGACCAAAGGCCTCGGCGTAGATCTGCACTGCTTTCGCTTCGCCTTCGCCGCGGGTGATCTGCGATTCGGCTTGCGCGGTAGCGATGATGACCGTGCGCTCCCGGTCGGCGCGGCTGCGGATCTGCTGGGCGATTTCCTGGCCCTGGGCGCGCAATTCGCGCGCTTCGCGGTCACGTTCCGAGCGCATCCGTTGGAACACCGACGCGCTGGTCTGTTCCGGCAGATCGGCCCGGCGCAGGCGCACATCGACGATCTCGATGCCATAATCCTTGGCGCGGGCATCCACCTCGCGCTGGATTTCCGCCATCAACTCCTCGCGTCCATTGGACAGGATGGTGCTCATCTGCGCCGCACCGAGAACCCGCCGGATCGAGGTATTGATGATCGGGGCTACGCGCGACTGCGCCCCCTGCTCGTCCCGGACATTCTGATAAAAGGCCAGCGGATCGGTAATGCGGTAGCGCGAATAGGCATCGACGATGATACGCTTCTGGTCGCCCAAGATCACTTCTTGGGTCGGCGGATCGACCTCCAGCATCATCTTATCGTAAAAGCGCACGTCCTGCATGAAGGGAACCTTCACTTGCAAGCCAGGCTCGCGCACCACCCGCACCGGATTCCCGAATTGGGTCACAAGCGCCTGCCGGTACTGCGGCAGAATGAAGAAAGTATTGCTAACGGTAAACAGGGCCAGCAGCGCGACCCCGCCCGCGATCAAGAGCGTGCGCTGGTTCATTGTTTGGCTCCCTGGGGATTGGTGCCGGTGGCATCAGCGGGGCGCGGGGCAAGCCGCTTCACTTCCGGCAGCGGCAAATAGGGCAACACGCCCTGCCCACCGTCGGCCTTCCCGTCGATGATGATCTTCTGGCTGTTCTTCAGCACCTCTTCCATGGTTTCCAGGTAAAGGCGCTGAGTGGTCACATCCTTCGAGACCTTGTAGCTATCGTAAACCGATAGGAAACGCTTGGCATCCCCCTCGGCCCGTTTCACCACTTCTTCGCGAAACGCCTGGGCTTCCTGGATCAACCGTTCGGCATCGCCGCGCGCGCGGGGGATGACGTCGTTCCGATAGGCTTCGGCTTCATTACGCAACCGCTCGCGGTCGGCGCGGGCGCGCTGCACTTCATTGAAGGCATCGACCACCGGCTGCGGCGGATCGACCAGTGCCAATTGCAACTGGCGAATCTCGACCCCGATGCCGTAGCTATCGACCAATTGCTGCAACAGCACTTGGCTATCGGCTTCGACCTTGCCGCGCCCTTCGGTCAGCGCCTGCTGGATCAGGGTTTGCCCAATGATTTGCCGCATCACGCTTTCCGCAGCGACCCGGATCAGCTTTTCCGGTTCGCGGGCGGTAAACAGATAAGCCCCGGCATCCTTGATACGCCACAGCACGTTGAATTCGATATCGACGATATTTTCATCGCCGGTCAGCATCAGCGTGTCGCCCGCCTCGCCGGTCGCCCGGCCCGTGCGCGGATCGACCGCCGTGCGCTTGGC
>CAZNVY010000055.1:4681-11092 GCA_964576605.1 uncultured Elstera sp. | reverse complement strand
GGTCAATAGATTATCGCGGGTGACCGAGGGGCGCTCCACCGTTTGGATCGGGCTGGGCCAATGCCAGTTCAAACCGGGGGAGGTTGTATCGGTCCACCGACCGAAGGTCAGCACGACGCCCTGCTGATCTGGCTCGACCCGGTAAAAGCCGCTGGCTAACCATACGGCAAGACCGGCCAAAACCGCCAACCCAACGCCGCGCGCCGAGCCGAAACCGCCGGGCAGCATCTGCCGCCCCTTGCGCAGCAAGCCTTCCAGATCCGGCCCATCATTTCCCCAGGGCGGCACCGGACCGCCGCGATTGCCGCGATCATTCCGGCCGTTATTCGCCCCCCAGGGGTTGATCGGCTCGTTCTCGTCCGGGGTCTTCCCGGACTCACCCTTCTTAGGATCGCCCTTACCGGGGCCACCGCCCCAGGGACCGCCGGAATTATTGTTCCACGACATCCGTTTTGCTTCCCTCCTGCTGCGCGCCGCTTTTCAGCAACGGTCCAGCACCGTATATCACCGTTGCACGACCTTCATGAGCCATATGTGAAGTTTCACAGGAGAAAACAAGCATGACCCCAGCCAATCCGGACGATGTTCCCGCCGCGTTTCCACCAGACGCCGCCTTACGGGCCGCGCTCGACCGGGTAACGCTGCCGCAATCGACCGAAGGGCTGGTCGCCGCCGGGCGGATCGACGGGCTGGTGGCGCGCGACGGCAACGTGGTTTTCGGCATCATCATCGATCCGAAGGAAGCGCCGCTGATGGAACCCGTGCGCCGGGCGGCAGAAGCGGCGGTCCTCGCCGTTCCCGGCGTCCGGTCGGTCAGCGCGGTGCTGACGGCAGAGCGAAGCGCCGGGCCGGGTACGAAATCTGGCCGCCCGACGCTGCTGCCCTCGGTCGCGCAGGTGATCGCCGTCGCCTCTGGCAAAGGGGGCGTGGGGAAATCGACCACCGCGACCAATCTAGCCGTGGCACTGGCGCAATCGGGCCTGAAAGTCGGGCTGCTGGATGCCGATATTTTCGGTCCCTCTGCCCCGCGCATGATGGGGCTAACCGCCCGCCCAGAAATGACCGCCGATAAAAAACTGATCCCCCTGCAAGCGCATGGGGTATCGGTCATGTCCATCGGCTTTCTGGTCGCCGAGGATAGCGCCATGATCTGGCGTGGACCAATGGTGATGGGCGCGCTGGAACAATTGATGCGCGATGTGGCTTGGGGGCCGTTGGATGTGATGGTCATCGATATGCCGCCGGGGACCGGCGACGCGCAGTTGACGATTGCCCAGCGCGTGCCACTGGCCGGGGCGGTGATCGTCTCTACGCCGCAAGATATTGCCCTGTTAGACGCGCGGCGCGGTATCGCCATGTTCCGCAAAGTGGAAGTGCCCATCCTCGGCATCGTCGAGAATATGAGCTATTTCCTATGCCCGAACTGCGGCCATCGCGCCGATATTTTCAGCCACGGCGGTGCCCATCGGGAAGCCGCGACGATGGGTGTGCCTTTCCTGGCAGAAGTGCCACTGGAACCCGCGATCCGCGCCGCCGCCGATCAGGGCACCCCGGTCGTCCTCAGCGCCCCGGATAGCCAAAGCGCGGCCTTGTACCGGGCGATGGCCGATAAGGTGCGCGCCCAGATTGGCCGCGCCGCCCGCCCCGCGCCAACTATCCGAGGGCTGTAATCACGCGCGGCTGAAGCAGGCCACCAGTTCCACATGGGGGGACCAGCGGAACTGGTCGACCGGCTGCACCCAATCCAGCCGGTAGCCGCCGCCGACTAAGATCGCCGCGTCGCGGGCGAAACTGTCTGGATTGCAGGAGACGGCGGCGATCACCGGCACGGGGGACGCGGCGAGTTCGGCACTCTGGGCTTTGGCTCCCGCTCGCGGCGGATCGATCACCACCGCAGCCGCCCCGGCCAACTCGGCGGCCAACAGCGGACGACGCTCCAGATCGCGCTGCTGGGTTGTGACGGCGAGCATCGCCTGGCGGGCCGCCCGGTCCAGCGCGGCGAGCGGGGCCGCCAAACCTTCGAGCGCCGTGACCCGGTAACCTTGGGCCGCCAGCGGCAGGGTAAAGGTTCCCGCCCCGGCAAAAAGATCGACAATCGCCGCGCGGCTGGGCACCCTGGCAAGCGCGGCCTGCACCCCCGCCAGCAGGGCCGCTTCCCCCGCCGCCGTTGCTTGCAGAAAGCCCCCCGGCGGCAGCCCTGCCCGCACGCCACCCAGCGGCAGCCAAGGGGGGCGGCGTTCGGCCAGGATTTCGACGGGGCGGCCCGCCTCGGTCGCCCAGGCAAGCCGCGCCAGATCAAGCCGATCCGCCAAGGCGGCCAGCGCTTCCCGCTGGGGCAAGTTGGGCGGGGCGAGACCAATCAGCACGGCATCCAACCCCGCTGCCGTTTCCGTGACCAGCAGATCGACCATGCCGCCCGGCGGCAAAAGCGCCGCCAGCCCATCCCGAAACAGCGGGAGGGCCGCCACCAGCGCCGGGCACAGCAGCGGGCAGGCATCGAGCGATAGAATGGTCGCCGAGGCGGCTTCGTGAAACCCCAATACCAGCCCCTGGACCGTGCGGCGAACGGCAAAACTGGCCCGGCGACGGCTTTCCGGTGGACTCATGACCAGCGGGCGCAGCGGAACCGTATCGAACCCCTGTCGCTGAAGCGCCTGGCGAATCCGGTCGGTTTTCAAAACAGCCTGCGCCGACTCGGACAGATGGTGCAGACTACAGCCGCCGCAGCGCCCGAATAGGTCACAGACCGGGGCAATCCGGTCGGAGTTCCCGCCCGACACAAGTGCCAACGCCCGCGCCGCCCAGCCATCGCCGCGCGGAGCGGTCAATTCCGCCTCCACCACTTCTCCCGGCAGCGCGCCGAGCACGAAGAGCGGCACACCATCGATCTGGGCCAAGCCGTCGCCCTGGACCCCCAGCCGATCAATCGTAACGCGGACCCGCTGACCGCGCCGATCTTGGCCCTTCGGTCGCGGGCGGCGAGCGGCAGACTTTCGGGGCGATTTTCCAGGCCGCATTATTGCACCTCCGCCCACAGGACATCCGCCAGCCGGTCGGCCCCGGTTGCCAGCATCACCAGCCGGTCGAAACCCAGGGCAATCCCCGCCGAGGCCGGTAAGCCATGGGCCAGCGCCGCCAGGAAATCCTCGTCGATCGGGTAGCGTGCGCCATACAGCGTTTCTTTCAGGTCCATATCGGCCTCGAACCGCACGCGCTGTTCCGCCGCATCGGTCAATTCGCCGAAAGCATTAGCGAGTTCCACCCCCGCCGCATAAAGCTCGAACCGTTCGGCGAGGCGCGGATCCTCTGGCTTTGGGCGGGCCAGCGCCGCCATGGAGATTGGATAATCGATCAAAAAGGTTGGCCGTTGCCGCCCCAGATGCGGCTCGATAAACTCGAACATCAGCCGGAAGACAATATCGTCCCAGCGGTCGTCCGCCGCAACCCGCACCCCTAAGCGGGCGGCTTCCGCCGCTAGGATCGGCGCGGCCTGGGCCGCGCTGCCCGGCTGCTGTGGATCGGGAGCGCTGGCGAGGAGATCGATCCCGCAGTAGCGCCGGAAAGCGTCTACCACGGTCAGCCGCTCGAACGCCTCCGTCACAGTCACACAATCCGCCCCGCGCCGCAGGGGCTGCCCATCGGTGATTTGACGAATCAGCCCCTCACAATCGGCCATCAGATCGCGATAATCCGCGCCGACCCGGTACCATTCCAGCATGGTAAATTCTGGCGAATGGGTGTCGGACCCCTCCCGGTCGCGCCAAACATGGCCGAGGGCGTAAATCTGCGTCTCGCCCGCCGCCAGCAGCTTTTTCATCGTGAATTCGGGGGAGGTATGCAGGTAGCGGCGCAGCGCCTCTCCCGTTGGGCGATGCAGATCGGCCCCAATCGCGTGCAAATGCGGCTCCAGCCCCGGCGACACTTGCAGGGCAGGCGGGTCGACCTCCACAAACCCTGTGGCATCAAAGAAGGCGCGCGTTTGCCGAAGCGCCTTCGCGCGGGTGTGCAGAAAGGGGCGCTTGCGGGCGAAACGATCGGGCCGCCACCAAGGGGCGGCCGGGGGATGGGCAGGGGCACTCATAGCCCATGCTTGGCCGAAACCCACCCCAAAAAGCAAGACCGTCTTCCCAAATCCTTGGGAAGACGGTCGCGCGCCGCACGGGAAGGCGGATTAGGCCAGAAGGAAATTCGCCGCGACGAAAGCGTTCGCCGTTACCCCGCTGAAGGTGCCGATCAGATGGATTTCAGCGGCCTGCCACGCCCCATCGTTATTGCCACCCGCCGCCGCCGCGTCGGACGCCAGATAGAGATAGGCATTGCCGTTCTGATAGGCCAGCAGGTACGTCGAATGGCCAGCCCCCGCCGCGGTGATCTGCGTGTAACTATCGGCCGCGGCCCCATCGGTCAGGCCCTTCAGAACCTCGGTGCCATTGACCGAGGCGGCCAGATCGCCGCCCGTGGCCCCGCTGGTGAGGCTGGAGCCACCGCGCAGCACGATCACATCGGTATTGGCAGAGGTAACCCCGCCGATCACATAGGCCCCGCCACCAACACCGGCGAGCGTCGTATCGGCCCCAATGACGGCATTAATACCCGCCGCCGTTCCCACGGTGGTTAACAGCGACGAAACCACAACGATATCGCCGACCGGGGCTACCCCCGCCGTGAAGCCAGCGATGACATCGCGGTTGGTTTCCAGCGTGATCGTATTCAGATTAACCCGATCCCCGAAGGCATCGCCCGCAGTACCAACCGTCAGCGAATCAACGCCCAAACCGCCTTCCAGCGTATCGGCCCCGGCCCCGCCGGTCAACGTATCCGCCCCGATGCCCCCGACCAGCGAGTCGTTATTCGCCGTGCCGGTTACATTGAAGGTGCCGTTGCTTTCAGCCGACCCGTTCCAAGTCAAGGTCGCCGTGCCGGTGGTCCCCGCCGCCGAAACGGTCAAGCTCGACCCCGCCGTCACCAGACTATCGAGGGTTACATAGTTGAAGCCGATATTCGCCCCGGACAGGGTGAGACTTTCAACATTGCTAACGTTGTTAAGGTCGGAAGTCGCGGTCCAGGTGCTATTGGTCAGCGTATCCGTCCCGGCCCCGCCATCGATGGTATCCCCCGCCGTCAGCGTGCCGGTTCCGGCGAAGGTGAAACTATCCGCCCCAGCGCTGCCGGTCACCGAATGGGCGACGCCGCCATCGATGTAGGTAAAGCTGCCATTGTAGGTGCTGGCATTGATCCGGTGCGCCACCGCGCCATTGGCGGTATCGGTCAGCGTGAGCGACCCGGCCCCCAGGATATTCACCGTCGCGGCAACCGTGTTAAGCGCGCCCAGGATGGTATTATTCGTGCCGCTGGTGGTGAGTTCCAGCACTTCCAGCCCGGTCGCATTGCCGTAGGCGATGCTGGAGCCGGACGCCACGCTCTTCAATTGCAACGACAGGACGTTGGACGACAGACCATCGTTCACCAAACTGAACACATGCGCCCCGGTTACGCCGTTCAGCGTATAAACGGGGGCCGGGATCAGCGACAGCGCGGGATCGTTCGAGCCGCCCATCATCGCGGTTCCGGTAAAGCCCGACCCAGAGATGGTGACCGTCTTCGCCCCGGAAACCGCCCCCAGCGACATGGTGCCACCGAAGCTCTGCAAGACCAGATTCTCGATATTCTGCAACACCGGCGCGCCGACATTGCCGTTCACGAAAGCGTTCAGCGTATCATTATCGCTGGTCGAGCCATCGGATACGATCACCGAGGAGGACAGGAAGGTGCCCGCTTCGACCGTATCATTGTTCGTCGATAGATACGTCTTGGTCCCGGCTTTATCGGTGCCAACGTTCGAGGTGCTGCTGTTCAGATTGACCGTCGAGGCCGTGAGGGTAAAGACTGACCCGGACGTGCTGATCTGACGGCCTTCGTCAACCCCATACATTACATAATGCTGAAGCGCATTTTTCACCGCGCCAGAGGCAACGGCGGCGCTGACATCCGGGTTGGCGGCCAGATAGGATTGCGCATTGAACGAGGCCAGCGCCGCATTCGGTACCCGGCCTTCGTAAACACCATACAGCACGTAATGTTCGTATACGCTGCTAAGAAGCCCGCGATTAACGGCGCTCAGGGCATCGATGTTATTCTCGGCATAATACTTCGAGTCGAACAGCGCGTTCGGATTGCGCAGCTCGCGCGCCCCGTACTTCTGAAAATGCTCGAAACCGCTGCCAATCTGGCGCTGCGATACGGCTTGCAGTACATCTTGGTTCTGCTGGAGATAATATTGTTCATTGAAAGCGATAGACATGTCAGCCTCCTACGTGATGAAGCTGGTGTATCACAAGAAGTATGACAGGGCTAGCGCCGGAGGAGCGTTTTTGCCCCTCCTTCTGTAAAAAAATGAAGACCGCCGCTCAA
>CAZNVY010000055.1:0-4625 GCA_964576605.1 uncultured Elstera sp. | reverse complement strand
TTCCCTAAGAACTGCGCGACGGCGGTCTGCACTGCACTGGCCGAGCCCCCCAAAAATCTAGTGTATCCTGTGCAGGATCTAGCCTTTGTCTAGATAAGATTAGGCCGCTCGGATCGATGATAGAAAAACAGCAACGGCGCGATTGAGGTCAGCGGCGGTTCGGTTCAATCCTGCCGCCGCCTGGCTAACCGCCTGCGCTGCCGAACCAGTATCATTGGCCGCCCCCTGCATTCGCCCGACATTTTCGGTCACAATATCGGTTCCGGCGGCGGCATCTTGGACATTCCGAGCAATCTCACTGGTTGCCGCGCCTTGTTGTTCCACCGCAGCGGCCACCGTGGCGCTTAGGTCGTTCATACGTCGGATCACGCCCGAAATCTGCGATACCATCGTGACGGCGGAGCTTGTTTCGGCCTGGATTGCGGCGATTTGTGCTTGGATTTCGGCCGTGGCCCGCGCCGTCTGACTGGCGAGATTCTTCACCTCGCCGGCCACCACGGCGAAGCCGCGCCCGGCATCGCCCGCCCGCGCCGCTTCGATCGTAGCGTTCAGGGCCAGAAGATTGGTTTGCTCGGCGATTTCCTGGATTAGCCGAACCACGGTGCCAATCCGCTGCGTCGTATCGGCCAAGCTGCCGATGGTCGTGCTGGTGGCGGTCGCCGCCTGCACCCCTTCTTCGGCCAGGGTGACCGATTGACTGGCCTGCCGGGTGATTTCGGCAATCGAGCAGCTTAATTCTTCGGTTGCGGTCGCCACCGTTTGCACATTACTGGTGGTTTGATCGGCGGCCGAGGCGGCTTCCGACGCCTGTCGCGCGGCGCTTTCCGCGGTTTGCGATAGGGCCTGGGCACGCTGCCCCAACCCTTGCGAGGCATCCAGAGTTTCCCGCACCAAGGCCCCGATGCTGACTTCAAACTGGGCCGCCAGGGCCAGCATCGCATCGCGCTTGGCGTCGGCAGCAGCGTCTTCAACCGCGCGGCGTTCGGCTTCTAGGCGCAGATTAGCTTCGGCCTGGGCTTTGAAGCGGTCGCGCGCCGCCGCTAATCGCCCCAACTCATCCCGCCGGGTCCGACCGGGAATTTCAAGAGCAAGATCGCCATTCGCCACCCGGCCCATCGCCTCGGTAATGCGGGTTAAAGGGCCAGTGATCCCGCGCCGGGCGACCAGTAGCGATCCCAGCAGCCCCAGGGCAATCCCCGCAAGACCAAAACCTTTCAGCGCCACATCGGCATCGGCGGCATAAACGCGGAAGTCGGTCTTCGAGGCATTCACGATCTTGCTGTTACGATCTTCAATTTCCACCAGCTTGCGGCGCAGGGCCGCCACTGTGCGGCGCTGGGCTAAAACCGCTTCCTGGGCTTGGATCCGCCCCTCGGCCGCCCCCTCCTTGGTCAGAGCGATGATACCCAGATAGGCTTTTTCGTAGGTCGCTAGGCGTTCGCGGAATTCCTGCACATTGGTCAGATCTTCGGGGTCGGCAGCATTGCGCTCTAGCTGATCCAGCCGCTCGCCAAGACGGCCCAATTCGTCGGTCGCCGCCGCTTCGATCGCCGCGCGGTCACCGCTGGCAAGGTCGAGCGGCATATATTCCACTGTGCGGGCGAAGGAAAGGAGGTGCGAGGCTGCCCGCCCGGCGGAATAAACCTGCTGCGTCGCCTGCGACACAATCTCGAACCGCCCCGCCGCATCGTGCAAAGTGCTAATGGCCAAACTGACCATTCCGCCAATCAGGATGCATAGAAAAATGACGACGCCGACTACTTTCTGACCAATTTTCATCGCCTTGCTCCTCTTGCCGGGGGGTCGAGGACAGGATCGCCCCGCGCTTGGCCAAGTGCCGACCCTGCGAGCCAGCCGATGCAATGGCCGCGCCACATCGCCTAATCTTCCCCAATCGACCGGGCCACAGTCATACTTGCGAATCGATATTTTTCAAGCCTCGCGCGGTTAAATTTTCGCTATTGGGTTTTCCTTTTGGGCCAATCCCGATTTCATCTGCCGCTAAAAGAAACGGGGAAGGCTTTCGCCTTCCCCGTCTAACCATTGCGATGCAGCGAACTTTACAGCGTGCGGGCTTCTTCGACGATCTCGAAACATTCGATCATGTCGCCCACTTTGATGTCGTTGTAATTCTCGAAGGCCATGCCGCACTCAAACCCGGCTTTCACTTCCTTCACTTCGTCCTTGAAACGACGCAGCGTCTTCAGCGTGCCTTCGTGGATCACCACATTGTCGCGCAGCAGGCGAACCTTGTTGCCGCGCTTGACCAAACCTTCGGTAATCATGCAGCCCGCGACATTGCCAACCTTGGAGGTATTGAACACTTCGCGGATTTCGGCATAGCCCAGGAAGTTTTCGCGCATTTCCGGCGCAAGCATCCCGGAAAGTGCGGCTTTCACATCATCGACCACATTGTAGATGATCGAGTAATAGCGAATATCCACCCCATCGCGGCGCGCCATTTCGCGGGCCTGGGCATTGGCACGGACGTTGAAGGCGATAATCATTGCGCCCGAAGCCCGCGCCAGCGTCACATCGCTTTCCGAAATCGCGCCGACGCCCGACGACAGAATGCGGGTCGCCACCTCTTCGGTCGACAGGCGCGCGATGGAGGCGGTGCTTGCTTCCAGCGAGCCTTGCACGTCCGATTTGATGACCAGCGGCAGTTCCTTGGCTTCGCCCGCCGCAATCTGCGACAGCATTTGTTCCACCGTGCCGCGCACGCCGCGCTTGGCTTCCGCATCGCGGCGGCGCTGCTGGCGATATTGCACCACGTCGCGGGCACGGGCTTCCGAATCGACCACGACCATTTCGTCGCCCGCCATCGGCGTGCCTTGCAGACCCAAGACTTCGACCGGCACCGACGGCCCGGCTTCCCGGACCTGCTCGCCCTTGTCGTTGACGAGGGCGCGGACGCGGCCCCATTCCGACCCGGCCACGAAAATATCGCCGACGCGCAGCGTGCCGCGCTGAATCAAGCAGGTTGCGACCGGGCCACGGCCCCGATCCAGCTTGGCTTCGACGATGATGCCTTCTGCCGGGCGGTCTGGGTTGGCCGTCAACTCCAGGATTTCGGCCTGCAGCAGAATGGCTTCTTCCAGCTTATCGAGATTGGTGCGCGCCTTAGCCGAGACTTCGATGGCGATCACATCGCCGCCCAGGGCTTCGACGACCAACTCATGCGCCAACAGCTCGTTATGCACTTTCGCCACATTGGCGGCCGGCTTATCGATCTTATTGATCGCCACGACGATGGGCACATTCGCCGCCTTGGCGTGCTGAATGGCTTCGACGGTTTGCGGCATGATGCCATCGTCCGCCGCAACCACCAGAACGACGATGTCGGTGACATTCGCCCCACGGGCGCGCATTTCGGTAAAGGCTTCGTGGCCCGGCGTATCGATGAAGGTGATCTGTGCCCCGCTTTCCAGCTTCACCTGATAGGCACCGATATGCTGGGTGATCCCGCCCGCTTCGCGGCCCGCCACATCGGTGGAGCGCAGCGCATCGAGCAGCGACGTTTTGCCGTGATCGACGTGGCCCATGACGGTCACAACCGGCGCGCGCGGCATCAGTTCATCCGGACGGTCGGCTTCGCCGCGCAGCCCGATTTCAACGTCGCTGTCGGAAGCGCGCTTCGGCGTATGGCTGAATTCCTGCACGATCAGTTCCGCCGTATCGCCATCGATGGTCTGGTTGATGGTCGCCATCACGCCCATACGCATCAAGGCCTTAATCACCTCGCCGCCGCGTTCGGCCATGCGGGATGCCAGTTCCTGAACCGTAATCGCATCGGGAATAATCACTTCGCGCAGCACCTTATCTTGTTGGCGCTGCAACATGCGGAGCCGTTCTTTTTCACGGGCGCGACGCATCGAAGCCATCGAGCGCATCCGGCTCTGATCGCCTGAATCCAAAGCCTGATTGACGGTGATCTTACCGCCCCGGCGGCGATCATCCCCCGCCGGCCCCCGGCGCGGGGCTGCCGGAGCCGGGCGTTTGGCCGCCCCAGGGGCACCGCCGCCGCCACGACGGGCGCGGTTCGCCCCATCATCTTCATCTTCCACCCGCGCCGTCGGTAGCACGGTGGGAATGGCGACACGGTTCACCGCCCCCTCGCGGACCACACCGCCGGGGGCTGGATTAGCGGCGGCCCGGCGGGCGGCTTCTTCCTGCTCCACCTTCCGGCGGGCGTCCTGCTCGGCGCGGACAACCGCCTCTTCGGCCTCACGTTTCTTCCGAATTTCTTCTTCGGCGGCGCGGATGACCGCTTCTTCCGCCTCGCGCTTCTTGCGCTCTTCTTCCTCGGCGGCGCGGCGCACGGCTTCCTCGGCGGCGCGCTTCGCATCCTCTTCAGCGCGCTTGGCGGCTTCTTGCAGCACGCGCAGACGATGGGCGCGTTCTTCTTCGGTCAGCGTGCGCAGCGCCTGGGGACGGCGATTGCCGCCCGATCCACCGGCATTGCCGCCCGTCGCTGGACGTTGTTGCGGCGGCGGGGATACTTTCTGCGGCGGGGTGACGACACGCCCCCCGCGATCCCCCATACGATCCGGTGCCCGGTCCGCGGCGGGGGCCGGGGCTGGACGCGCGACCGGGGCAGCGGGGGCCGGCAGGCGCACTTCGAG
>CAZNVY010000054.1:0-23404 GCA_964576605.1 uncultured Elstera sp. | reverse complement strand
CTGCAAAGCTACAAGTCGCTGCAGGACATTATCGCCATTCTGGGGATGGATGAACTGTCCGAAGAAGATAAACTGGTCGTGGCGCGCGCCCGTAAGATCCAGCGCTTCCTGTCGCAGCCGTTCCATGTCGCCGAAGTCTTCACGGGCACGCCCGGCGTGTTCGTGAAGCTGGAAGACACGATCCGCGCCTTCAAGGGGATCGTCGCCGGTCAGTACGACGATCTGCCGGAAGCCGCCTTCTACATGGTCGGCACCATCGAAGATGCGGTGGAAAAGGCGAAGCGTCTCGCGGCAGAAGCGGCGTAACGCCTGTGCCCCAGGGGGAGGGGCCGCAAGGCCGCTCCCCGTTTCGACGACCAAGACTTAAGGAACGCGCAGCATGGCCGGTAAAATCACCTTTGAACTCGTCTCGCCGGAGCGTCTCGTGCTCTCCAAGCCGGTCGATATGGTGGTCATGCCCGGAACCGAAGGCGAATTTGGCGTGCTGATTGGCCATGCGCCGATCCTAGCGACGCTGGACCCTGGCGTGGTTGCGGTGCATGACGGCGGCCAGATCATCGACCGCATCTTCGTCGCGGGTGGATTTGCCGAAGTGACGGCGGAACGTTGCGTCGTTCTGGCCGAAGACGCGGTGCCGGTGAAGAATATCGACGTGGCGGCGGCAACGGCGGCGCTGCGAGAGGCCGAAGCCGGGTCCGACCAAGCCGCTCTAAAGCTGGCCCGCGCGCGGGTGGCGGCCACGCAACGGGCCGCGTAAGCGGTTTCAGTAACCTACTGAAAACGGCCCGCCTATTGGCGGGCCGTTTTGTCTGTGTTTTAAGGTTTTCCCAACAAAATCATCATTGAAGCATCATGGACCTGTCGCGCCTGCGCGGCATGGTAGCGCCCTCATCCCAATTTGAAAGAGGGTGTCATGACGGGTTTTATCGGGCGCGCGCTAACGGCGGCGCTGGTTCTGGGCACGGCGCTGACCGCCGCGTCGGCGAGCGCGCAGCAGTATAAGACGCTGGACGGCAAGAAGCCGCTGGTGATCGGCCATCGGGGGGCTAGCGGCTATCTGCCGGAACATACGCTGGAAGCCTATAAGCTCGCCATCGAGCAGGGGGCCGATTATATCGAACCCGATCTGGTCGTGACCAAGGATGGGGTGCTGGTTGCCCGGCATGAGCCGTTTATTTCCGGCACCACCGATGTGGCGAGCCGTCCGGAATTCGCGGATCGCAAGCGCGTTCGCCTGCTCGACGGCGTGGCGACCGACGATTGGTGGACGGCGGATTTCACCCTCGCGGAACTAAAAACGCTGCGCGCCAAGCAGGCGTTCGCCGAGCGCGACCAGTCGCATAACGGCAAATATACCATCCCGACCTTCCAGGAAGTGATTGATCTCGCCAAGGCCGAAAGCGCCGCGCGGGGCCGGACCATCGGCGTTTATCCGGAAACCAAACATCCGACCTTCCACCATGCCGTTGGCCTGCCGTTGGAAGATCGGCTGGTGGATGTGCTGAAGAAGGCCGGTTGGGCCGATAAATCCGCCCCGGTATTCATTCAGAGCTTTGAAGTCTCGAACCTCAAGTATCTAAACACGAAGATCGATGTGAATCTGGTCCAGCTCGTCGATGCCGATGATGTGGACAAGGACGGCGCGATCTCGCTCGCCGCCCCCTATGATAAGCCCTATGATTTCGCCGTCTTGGGCGATAAGCGCACCTTCAAGGATCTGGTGACGCCGGAAGGGCTGAAGGAAATCAAGACCTACGCCGATGGTGTCGGCCCCTGGAAGCCCTATCTGGTGCCGGGTAAGCAGGTGGATGCCGATAAGGACGGTAAGCCCGACGATCTGAACAAAGACGGCAAGATCGACGAGCAGGATCGCGTGCTCATGCCGGATACCGGCGTTATCAAAGCCGCCCACGACGCGGGTCTGATGATCCATACCTGGACCTTCCGGAACGAAGCGCGCCGCTTGGCATCGGACTTCAAGGGCGATCCGGCGGCGGAATATAAGCTGTTCTTTAGCCTTGGTATCGATGGCGTTTTCAGCGACTTCCCGGATACGGCGGTAAAAGCCCGCCCGTAGCATAGTCCGGTAAGATATTGAAAAGACGGGCTGCCGCATCAATCGGCAGTCCGTCGTTTTTTTGTCATAAGGGGCTGGATGTTTAGGCTTCTTTAAGGCCTGATGTGTACAAATGCCGCAGGGACAGTGGATGGATACGGCTCATGCTTCTCAATGAACTGCTGGACGATGATCTTGCTTGGTTGACCGCCCATGGGGAGCGGGTCGAGCTTTCCGCTGGGACTGTGTTAATCGCCGAAGGGGCGCAGCGGCCTGATATTCATATTATCCTCTCCGGACGGGCCGCCGTGGTCGGCGCGCCGGGGGCAGTTTTTGCGCATTTGCTGCCGGGGGATGTTGCGGGGGAAATCTCGCTGATCGATGGAATGCCCGCCTCGGCAACTGTCATGCTAACCGCAGCCAGCGTTATCTTGCGCGTTCAACGGTCGGCCTTGATGGACCGGCTGGAGTCGGGCGATGGTTTTGCCTTCCGCTTCCATCGCGCGGTTGCCCGTGTGCTGGCGGGGCGCTTGCGCGGTAGTAACCAACGCGCCGTGGCCGGGCCGGAGATGGATCGGGTCCTGAGCCAATTGCAAGCCGCCTGATCTCTTTTTTGCACAAACATGTCATCAGGATGACATGCTAATGAAAATTTAGGAAAATCGCTGATACGCTTTTTGCCTAGCGACGCGAGTACGGCCCGGCGATGAACCGGCCGACCGATCGAGGAGGCAGGGACGATATGAAGGCGACCATTCGCACAAAGCTGTTGGTGGCATTTGGGCTGACGGCGGCTTTGACCGTCGGTGCGGCGGGGGTGGCGATCCAAGGCTTCGGGCGTTTGTCCGAGATGCTGGCCACGATTTCAACCGAGACGGTTCCAAATTTAAGCCTAACGCAAGAGTTGGGCGTGCGGACCAATGCGATTGCCGCGGCGGCCCCGTCATTGCTGGTGACGGCGGATCAAGGGGCGCTGGCCGCCGAACAAGCTAGGCTTATCGCTTATCTTTCTGATGTCGAAACAAAAATATCCGCCCTGCAGTCGGTGCTTCCGGCGGCGGAATGGACCCCCTTAAACCAGCATTTTCGCGATCTGGCGGCGGTTCTAACCGCGTTGGAGGAGCATCACCGCCAGGCCCTGAGCGCCGGGCGCGGCGTTATCCGCGCTGCCGCTGGGGCGACGGAGGCGGCTGAAGCCGTCAATAAGCTGTTAAATCCTATGGTTCGCAGTACTTCTTTTACTCTTGAAACGATTATCGAGGGGTTGGAAGCCGGTATTATCGATAAAACGGCAAAGCCGCTCGGCGATTTCAAAACCTTGCGCACGGCGCTCACCTTGCAGCGGGATGTGACCCAGGCGCGCGCGCTGCTGATGCAGGCCTCGGTCGCCCCAAGCGCGGCGGCGCTGGAGGAAATTAAGGCTAGCTATGGGAAAGCCCAGGCGGCGGTCGATAAGTTGGTGACGGCGATGGGCGATGCCGCCGTGGCGATCGGCCTGGGCGATGCCATGGCCCAGGTCGGGACCGCAGCCCAGGCGCTATTTACCGCCCGTGCCGCCTATCTTGCCGAAACCGCGCGGGAGGCGGCGGTATTGGCCGAGGCGGTTGCAGCGGTCGAAGCCTTAACCCGCCGGGCCGATACCGTGGCGAGTACCATGCAGCGCAGCATGGACGCTGGGATTGCCGGGCTGGACGCGGGGATTGCCTCGGCCCGGCTGGTGATTGTGGCGCTGGCGGCCATCGGATTGCTGTTTGCCGCCTTGACCGGCTGGTTCCTGGTGCATCGTGGCATTACCCGGCGGCTCGCGGCCCTGGCGCTGGCGATGGACCGCGTGCGGTTGGGGCAGTTCGATACGGCGATCCCTGCCGGGGGGCGGGACGAGATTTCAGCTATGGCAACGGCGCTGGCGGTTTTTCGCGATACCGCTCTGCGCGCCGCGGAGCAAGAACAAGCCGCCGCGCAAGCCCGCCAGCAGGCGACCGAAGAGCGGCACGCGGTGCTGCAGGCGCTGGCCAACAGGTTCGAGGCCAGCGTGCAGCAGGTTGTAACCTCGGTCTCGGTCGCGGCGGGGGCAATGCACCAGACGGCAGCGCAAATGTCGGGCATGGCACAGCAGACCAGCAGCCAATCGGCCGCGGTGGCCGCGTCGGCCGAGCAAGCCACCCAGAATGTTCATATGGTCGCCGTTTCGGCAGAACAATTATCCAGTTCGATTGGCGAAATCGGCACCCAGGTAACCCGGTCTACCAGTATCGCCGGGCGGGCGGTGACCGAGGTCGCGGCGACCAGTGCCGCGCTTTCTGGGCTAACCCAAGCCGTAGGGCGGATTGATTCGGTTGTGCATCTTATTAACGAAATCGCTGGACAGACGAATCTCTTGGCTCTGAATGCTACGATCGAAGCGGCACGGGCGGGCGAGGCCGGGCGCGGGTTTGCCGTTGTGGCCGGCGAGGTGAAATCCCTGGCGGCGCAAACCGCCCGCGCGACCGAAGATATAACGGCGCAAGTCGCCGATATTCAGCATACCGCCAAAACGGCGGTTCAGGCCGTAGCACGTATCGGCACCACGATCGACGATCTGAGCGAGATCGCCGCGATGGTTGCTGCCGCGATCGAGGAACAGGGGGCGGCAACCGCGGCGATCAGCGAATCGGTGCATCAAGCCGCGCAGGGGACGCAGGATGTCTCCAGCACGATTGTCGGCGTTTCCACAGCGGCCAACCAGACCGGTTCAGCGGCGCAGGAGGTGCTGCAGGCCGCCGATCAATTGGGCGGCTACTCTCGGCAGCTCAATCAGGAAGTAGAGGCGTTTCTAAAGGCTGTTCGGGTTGCGTAATGAATATGCCGGACCGATAGCGGGGGCGTTCTAGCTTGGGCGGCCCCCCAGTGCTAGCCGCAAGGCCAGTCCGGCAAAAACCGTGCCGAGTAGATATTTCTGCACCCGCTGCACGCCGGGACGGGCGCGCATGAAGGCCCCAAATCGCCCCCCCAGCAGCGCAATCGCTCCATTCACGCCGCTGCCGATCACGGTCAGCACCAGGATCATCACCAAGACCTGCCCAATCAGCGAATGCGCGCCGCTATGGTCCAAAAACTGCGGAAAGAGGGCGATGAAAAACAGAATGACCTTGGGGTTCAGCAAATTGCCAATCACCGCTTGACGGAAGATCAGCCACAGGGCGGCCTTCGGTGCTTGAGTGCTGGTTAGAAACGGTAATTCCTGGCTGCGGAAGGTCTGATAGGCCATCCAGGCCAGATAGGCGGCCCCGGCATATTGTACCAGCGCATAGGCTAGCGGCGAGGCCGCGAAAAGGCTGGCGAGGCCAAACGCCGCAGCCAGCGCGTGGAAGACGATCCCAACCGCAAAACCGACCACCGAAACCAAGCCGGCCACCCGGCCTTGGGCGATAGAGCGGCTGAGGACATAGAGCATATCTGGCCCTGGCGTGATCGCCAGCATCAAACAGGCCCCAGCAAAGAGCATCAAAGTTTCGAGCGGCATCGGATGCCTCCTGCCCCAGCGGAGAGGCAGATTTGCCTACTCCGTTGGGAAATCAAAATAATCTTTGGCCTGCCCCTAAGCGGTGAGCTTCAGCGCATTAACCGCCTGGGTTAGCAGCCCACCCAAACGCTCGATCCCATCGCGGATACGCTCCGGCGGCGGGACGGAGAAGCTAAGGCGGATAGTGTTTTTGCCCGACCGATCCGGGTAAAAAGCCGCCCCCGGCACAAAGGCGACGCGAATTTCGGCGATCGAGCGCGCCAAAAGATCCGCCGCATCCAGCCCCTCTGGTAGGGTCATCCAGACGAACATACCGCCTTCCGGCTGCGTCCAGGTCACGCCTGCCGGCATGAAATCGCGCAGGGCGGTCAGCATGGCATCGCGCCGAGCGCGGTAGATTTCGCGGATTCCGGCAGCATGATCGAAAATAATCTTATCCGCCACCCGGAACATCGCCATTTGGTTCAAAGTTGGTGTGTGCAAGTCCGACGCTTGCTTCATCAGCACCAGCTTCTGCAGCACCGGCTGGGGGGCGACCACCCAGCCGATGCGCAGGGCCGGGACGATGCTTTTGGAGAAAGTGCCAGTATAGATCACCTGCCCCTGCGCCGTCGCCTCGGTCAAGGGGCGCGGCTGGTTCAGGCGGTCGCTATCCAGGGCCAGCAACGGCGGAACCGGCTCGCCATCGTATCGAAGCTGGTCATAGGCGGAATCTTCGATGATCGGAATACCATACTGATAGGCCAGCGCCAGCATCGCCCGGCGCTGTTCCAGCGGGACGGTGACGCCGCAGGGATTGCCGAAATCCGGGGTGAGGTAGAAGAATTTCGCGCCCTTGGCCATTTCGGCTTCCAGTGCCCCCAAATCCACCCCTTCGCCCTGTACCGGCACGGTCACAAAGGTCGGCTCATACAGGCTGAAAGCCTGCAAGGCTCCAAGATAGCTGGGGTTGGTGACGATGATCCGGTCGCCCGTGCCGATGAAGAGTTTTGCCAAAAACTCCAGGCCCTGCTGCGAGCCATTGGTGATAAGGATGTTATCGGCATGGGTCGCGATCCCAACCTTCGGCAGATAGGTCTGCGCTAGCCAGGCCCGCAGCGGCTGATAGCCTTCCGAGACCGAATATTGCAGGGCACCGTCGCGGGTCTCTGGGTCGGAGAGAAGCGCGTGGAAGGTTTCGGCCAGCACCGCGTGCGGAAATAACGCCGGATCGGGAATCCCCCCGGCAAACGAAATAATATCGGGCTGATTGATGAGTTTCAGCAGTTCGCGGATTTCCGACGCGGTCAGCTTCAACGCGCGCGGGGCAAAGGCTTGGTTCCAGTCGAGACTCACGGGCGCACCCCTCCCAAGCAGGGCTTAAATGTTATGCTTGAGCCTTAGCCAAGGTGCGCCCGGCTTTCCAGTCCGAAATTGTCTGGCGGGGCGGTAGAACAAAATTTCCTAAGCGCCCAAACCCAGCCTTTACGCGGCGGGGCGGCGGTCTTGGTCGCCGGCCATGTCGGCAAAGAAGAACTGGCTTGTGATATTCCCATGGTAATCAAGCACGCGCACAATGCCAGGGCTGCGATGCTGCGCCACGCGGCAGGCCCATTCCACGGCATCCTCTTTGGCATCGAACAGCGCTTCCGGCCGATCTGCACCATCGGTCTGTACCTGCCATTCGTCGAAATGCGGTGCGACCCAGAAGATCGGATTGGTCGAGTTGCGGGACATTGTCCGGCGGTCCTTATAGTCGTCACGAAGAACACTTATGTGTTGGCGGCTCTTATACCGTTCAAGTGTGACGGAAATAGGTCTATTCCTGCACGTCAGCCCTGCGCTGCCAGCAATGACCAAAATGCAGAACGGCCTATATTGCGATGCAATGAAAATTCTTCTAATGACATTTTTAAGATATTCAAAGGTTCGTTTGAACAAAACTTAAGCAAAGCGGTTATTTTGAAAATAGTACCTCGGCAGCAAACGACCGAATCGATCCTTTACCCCCGTAGAGCCGCCGATTGTGCCCTGCGGCAGACGGTCGCAGGGCAGGAATGGCCTATTGCTGGATTTTGACGGCAGTGACGATCAAGTCCTTTGAGGAGGATTGATTCTTCACGATCCCGGTAATTTCCACCCGAACATGCAGATCTTTGATATGGCCAACGCCATTGCGGGTGGCGAGTTCCTGCATTTTTTTCAGCAGATTCTGAACGATGGTGGCCTTATCAGCATAGGCAAAGCATTTTTCCTTGCCGCCGGGCGTATTCAGATGCACTTCGCACACCGAATCTCCGGTGGAGGAGATGCGATCCCGAATATCTTCGATCTCTCCATCGATGGTGCGAACTGTTTCCATTCCGGCCCTATTGCTACCCTGCCCGGTGCCCTAGCGCCCTTGGCCCGTAAGGGGTGCGCCACCGGCCCTTACATTACCCGAAAACACGGGATTTCAAAGGCGTGTGATACCAACTATCGAAAAACAGTTAATTTATGCCGAATTCGGACGCTGCCGCGCCAGCTTAATTTTTTCGCCATAGTGGGCGCGCAAATGCGCCCGCAGTTCTGACCAAAGTTCTGGCCAGGCGGGATCGGCGGCGGCGCGGCTATAGGCGTGGGCTTCGCGCAGCAGGGCGGAAACCCGTTCGCGGTCAATCCCCTGCACGCTGCCTTCCCGGTAGCGCATCTCGCCGCCCACCATCGTTAGGCAAACATCGCGGGCCGAGGCGCGGTTCAGTAGATTATCGATTAAGCTGGCATCGAGATCGAGCGACGGGCCTTCGATCCCTTGCAGCGATAGCACCATCAGATCGGCGGGTGCGCCCAGCGCGAGCGTGCCGATCTTGCCGGCCAGCCCGACAGCACGCGCCCCGTTTTCGGTCAGCATAGCCAATTGTTCGGCCAGGGTAGGGCGGGTATCCCAGGGGCCGCCTTGGCTGATATCGGTCACGCGGGCCAGGCCAGCGGCCAGGCGCAGTTCACTCAGCAAATCCTCGTCATCGGCCAGGGCACGGTTATTGGTTCCCAAGGCCACCGGCAGTCCGGCGCGCAGCAGCGGCCCCAGCCGGGCGATACCATGGCGCAGGCGCAGGTTGGACCCTGGGGTCGAGACGGTGCTAACCCCCCGCGCCGCCAGCAGCTCGATTTCCGCTGGAGAGAGCCAAACGCCCTGCACCAGGGTCAGATCGGGGGTCAGAACCCCTAGCCGGTCCAGCCGGGTTAGAACCCCGTCCGGATAGAGGGCTTGGCACACGGCCCAATCGACCTGGCTTTCATACAGGATCATATGCAGGCCGAGGCCCCGCGCTTTGGCATCGGCGGAAATGGCGGTCAGATAGGCGTTGGAGACATATTGCGGGCCGGGCACGGCGTAGCGGAAGCTCAAAGTTGGCTCGGTCCCGAAATCGGCCAGCAGCCGCCCCATGAGCGCAATCGTATCGGCAGCGGACCCAGCATAGGCAGGCAGGGCGGGTTCGGTGAGCAGGGCCGCCAATTCCGGCGAGACCCGATCCAAAAAGGCGGGAAGCTCGCTGGACGGAGAGATAATCTGCCCCTGGTCCATGCCGGAAACGCAAATAACGGTGCGGATCCCTGCCTCCTGATACCCCCGAATGGCGGCACGCAGCTCGCCTTCATAATCACCGGTCCCTTGACTAACTCCGGCGTGCAGCGCGGTACTAATGCCATGGGACAGCATGTCGGTCGCCGCGACCAAGGCCAGCGGGTAAGGGTCAAGCGAGGTGCGGGCAAAGCGCACCATCAGGGCGTTATCCAGCAGATCATCGCCGGGGGAAAGCGGGGCGGCGGTGAGGGCGCGGCCCTGCTGGTGGGCGTTAATCAGACCGGGCAGAAGAATAGAATCCGGTAGCCGTTCAACCGCCACATCCGGATGCGCATCAATCAGGCTGGTCACGAGATCAATCGCTGCGACCTTCCCATCCTGCACCAGAACCGCAAAATCGGGCAGCAGCCCGTCGGGGTCGGCCCCCGGCAGAATGTAATCGGGGGCCAGGATCAGCGATTGCGCCCCCTCCACCCCAAAATCGGCGTCAAGATCGGCCAGGGAGGTATCCGAGCGGGCCAGGGGGGAGAAGGCGGAACGGGTCATCGACGCACGCATATCCTTGCAGCCAAACCGAACGGCAAATCGTGGAACTCACTCTGCCCTATAAGTCGGCGACTTGTCCCCTGCTTTCAATCGGCTGCCAGGGTCGTGATGATCTAATCTCTGAAGCCGGCCGCGCTAAGGCGGGTCAGGCGGGACCATCCAGCCGGATCGAGAGCGTATCGACCGGCTCTGACGAGAGGATCGCATCCCGGACCATGTGGAACGAATCGACCACCTGCTCGGCGGCAATACGCGCCGCTTCCGCACGATCACCGGCCACCAAGGCTTCGATCAGCCGATGGTGTTCGTGGCTGATTTCGTCGGTTCGATCGCGCAGCGCGAGACCAATATGCAAGAGCCGCTCCGACTCCATCATCAATTGCTCCAGCATAGCCACCAGCCGGGCATTGCCAGACCGGCGGGCGATCAGCAAATGGAACTCGCGGTTCGAGGCCAAAAATGCCTCGGCGCTTGCCGGGTCGCCAGGGCTGTAGCGGGCCTGACAGGCGGCATCCAGCCGGGTTAATTCATCGGCGGAAACCTGCCCGGCGGCGAGGCGAGCCGCCTCCGACTCCAGCAGCTGCCGCAAATCAAAAATATCGCGCACATCGCGTAGGGTTACCGGGGCGATCCGCCAGCCGCGGCGGGCCTGCGCCCGGACCAGCCGATCTTGCGCCAACCGCGATAGGGCCGCCCGGACAGGGGCCTTGCCAAACCCGAAGCGCGCCGAGAGTTGGGTTTCCGAAACCTCGGTTCCTGGTGGCAAGGCGCAGGTGATGATGGCACGGCGAATGGCCTGATACGCCCGGTTCCCCAGGCTTTCGCCGGTCTCCTCTCCAGGCCCGTCCCGGCGCGATATTGGCAGCGGTACCAAAACTGACATGACAGAAATCCTATTTATCATGTCAGAAATGGCGGGTTCGCAGCCTGCTTGTCAAGCGTGGGACGGGGGAATGGCAAGCATTTTACCTTTTCTCGACCCGATGAATAGGTCATCCTATCAGCCCCGTAACGAAAGGCAGACGGCCATGGTGACGCCCTTTTTCCTGCACGTTGGATTGCTGTTGATCGGGGCGGTGCTGTTGCCGGTCGGCGTGGCGACAGCGCTGCTGGCCGATCCGGACCAGCGGTTGATAGTGCTCTTAGTCGGCGCGGCGGGAATAGCGCTGGCGATGCTCGGCACCCTCTGGCTGGCCCGGCGTCTGCCGCAAACGGGCGGGGCCGATGCCGCCGCGACAGCAGGTGCCGCCGCCGGGAACGACGCGTCGGGAAGCTTGGTTTCCGCCGCTGTGGTGCAACGGCTCAAGCAAAGCAGCGCCTGGCTGCTAGAGGATCTGATCGCCGCCGCACAGCGGTTGCGCACAACGGGGGAAGGCTTGGCAGAGGTGACCAATGCCGCCAATCAACAGGCTTTGCTCGTGTCGGATGCCGCCGATGAAACTGCCAGCCACGGCGACCGGGCCGTTTTGGCGGCGGGGGGATTGGTGAAATCGGTGCAGTCGATCGCGGTGCATGTGGATCAGACGGTTAGTGCGGCGGAAGCCGCGCATTCGTCCGGGCAGACGGCGCAGCAGACGATGGACGGGCTGGCCGCCGCCGCGCTCGCCATTCAGGAAGTTTCTGGGCTTATCACTGAAATCGCTGGTCAGACCAATCTTTTGGCGCTGAACGCGACCATTGAAGCGGCCCGCGCCGGGGCGGCAGGCAAAGGGTTTGCCGTGGTCGCCGGGGAAGTGAAAGCGCTTGCCACTCGCACGGCGCAGGCGACCGAGGACATCGGCGCGCAGATTGCCATTATCCAATCGGTCACCGCCGAGATGGGCGGGGTGATTGCCAATATTCTGCTGCAGGTGCAGGACCTACAAAGCAATAGCAAAGAGGTTTCTTACATTCTGCACGAGCATGAGGGCGCGGCCGGACAGGTGACCGCGCTGGTGGAGCGGATGGCATCCGGCGCGCGGAAAGTGCGCGATGGGATCGGCGAAGTTGGTTCGGCGGCGATCCGGGGCGGGGCCAATGTTCTCGACCTGCTGAATGCCGCGGACGATGTGGGCGACCGGGCGCAGCGCCTAAGGCTGGCGGTTGACGAGGCGGTGCGCGCGTCGGGCGGCGATCCGGCCAGCGGTTAATCGACCACCGGTTAATCGACCACCGGCGGTCGCGCCACCCGCCGTAGATAGAGATAGCCGCCCACCGCTGCCAGAACCGAACCGCCCAGCACCCCAAGCCGGACTTGCGCCGCCGCCTCTGGCCCGCTGAAGGCGAGGCCGCCGATGAATAGGCTCATGGTGAAGCCGATCCCGGCCAGCAGCCCTGCGCCGGTAATCAGCCGCCAGGTTAGCCCATCCGGCAGGCTGGCAAACCCGGCTTTTACTGCCAAGCGGGCAGCCAACAGCACCCCGATGGGCTTGCCGAGCAATAGCCCCAGGGCGATCCCCAGGGTGACACTTTCGGTCAGGGCGGCCAGGCCAAGTCCGGCGAAGGAGACACCGGCATTGGCAAAGGCGAAGACCGGCAAAACCCCCCAGGTCACCCAGGGGGCGACCGTATGTTCGGCCTGAATCAGCGGCCCGTGGCTGGCGTGCCCGTGCCGGTCGTGCAGCGGAATAGCGAAGGCCAAGGCGACCCCGGCCAAAGTGGCATGAACCCCGGACTTCAGCACAAAGACCCAAAGCGCGATGCCCAGCAGCACATAGGGTGTTAAGCGCCGGGTGCCCGCGAGATTCAGGGTGACCAGCGCCAGCAGGGTAATCGCAGCCCCAGCCAGGGCGATGCCCGATAGTTCCGCCGTATAGAAAATGGCGATCACAACAATTGCGCCCAAATCATCGATCACCGCCAAGGCCATTAGGAACAGGCGCAGCGCGGGGGGAATCCGCGATCCCAGCGTCGCTAAAATCCCCAGCGCGAAAGCAATATCGGTCGCGGCGGGAATCGCCCAACCGTTCAGAGCCTCTGGCGATCCGAGATTGAAGGCGGTATAGACCGCCGCCGGAACGGCCATCCCGCCGATTGCGGCGGCCAGCGGCAAGGCCAAAACCTTGGGATCGGCAAGCTGCCCCAGCCGCGCTTCCCGTTTGATTTCTAGCCCAACCAGAAAAAAGAAAACCGCCATCAACCCATCGTTGATCCAGAGCAGCAACGGCTTTTCCAGCCCAGCGGTTCCAGCGCGGACGCCGACCGGGGTTGCCAGCAGCGCGTCGTAGAACGGTGACAGGCCGGAGTTGCTGACGATTAAGGCCGCAATGGCGGCGAGCAAGAGTGCCCCCCCTGCGAGAACTTCGGTGGGAATCTGCCGGCGGGGCATTGGCGTCTCCTGTTTGCTTATTGGGGAGGCGGACCTCCCAGGGCGTTTCTTTACTCGGCCGTCCCGGTGGCCGGGGCTTCCCCTTGCCAATCAACCCGATAGACGGTCTGTTGCTGGGCAAACCCCTTCAAGGGAACGTCGAAGGGCGCACTCAGCGGCGCGACAGAGTTTTCCTTCACATAGCTTGCAAATGTGGCATCACAATGAATATCGCCTGGTTCTCCTAGGGAGGAGAGCCGCGCGCTTAACTGCACAATCGTCCCGAAATAATCGTTATTTTCCTGAACCGGCTGTCCCGCCGATAGGCCGATGCGCAGCAGGATCTGCTCGCCCGGCGTCACATGATTATGCTCGCTGCACTGGCGCTGAATATCGACGGCGGCGGTCAGCCCATCGGCGACCCGTTGGAAAACCGCCATAATCCCATCGCCGGTATGTTTCACTTGGTGGCCGCGATGACGCTTTAGGGCGACCGCGACAATGGCGTTATGGGTTTGCACCAACCGCATTGCCTGCTCTTCCCCTAAGCGCTGCGTGGTAGCGACCGAGGCGACCATATCGGTAAACAGAATGGCAATATCGAGTGTCTTTTGGGCGGCTTCATTGCTCCCGTTCCAGGCTTCCAGCGCCGCGCCCAGCGTCTCGGCACCCCCACTGCCCGTTTTCAGGCGGCTGGCCATGGCGGCGCGTCCGGCGTTGATCGCGGCATTGAATTTTTCATCGCGGCGATAATCGGCGGCCCGTGCCAGGAAGGTGCCCGCCCGATCCGGTCCAGTGCCCAAGGCTTCCAGCGCGCCGCCAATCACGAGCGGTAACTCCTGCGGGCCGGTTTTCGTTTTGGCCAAAATTGCTTCAGCGGCCCCCAGTATGAATAAGTGGCAGGCGAACCGATTGCGCCCATCGAACCCCTGGGCGATGAAGGGCTGAGTTGCAGGATGGGTTAACGCGTCGCGCAGGAAAGCGAGCAAAAAATCCCGGTGTCCGGCGGTGGCGGCGCTCTCTGTAGCGGGGGCGGCCTGCGGGGTGGGATCAGGGGTGGGAGGCGCATCAGCGGCGGTGGGCGGCGGCGCATCGGGCGCGGCGGCAGCTTCTTCCGGGACCGGGGCGGTGCCGAGAATGGCGGCCAACCCGCGTTCTTCGATCGCCTTTTGCTCGGCATCCCGCCGGGCAAGGTCGGCAGCGCTCAGGGGAGCGTCGGTCGCATCCGATGGGGAGCCATTGGTTTTGTGGGGTGCGGCGGGATCGGTGGCGTCGGACGATTCGGTCGCATCGACATTGGCCCCGCTATCCTCGGCCAGACGCGGTCGCCGCCGTCCCGTGCGGCTGAACATCTGCAGGGAAATCCCGAAGGCTGCCGTAAAGACCAAGACTGCCAGCAGATAGATTATTAGCGGATCGACCATGGCCAATAGCCCGCCTTCCCCGCCGAGAACCCCGGTGAGCAGTAGCACACCGAGACCGGAGAGGACGACGGCGATCAATCCCGACAGCATCAGCCGACTGGCGAGCGAGCGGCCCTGCGCCTCTGCCTCGGTCGCGCGCGGCATCGGGGCGGGTTTCGGCGGGATGGACCCAGGCGCGGCGGGAGCGGCCAGGACGCTGGCGGCGCTGCCGAGGGGGCGGGCTTGGGCTGTGCGACTAATGGGCGCAGCTGCCCGTGGCGGGGCGGCAATCCGTCGGGGCGCGGCGGCAGGCGTTGGCGGATTAAGCGGCGGCGCGACCTTCTGTTTCGACTGGCGATAGATCGTCCGCTGCTTGAAAAGCTGTTCGGCTTCGTCGTATTTTTCAAGGATAACGCGGACAGCCTCCACCGACGGCGAAGCGAAATGGCGTTTCGCCTCCTCGACGGCCTCGTCCTTTTGCGTCCCCCGAAAGCGTTCTTGCAAATGCCAACGCCCGCCTTCGGCGACATGTAATTCATATATGTCGTCGTGCATACGCTTGCTAATCTGCCTTTCGCTCGCCCGCCATGATCCTTGGACCTTCTATTCCCTAATTCGATAAATTACGGGATAGTTTGGAACGACCCAATAGGATTCTTTCGTAATACAGTGATACTCACCGCGACGCGGTTTAGAGGGTCCTTATAAGGAGTACCCCCGCAGGTGGCTAGACCTGCGGGGGCTGGATCACTCAGGGGTGGTTTGTGTGCAGTGCAAACCTGGTTAACGCGTCAGGTTTGCCCGGCGTCGGGCCTATTCGGCGGCGGCCAGGGAAGGAACAGTGCCTGCGCCATTGGCGTTGGCGGTTGCGATGGGAATCGTGCGGGGCTTCATCGCTTCCGGCACTTCGCGCACTAACTCGATGTGCAGAAGGCCGTTTTCCAAATTGGCCCCGTGAACGCGGATATGATCGGCCAGATCGAACTTCCGCTCGAACGCACGACCGGCGATGCCCCGGTGTAAATATTGCGCGTTTTCATCCTCGCCCTTGGCCTGGCCGCTAACTGTAACCTGATTGGGCTTGGCGAGAATATGGATATCGGCGGCAGAAAAGCCGGCAACCGCCATAGTGATGCGGTAGCGATCATCGCCGAGCTTTTCAATATTATACGGCGGGTAAGCGGCCCCGGCGTCGTCGGCGCGCTGCGCGGCGTCCATCAGGTGGATCAGCCGATCAAAGCCAACGGTAGAACGAAACAGCGGATTAAGATTAAGCGTACGCATTCCATATTCTCCTTGAGAAGCAACATGGTCGGATGGGATCGCCTGGGGCGCATCCCGGTTGGGCTGGTGTCGGCCCGGAAGCGGCACCGACCCTTCGCAGATAGGCAGGCCCATTCGGCGCTTCAAGAGGCGATGCGCAGGAGGGCTGAGGATGATTTTTTGCTTGCCCCCGCCGCCCGATCCGGCCTTTCAATGCCGCCGACAGATCAGGAATGATGAGGAGCGTCCCATGCCGTCCTTCGACATCGTCTCGAAAACCGACCTCGCCGAAGTCGATAATGCACTCGGTAATATCGTGCGCGAAATCGGCACGCGCTTCGATTTTAAGGGGTCGAAATGCGAGATCACCCGCAAGGATAATGACCTAACCATCCTGGCCGACGATCAGCTAAAGCTCGATCAGATGCACGAGTTGCTGAAAGTGCATTTCACCCGGCGGAAGATCGACCCCAGCGCGCTCGACTATAAGACCGTCGAAAAGGCCGCCGGGGCCAGCGTGCGGCAAGTGGTGACGGTGAAGCAGGGGATCCCCCAGGATGTGGCTAAGACCATTACCCGTGCGGTCAAAGATTCCAAAATGAAGGTGCAGGTGGCGATCCAGGGCGATGAGCTGCGGGTTTCCGGCAAAAAGCGCGATGATTTGCAGGAAGCGATCGCCTTCGTCCGGGGGCTTAAGATTGAGCAGCCTCTGCAGTTCGAGAATTTCCGCGATTAACCGGCGGGGGCTTTTACCGCCCCCAATTCCGTCATAAATACGGTTATACGGTCTTACTCAGCTTGCCGTGCCCTGCCGGGCGCGGCATGGTGAGCCAATGTGGAAGGAGGCAGTCCCGATGCGACAGCAAGGACGGTTTTTCGAGGATGGTGCCCGCGTCGCCGGGGGCGCGCTTGGTGCGCTTGCCGGGTTGCGGGCCGAGGTAAACGGTTTGGCGCGGGGTCGGCTTGAACGACTGTTGGCGGATCTGAACCTCGTGACCCGCGACGAGTTCGAGGCGATGCGCGACGTTGCCATCCGCGCCCGCGAGGCGCAGGCCGCGCTGGAAGCCCGCGTTGCAGCCTTGGAAGCCCAGCTTACCAGTGTTGCGAAACAGGATGAACCTCTACCCACTAAACGGCCCCGTGCCAAAGCAAAACCCGCCGCCAACCCCGCAGTTTAGCTGGGGTTTCGGCACTGTCTTTTTCGAATAGGGCCTATGCCGGGCTTGCCTTTTCGGTGCTAGCCCGGTATCGCTGCCTGTGGCGCTTCGTTTGCAAAGCGGCGTTTTTGCAAAAGCAGCGTTATCGGTGGCGAGGATACCAGCCGGTTGCTCTGGGCTTAGGTCTCGTTCTTTATTTTGGTTCGCCCGGAGGCGATAGGTATGACCACCCTTCGTGAGACAACGCCCGATCTTCCGTCCCATCCGCTCGATCTGGTCGAAGATATTGTTACCGCGAACGAATGGCCCTTTGACCGCGCAAGTGATGACGAGTTGGTCGCGGAACTGCGCGGGCGTTGGTGCGATTATCGCTTGTTCTTCGTCTGGCGGGACGATGTTAGCGCGCTGCATTTCTCCTGCGCTTTCGATGCGAAAGTGCCGGAAACCCGCCGCCGCGAAATTTACACGCTAACCGCTCTTATCAACGAGCGGCTGTGGATTGGCCATGTGGAAGTAAGCCAGGAAGACGGGATGCCGCTGTTCCGGCACACGCTGCCACTACGCGGCTTGCTGACCGGGGCCTCGTTGGAACAGTTGGAAGATCTGGTGGATGCTGCCTTCACCGAATGCGAGCGGTTCTACCCGGCGTTCCAGCTGGTAATTTGGGGCGGGAAGACCGCCGAAGAAGCCTTAGAAGCCGCTTTGTTTGAAACCATTGGCGAGGCGTAAGTCATGGGGCTTGCGTTGCTGCTGCTGGGCTGCGGCAAAATGGGCGGGGCCATGGCCCGTGGGTGGCTGGCGTCGGGCGCGGTGGAGCATGTGCGCGTTGTCGATCCGCACCCGCCGACCGATCCGATCCTGGCCGGGGACGCGCGGCTAACCTGGGTGTCGGATACCGCCGCCCTTGGCGATCTTAACGGGGTTGATGCGATCATCCTGGCCGTAAAACCACAGATGATGGATGCGGCGCTGGCGGCCTTGGCCCCGAAAATTGTCGGCGCGCCGCTGATCCTGTCGATTGCTGCAGGCAAGACCCTGACTTATTTTGAACAGCATCTGGGGGGGCGTTTCCCCATCGTTCGGTCGATGCCGAACTTACCCGCCGCCATTGGGCGCGGGATTACGGTTTGTGTCGCGACCGACCGGGTTTCCCCAGCGCAGGCCGAGCTTGCCAGCCAATTACTCTCCGCCTGTGGGGCGGTTGAATGGGTGACAGACGAACGGCAGATCGATGCGGTTACGGCCCTGTCGGGCGGCGGCCCCGCCTATGTATTCGCGCTGATTGAAGCGATGACCGAGGCCGGGGTTGCCGTTGGTCTACCCGTCGATATTGCCGGGCGGCTCGCGCGTGTCACCGTTGCCGGGGCCGGGGAGCTGGTGCATCAGTCCGATCTTCCCGCGGCCACCCTGCGCGAGAATGTGTGCAGCCCCGGTGGCACGACCATCGAGGCGATTAAGGTGCTGATGGGGCCGGAGGGCTGGCAGCCCATCGTGACCCGCGCGATTGCCGCCGCTACCCGCCGCGCCGGGGAATTGGGCGCGTAATTTTTCTCTCTTTCTGCTAGGCTCCGGTTCGGGGGAGACGAAGAACAGCGATGACCGATCCTGTGCTGTTAGCGGTAAGCCGCGCGATTGCCGAAACCGGCTGGCACCGGGTGCCGATGGCTGAATGGGCGCAGCGGGCCGATGTGCCGTTGGCCGACGTGCAGGCCCGCTTTCCCCATAAACTCTCGATCCTATTGGCCTGGAACCAGGCGGCGGATCGGGCGATGCTGACCGATCTTTCCGCTGACGAGCAGGACGGCCCGGTGCGAGACCGGCTGTTTGCCCTGCTGATGCGCCGCTTCGATGCGCTGCTACCGGGCCGCGCGGCGCTGGCCTTGCTGCCTGATCCGCGGCGGGGGGCACCGCATTTGCTGTTAGGCTTGGCTCCGCATCTAATCCCATCGATGGTCTGGACGCTGGAGGCGGCCAAACTTGCGACTGGCGGGGTGATGGATGCATTGCGGGCTAAACCCCTGGCCTTTGCCTATGGGGTTACCCTGCGTACCTTCCTGACCGATCCTAGCCCCGATCTGTCGGAGACGATGAAGGCCCTCGACCAAGCCCTGAAACAGATTCAAGGCTGGCCCCTGGCTTTGCCCGACCTGCCAAATCCGCCGCCGTCTGCGCCGGACGCACCCTAAGGGTTCCTGCGTAGGACGAGGGGCAGGGTTGCGACGACGGGTTATGCTGCAGTGCACAAAGTGCCTTGATTTTAGGCGATCGCTGTGACAATCTCTGGTTATGTTGCGTTGCAGCAAAAACCTCGACCCAGGAGAGACCCAATGACCAAGAACCCGTTCTTCGATATCGACTTCACCAAAATCGCGGCTGACTACAAGATTCCGGGCCTTGATGTCGAAGCCCTGGTCGGTGCCCAGCGTCGCAATATCGAAGCGATCACCGCCGCCAATCAGCTCGCCTTTGAAGGGCTGCAGGCCGTTGGCCGTCGTCAGGCCGAAATTCTGCGCCAGACCCTGGAAGAGACCGCTGCGGTTCTGCGCGACGCGGTGGCCCAGGGCACGCCGGAAGAAAAACTGGCAAAGCAGACCGATCTTGCCAAACAGGCTTTTGAAAAGGCGCTCGCCAATATGAAGGAACTGGCCGACCTGCTGGCCAAGTCGAATCAGGATGCCGCCGCCGTCATCAGCGCCCGCGTGACTGCGAGCATCGACGAAGTGAAGTCGTTGCTCGCCAATATCAAGAAATAGTCCATATTTTCTCGCGTGGATTATAAAAATGCCGCACCCACCCCGGTGCGGCATTTTTTGTTTCAAATAGAGGGCTGAGTTTATACCGTTCTATGGTGCGGTGATTCTTTCCTTGTTTGCCGCGTTAACCATCACAAAACTGTCATTGTGTCCCGGCTACTGTCTGGCAAGTGTTGCGGGAGGGGCTGGTCATGGTTACTTTTTTCCCCGCCCTGGGGATCCGGGGGCGGTTGTGGTTGGCGTTTGGGGCGATTTCCGGGCTACCGATCTTAGCGGCGGTGGTTGCTTGGCTTGCCTTCGCCGATGTTGCCGAACAGATGGACCGGGTTGCCGATCAGCGCCTACCGCAGATCGAAACCGCCTTGCGCCTCGCCACGGCGGCGGAGCGCTTGGTAGGCTATGGCCCGCAACTGGCCGCCGCCCCCGACGCCGATAGCCGCGCGGCGCTGTGGGAGAAGGTCGCCCCGACCGAGGCCGAGGCTCGACGGCTGATCGATGCCCTGCGCGCCACCACCGACGCGGCGGAAATCAACGATTACCTCTCGTATATCGACGATATGGGCCGAATGTTGGGCGATATTCGCCGCACAGTGGAAGCCAATACCACGGCCCGTGCCGAATTATCGGCGATCATGCTAACCGTCGATCTGACGGCGCAGGATTTCGATCAATCGGCGGCACGGTTAAGCAATTCGGAAACCGGCAGTTTGCTGCGGCAGTTGAATGCACGGCTCGTCACCCAGGTGCAAACCCTTCCCGCGATGTCCGATGTGGACGCGGTGCAACGCGCCGGTCGGATCGTGGCCGAACAACGGGCGACGCTGACCCGGCTGACCGAGGGGCTGACCGAGGCGGATAAGGCGGAAATCGCCCCGGCACGCGACGCTTGGTTGGCGCTTTTTGCTGCTGACCCGTTCCAAAAGCAGGTCGATCTGCTGCTGGACGGCCAGGATCGCGATCTCTTGCTGATGTCGAACGCCACGGTCGCCGACCGGCTGCGCGACCGGACCAGTAAGCTGGTCGATGGGGCGCGGCAGGGGGTCAGCGCCGCCGCCCAGGATGTGCGCGACGTGATCGGGCGGGGGGTCGAAAAGCTCTTCCTGGTAGCCGTCGGGGCGGTGCTGTTCGCCGTCGCGGTCGGCTGGTTCTACGTCAGTCGCCGCTTGATCCGCCGCCTGATGCGCCTGATCGATGCTATGCGCCGCTTGGCGCAAGGGGAACATTCGGCCTTGATTGAGGATAAGGGCCGCGACGAGATCGGGGCCATGGCCGAAGCCTTGCGCGTTTTTCATGACAATGCCCTGGCGGTCGAGCAGTTGAACCATGAGAAAGCTGAAGCGGAGCGCCGGGCGGAAGAAGCCCGCCGGGCAGCGCTACACCAATTGGCCGATGGGTTCGAGGCCAGCGTGCGCCATATCGTCGAGGATGTGGGCCGCGCCGCGCAGGATATGCGCGCCTCGGCGGATGAATTGGCGGCCGTGGTTGGCGTTACGCAAAGCCGCGCGGGGGAAGTGCGCTCCGCCTCCGACCTAGCCGTTATGCATAGCCAGACCGTGGCGTCGGCGGCGGAAGAACTCACCAGCGCCATTGGCGAAATCGGTCGCCAAGTGAACCATGCCGCCGGCATTACCGGCTCGGCCAGCGCCGCCGCCGATCAGTCGGAACAACAGATGCGCCAGCTTGCTGCCGATGCGCAGCGGATCAACGATGTTGTCGGGCTGATCCAGGCGATTGCCGGGCAGACCAATCTTCTAGCGCTCAATGCCACCATCGAAGCGGCACGGGCCGGGGACGCGGGCAAAGGCTTTGCCGTCGTTGCTGCCGAGGTAAAAGCCCTCGCCACTCAGACTGGCCGCGCGACCGAGGAAATCCGCAGTCTGATTTCAACCATCGGCGGGCAAACCCAGGTCGCGGTCGGCAATATCGCGAATATTACCCAAGTGATGCGCGAGGTGAACGAAGTGGCGGCCGCAATCGCCGCTGCGGTGGAGCAGCAGGGGGCTGCCACTCAAGAAATCGCTCGCACAGTGCAGGATGTGGCGCGCGGGGCGGTTGGGGTCAATCAGAATATCCTGACCGTTTCGGAAGCCACCGAGACGGCCTATACAGTGTCCGCCGCCGTTCAAGGGGCGGCCAGCGGCTTGACCGTCACCGCTGGAAATCTGCGCCAGGAAGTGGATGAATTCGTCGCGCGGGTGCGGGGTTAACCCTCTTTGGGGGCGGGGCGGGTGGCGACGAAGCCCGCCGCCCCGCAGAGCACGATGACCTGAATGGCGAGGATGGTTTCGCTCGCCCCCATCGCCCAGGTGCCAAACGGCGTTGCCGCCATGGTGGCTAGGGCGACCCGCTTGGTCTTGCGACCAATGGCCCCTTGGTCCCGCCAATCTCGGATCGGCGGCCCCAGACGCGGGTGATTCAGCAGCCAAGCTTCCAACCGGGGGGAACTGCGGGCAAAGGCAAAGGCTGCCAGCAGTAGAAATGGTGTGGTCGGCAACAGCGGTAGCAGGATTCCGACGAGTGCCAGAACCAGTGCCACGCCACCACAGGCTGCCCAAATGATCCGCATCGTTCCCGCCCTTGTCGCCAAGAGTCTCTTAAGCGAAAAAAACCGCCGCCGGAACCCGCTTGTCGTGGGGTAGCCTTTCGCGTCAGGCTCCAGTATAGACAACGGATCATGAACGATTCCTTTGCCGATCTTCCCGAACCGGATGCCCCCGACGCGCCGCCAGCCTATCTGACCGGCCTTAATCCGCCGCAGCGCGCGGCGGTGGAGGCGACGGAAGGGCCGGTGCTGGTACTGGCGGGGGCGGGCACGGGCAAGACGCGGGTGCTGATCACGCGCCTCGCCCATTTGATCGTCACCCGCCGGGCGCAGCCCTGGCAGATTTTGGCCGTGACCTTCACCAATCGCGCAGCGCGAGAAATGCGGGAGCGCGTGGCCAATCTGATCGGCCCGGTGGCGCAGGATATTTGGCTCGGCACTTTCCACGCCCTCGCGGCCCGATTGCTGCGACGCCATGCGGAGCTTGTGGGCCTCAAAAGCAGCTTCACCATTCTCGATACCGACGATCAGTTGCGGCTGCTGAAGCAGATTTTGCAGGCCAATTCGGTCGATGAAAAGCGCTGGCCCGCCAAACTGTTGCTCGGCACTATCGAGCGTTGGAAGGACCGCGGGCTGACGCCGGAAAAATTGAAGCTAGATGATGGTGGGGAACTGGCGGGCGGGCGGCTGGTTGATCTCTATCGCCAGTATCAGGAGCGGTTGAAGGTTCTCAATACCTGCGACTTCGGCGACCTGTTGCTGCATATGGTGACGATCTTCCAGCAGTACCCGGACGTGCTGGCCGAGTATCACCGCAAGTTCAAATATATTCTGGTCGATGAGTATCAGGATACAAACGTCGTCCAATACCTTTGGCTGCGGCTGCTGGCCCAGCAGAGCAAGAATATCTGCTGTGTTGGTGACGATGATCAGTCGATCTATGCGTGGCGCGGGGCGGAAATCGACAATATCCTGAAGTTCGATAAGGACTTCCCCGACGCGAAAGTGATCCGGCTGGAGCAAAACTACCGCTCCACCGCGCCGATCCTGGCGGTGGCGGGGCATTTGATCGCCCATAATGAAGGCCGTCTCGGCAAAACCCTCTGGACCGATCAAACGGGCGGGGCGCCGGTCAAAGTGCGCGGCGTCTGGGATGGGTCGGAAGAAGCGCGCGAGATTGGCGATGAGATCGAAGCCTTGCAGCGCGATGGCCAGTCGCTGGGCGATATGGCGATTCTGGTGCGCGCGGGCTTCCAAACCCGCGAGTTTGAAGAACGGCTGCTGACCCTCGGCGTGCCGTACCGCGTCATCGGCGGCCTGCGCTTCTATGAACGGGCGGAAGTGCGCGATGC
>CAZNVY010000053.1:10330-23410 GCA_964576605.1 uncultured Elstera sp. | reverse complement strand
GGCCGAGTGGTTGAAGGCGCACGCCTGGAAAGTGTGTATACGGGAAACCGTATCGTGAGTTCGAATCTCATCCCCTCCGCCATCCTGCCTCGCTCTCCGAACGTTGCAGGGTTATAAAAAAAGCCCTCACCTCGAAATCTGGCTGCAACCACCCTCTGTGCTTGGTCGAGCGGGCTGCTGGAGAGCTTGGGCTTGCGGCGGAGCTTAACGCGCCAACGCCAGCCCGCCTGCAGTCGGTGAGGATCGCCCCCCCAACTCTGGTAAAGCGCGGCCCCCTAAATCTCGACCGCGTTCATTCCGTTGCCCCAAGCTATTCAATGCTGAGAGAGATTAACTGCCCGGCGCGTTCGGGGGGAATCGACAGCAGCTCTTCTGACAAATTCACTTAGGGCGTTTTGTATGCAAGCCTGCGTATACGTATATTTTTTAATCATATCGCCTATCTTTGCATACAATACCTCAAAAGGTTCGCCGCCAAAATCTGTTAATCCTTTGATATTAAATAAAGAATATTTCTGGCACATATGTTGCTGATAGGAGTGCGGATCGTTGGCGTTCGCCGCGCCGAAACAGCACTGCAGAGAGAAGGACCGAAGAGATGGACAGGAAACAGATCAGCCGCCGGTCAATTCTGAAGGGAACCGCGCTGGGGGCGCTGGGGGTTGCCACGAGCGGGCTGCCGTTTGGCTCGGCCCAAGCGGCGGGGCTGACCATTGGCATTATCTACGTGGGTCCGCGCGATGATTTCGGCTGGAACCAAGCCCATGCGGTCGGCGCGCAGGCGCTGAAAGCCGTGCCGGGCGTGACCGTGATCGAAGAAGAAAATGTGCCGGAAACCGTCGCCGTGCAAAAGACGATGGAATCGATGATTAATCTCGACGGTGCCAAGCTGATCTTCGCCACCTCTTTTGGCTATTTCGACCCGCATATGATCGACATGGCGAAGAAATATCCCGGCGTCGAATTCCGCCACGCGGTTGGCCTATGGCAGGCCGATAAGCATCCGAAGAACGCGGGCAGCTACTTCGGGTATATCGATCAAGCCCATTATATCGACGGCGTGGCCGCGGGACTTTCGACCAAAAGCAATAAGCTCGGCTTCATCGCCGCCAAACCCATCGGCACTGTGGTGCGCAACATTAATTCCTTCCTGCTCGGCGCGCGCAAGACCAACCCGAACGCCACGGTGCAGGTGATCTTCACCGGCGATTGGTCGTTGCCCGTGCGCGAGGCGGAAGCCACCAACGCCCTGGTCGATGCTGGGTGCGACGTCATCACTTGCCACGTCGATAGCCCGAAAGTGGTGATCCAGACCGCCGAAAAGCGCGGCGTCAAATCCTGCGGCCATAACGCCAATCAGGGACCCTTGGCCCCGAAGGGCTTCATCACCGGCGCCGAATATAAGTGGGAAACCATCTATAAGCAGTTCGCCGCCGCCCTGGCCAAAGGCGAAAAACTGCCGAACTTCGTACGCGGCGGCTTCGATCTCGATTACGTGCAGAACACCGCCTTCGGGGCGGGCGCGACGCCGGACGCCATCAAAGCCGCCACCGAGGCCAAGGCCGCCCTGGTCGCCAAAACCCCGATCTATGTCGGCCCGCTGAAAGACAATAAGGGCAAGGAAATCGTCGCCGCGGGCAAGAGCCTCGATAATTACGATCCGTTCCTTGAGAACAGCAACTATCTGCTCGACGGCGTGATCGGGTCGCTGACGTAACGCAGAGCCTTGCCGCTCAAGGGGCCTCGCCCCTTGAGACTCCCTTTTCTTGGTCCCGGAATTGCTTTGGTTTTCGGAGGTCATGAACGGGAAAAATGGGATCGCCGAGGGGCAAGCCCCTTGGCTGGGGGCATCGGGGGCAAAGCCCCTGATCCTGCGACCGCGTGAACAGGAGAGGCCGAATGACGGCACGGCTGGATCGATGGCGGGCCAGAAGCGAATATGTGGTGATGCCGCTGGGCGCGCTGCTCGTGTCGGCGGCGCTATTTTCGGTATTTCTCTGGGCCTTGGGCAAATCACCCGCCGACTTCTTTGCGCTGATCTGGCGCGGCGGTTTCGGCACTTGGTTTTCGATCCAGAACGCCTTGCTACGGGCGGCACCACTGATCTTAACGGCGCTCTGCGTCGCTTTGCCGGCGCGGCTGGGGCTGGTGATCATCGGCGGCGAAGGCGCGCTGGTGATCGGCGGCCTCGCCTGCGCGGTGATGTCGCTGCCCATTGCCGGGGTCTGGCCCGCTTGGGCGGTGCTGTTGGTCATGGCGCTGACGGCGGCACTGGCGGGCGGGGCGTGGATCGGCCTGGTCGGGGCCTTGCGGACTTTCCGGGGCGTCAATGAGACGATTGCCGGGCTGCTACTGGTCTATATTGCCGTCGCCCTGCTGAATTTCTCCGTCGAAGGGCCGTTCCGCGATCCCGCGAGCCAGAATAAGCCGTCGACCTTCCCGCTTCCGGCAGACGCGATGATCGGGCCGATCCCCGGCATGGAAGTCCATTGGGGCCTGATCGCCGGGGTGGTGCTCGCGGCGGCCTATTATGTGCTGATCGACCATACGACGGTGGGTTTCGCCGCCCGCGTCACCGGCGGCAATATCCGCGCCGCGAAAGCCCAAGGGCTGCCGGTCGGGCGGCTGGTCGTCGGCTTTTCCATGCTGGCGGGCGCGGCGGCAGGGTTGGCGGGGTTCTTTGAAGTCGCGGCGATCCACGGGCGGGCGAATGCCTCACTCGCGGCGGGCTACGGGTTTACCGGCATTCTGGTCGCCTTCCTCGCCCGGCATAATCCGCTGGCCATCCTGCCCGTCGCCCTCTTATTCGGTGGGATTGCCGCCAGCGGCGGGTTGATCCAGCGGCGTTTAGGCCTGCCCGACGCCACCGTGCTGCTGATGCAGGGGGTGATTTTTGTGACCTTGCTGGCCAGCGAAACCCTTTATGGCCGCATCCCCTTCTTCCGCCCTGCTGACGAGAGGAGCGCCGCGCGATGACCAGCGATCCTGGAATTTGGACCGTGCTGCTGGCGATTTTCGCCGGGGCCATCCGCGTCTCAACCCCCTTCCTCTTCGTGTCCTTGGGCGAATGCCTGACGGAGAAAAGCGGCCGCATCAACCTGGGCCTCGAAGGCACGCTGATCTTCGGCGCGATGAGCGCCTATGCCACCGCCTATGGCACCGGTTCCCCCTGGTTGGGCGTGCTGGTGGCAGGGTTCGCGGGTCTCAGTCTCGGAACCCTGCATGGGCTGCTGTGCAACCTACCGCGCATCAACGATGTCGCCGTGGGGATTGCCTTGATGCTGTTTGGTACCGGACTTGCCTTCTTCTTCGGCAAGCCTTTTATCCAGCCCGCCGCGCCGCGCCTGCCGGGGCTGCCGCTGGGGGATTGGACGGGGAACCCGGCCCTGGCCGCCGCCCTGGAAATCAACCCCCTCTTCTTCGTCGGTGCCGCCCTAGCGCTGCTAATGGCCTGGGGCTTCAAAACCACCCGCTGGGGGTTGATCGTCCGCATGGTCGGCGATAGTGCGGCGGCGGCGCGGGCGATGGGCTATTCTTTGGGCCAAGTGCGGCTGATCTGCACCGCCCTCGGCGGGTTCCTGTCGGGCATCGGCGGATCGTTCCTCTCGCTCTCCTACCCTGGAAGCTGGAACGAGGGTCTGTCGTCCGGCCAAGGGCTGATCGCCGTGGCTTTGGTGATCTTCGCCCGCTGGAACCCGTTGCGTTGCTTTATCGCCGCGCTGCTGTTCGGCGGCGCCGGGGCACTCGGCCCGGCCTTGCAGTCCATCGGCATCAGCCAGGGCTATTACCTGTTCAACGCCGCCCCGTACATCCTGACGCTTCTCATCATGATCGCCTCCGTCTCGCCCAAGCGCAGTCTGAAGGACGCGCCCAGCGAATTGACGATCACGAGGTAGTTTTTGGAGGATTTTCCATGCCGCTCATCGCCGCCTCCCCCTACGAATGGCCCTGGAACGCCGATCTGCGCCCGCAGAATACCGCCCTGATCGTCATCGACAGGCCGACCGGTTGCTGCGGCGAGGGCCGCTATGTCGATACGATGGGCTATGATCTATCGCTGACCCGCGCGCCCATCGAGCCGATCAAGCGCGTGCTGGCCGCCATGCGCCAGAAGGGTTATTTCATTATCCATACCCGCGAAGGCCACCGCCCAGACCTGTCGGACCTGCCGCCGAACAAGCGCTGGCGCTCCCGCCAGATTGGCGCGGGCATCGGCGACCCCGGCCCGTGCGGGCGTATTCTAATCCGGGGGGAACCAGGCTGGGAGATCATCCCCGATCTTGCGCCGCTGCCGGGCGAAGTGATTATCGACAAGCCGGGCAAGGGCAGCTTCTGCGCCACCGACCTTGATCTGATCCTGCGCCAGAACGGTATCGCCAATATCATTCTGACCGGCATTACCACCGATGTTTGCGTCCATACCACTATGCGCGAGGCGAACGACCGGGGCTATGAATGCCTGCTGCTGGAAGATTGCTGCGGCGCGACCGACCACAATAACCATCTGGCGGCCCTCAGCATGGTGAAGATGCAGGGCGGGGTCTTCGGCGCGGTCGCCCCGTCTGCGGCACTCCTGGCGGCCTTACCATGAGTAGCCGGGCAATTGGCATCGACATTCTCGGCATGGGTAAGCGCTTTGGCGCGTTCCAAGCGCTCGACGATGTGTCGATCTCCGTGCCTGCCGGATCGTTTCATGCGCTGCTGGGGGAGAATGGCGCGGGGAAATCCACCTTGGTCAAATGCCTGATGGGCTTCTACCAGCCCGACGCGGGGGAAATCCTGCTGGACGGCAAGCAGGTGAGCATCGCCACCCCGCGCGAGGCGCGGGCGCTCGCCATCGGCATGGTCTATCAGCATTTCACCCTGGTTCCCTCGCTGACCGGGGCGGAAAACCTAGTAATGGCGCGCGCCGATGTGCCGCTGGTGGTCGATTGGGCCAAGGAAACCAAGGCGCTCGACGCCTTCCTTGACCGTATGCCCTTCCGCGTGCCGCTCGATGTGCCGCTATCAGGCCTCGCCGCTGGCCAAAAGCAGAAGTTGGAGATTCTAAAACAGCTTTACCTCAATCAGCGGTTTCTGATTCTGGACGAGCCGACCTCCGTGCTCACCCCCGACGAAGCCAGCGAAATCCTCGGCCTGCTGCGCGGCATGACGGATCGGGGCGCGCTGACCGTGCTGATGATTACCCATAAGTTCCGCGAAGTAACGGAATTCTGCGACAGCGTGACCGTGCTGCGCCGAGGCCGTAAGGTCGGCGGCGGATCGGTGGCGGAACTTTCGACCGACGCGATGGCAAAAATGATGATCGGCGAAACCAAGGTTCCCGCCCGCGCCGCCCGCGTCGATCATGGGGCAACGCCGGTCGCCGTCGATCTCATCGCGCTCTACGGCGATGGAGACGATGGGCTGCCTGCGGTGCAAGAACTCGATCTTAAGGTCCACGAAGGCGAAATCCTGGGGCTGGCCGGGGTATCGGGCAATGGGCAGGTGGAGCTGCTCGAAATTCTGGCGGGTCAGCGCCCGCTGGCCGATGGGCGGATTTTCGTCAAGGGCAAGCCCTATACGCCGAAACGGGCGGAAATGGACGTGATGAAGGTCTTCAGCCTGCCGGAAGAACCCCTGAAGAACGCTACCGCCCCGCGCATGAGCGTAGCCGAAAACCTGGCCTTTCGCGGCTTCGACAAAGCCCCCTTGGCTAAAGCGCGCTGGTTCCTGTCCGGCAAAGAAATCCGCGCCCAGGCGGAAAGCCTGATCGCCCGCTACAATATCCGTACCCGCTCCCCCGAAACGCCCATCGAAGCCCTGTCGGGCGGTAATGTGCAGCGCGCGGTGCTGGCGCGGGAGATTTCCGGCGATGTCGCGGTGCTGGTGGTGGCGAACCCCTGCTTCGGTCTGGACTTCGCCTCCGTCGCCGATATTCGCGGTCAGTTGATGGCCTTGCGGAACAAGGGCACGGCGATTCTGCTGATCTCGGAGGATCTTGACGAAATCCTTGAACTGTCCGACCGCATCGCCGTGATGTCGGACGGCCATATCACCTATCTCGCCCCCGCGGCCGAGGCCGACCGCACCGCCATCGGCCACGCGATGGCCGGGCATTGAAAGCATCCCGATGATCCCTATCCCCGCCGAACCCGGCCCCTTCCCGCTCGATCCCGCCGCCGTGGCGCTGGTGGTGATCGATATGCAGCGCGACTTCATCGAACCCGACGGCTTTGGCGCGAGCCTGGGGAACGACGTCACCCGCCTGGGGGCCATCGTCCCCGCCGTCGCCGAGTTGATCGGCCTGTTTCGCGCCAAAGGCTGGCCGGTGATCCATACCCGCGAATCGCATCTGCCCGATCTGTCAGACTGCCCCCCCGCCAAACGCTTGCGCGGCAAACCCGCCGCCCGCATCGGTGACCCTGGGCCGATGGGGCGCATTCTCGTGCGCGGCGAGCCGGGCAATGCCATCGTTACCGCCTGCGCGCCGTTGCCCGGCGAGATAGTGATCGACAAGCCGGGCAAGGGTGCCTTCTATAAAACCAACCTCGAAGCCATGTTGGCGCAAAGCGGCATTCGGCAGTTGGTCTTCGCTGGGGTGACAACGGAGGTCTGCGTGCAAACCTCGATGCGCGAAGCCAACGACCGGGGCTATGATTGCCTGCTGGTCGAAGAGGCGACAGAAAGCTATTTCACCGAGTTCAAAGCGGCGACTCTGGCGATGATCCGGGCGCAGGGCGGTATCGTCGGCTGGACCTGCACCCTGTCCGCCCTTGAAACGGCGGTGGCACCATGAGCCTAACCGCCGCTGAAGCCGAGGTCCGCGCCCTCTTTGAAGCCTATGAAGACGCGCTGATGCGCAACGATGTGGCGGCGATGGACGCGGCCTTCTGGGACTCGCCGGAGGTCGTGCGCTACGGCGTCGCCGAGGTTCAATATGGGATCGAGGCTGTAAAGCGTTGGCGGGCGGAGGCGACGCCGGTTCCGCCTGGGCGCGCGCGGGAGGAGACGCGCGTTACCGCGCTGTCACCGGACTGCGTACTGGTCGCGACCCTGTTCCGCTATCCCGGCCTGCCGGGACAGTTGGGACGGCAAAGCCAGACCTGGGCGCGACTGCCGGAGGGCTGGCGCATCGTCCACGCTCACGTCAGTAGCATTCCTGATGTGCCTATTTCCAAGTAACATAGATCAAGAAAACATGCTAAAGCCTTGGTCAGAGAAGAAAAAAGGAAACGGACCCATCCGATGACCGGCCCGCGCCCTTCCGCCCGACGCGGTACCCGCGCCGAAGATTTGCGCCAACAGTTGGCGGACGAAATCGTGCGCGGCATTCTCGCCCCCGGTACGCCCCTCGATGAGCAGGAGCTTGCCGCCCGCTTCGGCGTATCCCGCACCCCCGTGCGCGAGGCAATTCGGTTACTGGGGGCGAGCGGTTTGGTCGAAACCCGCCAACACCGCAGCGCTCTAGTCGCCCGCCCGTCCGATGCGCAGCTTGCCGCCATGTTTATGGTCATGGCCGATCTCGAAGCCCTGTGCGCCGGCTATGCCGCCGTCGCCATGACGGCGCGGGAGCGGCGCGATCTTGAAAGCCTGCACCGGTCGATGGCCCCCTTGGTGCGCGAGGGCGACCCGCAGCAGTTCCACGAAGCCAATGTCGAGTTCCACGCCGCGATCTATGCCGGGAGCCATAATCCCTATCTGGCGGAACTGACGGCGACGACGCGCCTACGCCTCTCCCCCTTTCGCCGCGCCCAGTTCCGCGCTTTGGGCCGCCTTTCGCGCTCTTATGCCGAGCACGAGGTGGTGGTGGACGCCATCCTCAAGGGCGATCAGACCGGCGCGGCGGCGGCTATGCGCGGCCATATCGGCACGGTGGAGCAAGCCTATCTGCGCTATGTCGGCGAAGAAATCGCCCCCGCCACCACTGACGCGGGGGCGGAGACGCGCCAGAATTAAGGCCCGCGGCTCTAAGCCAAACTGGCCTGATAGGCCCGCCAGCCGCCGAAGCGGGAGATATCCTCCGCCCCCTCGACCGCCACGGCCTCGACCAGAAAGCCGAGCGGTACCGTTCCATCGGCCAGCGTCACCCGCCCCAGCCCCAAGGGTGCCGGGATCTGCGCGGCAAAGGCACCCAAGGCCTCCGACGGCAGCGACCAGACTTCCACCGCCACGGCAACACCGCCCGCTGCGCGCAGCAGGCCGGGTTTCGCTGGGCCGCCGCCCGGCAAGCGGAACAGGCGATAGTCAGGCGTCGTTGTCGTCGCCCGCAGCAATTTTCCGCCGAGGTCGGTCAGCTGCCGGTTTAGCGGCATTCCGGAAAGATGCGCCCCGACCACTGCCACCTCGATTCCTGCTGTCCACGGCGGCAGCACGGCCAGCGGCGACGGCGCTTGCCCGGTCGCCCCCAGCGGCAGGCCGGACTGCGCCTGGCTCAGTCGCCCCAGCGATAGCAACCCGGCATCGCCCCCCGCCGGGCCGATCAGCGTCACGCTGGCGGGCAAGCCGTCGCCGCGTAGGGACGAGGGCACGGCGAGCGCCGAGAGATCGAGCAGATTGACGAAATTCGTATAGGTGCCGAGGTTGGAGTTGAGCCGCACCGGATCGGCCTGCACTTGCGCCACCGTATAGGGGCGCGGCATCGTCGGCACCATCATCAGATCGATCATGTCCCAGACCGGCAGGGTCGCGCGCTTCAACGCGGCGAGCTTATAGAGCGCCTCGAACACCTGCGGCGCGTCGAACTTGCGGGCATTCTCGATAATGCCGCGCGTGACCGGGTGCAGTACCTCCGGCGTCGTTTCGATCAGCGTGCGGATCGCGGCATAGCGTTCGGCCACCCACGGCCCTTCGTAGAGCAGGCGGGCGACGGCGAAAAACGGGTCGAGGTCGATCTCGACCAAGGTCGCGCCCAAGCCGGTCAGCGCGGCGCAATCGGCGGCGAAGGCCGCTTCCGCCGCCGCATCGCCGAAGAATTCCCGGCTATGGCGCATCGGCACGCCAACCCGCAGCCCAGGGGGGACCGAGGTAGGCGTCCCCAGCGGCAGGCGGCGCGCATAAGCATCCGCCGCATCATATCCCGCCATGACCGAATAGACCGTCCAAGCATCGTCGGCGGTAAGGGCGAAAACCGAGATTGTATCAAGCGTTCGGCACGCCGGGACCATGCCCGTGCCGGACACCGTGCCAAGCGTCGGTTTTAGCCCAACGATACCGTTAAGCGCAGCAGGCACCCGGCCCGATCCCGCCGTATCGGTCCCCAGCGCGAACGGCACCAGCCCCGCCCCGACCGAGGTGGCCGAGCCGGAGGAGGAGCCGCCCGGCACCAAATCGGCCCGCAGGCTATTGCGCGGTACCCCATAAGGAGAGCGGACGCCAACGAGGCCGGTCGCGAATTGGTCGAGGTTGCTCTTGCCGACGACAATCGCCCCCGCCGCCTCCAGCCGCGCCACGGCAAAGGCCGAAACCGTCGGCGTATAGGCGAAATCGGGGCAGGCCGCCGTCGTCGGCAGGCCCGCGACGTCGATATTATCCTTCACCACGAAGGGCACGCCGAACAGCGGTAGATCGGTCTTGCCGGCCAGCGCGCGGGCGGCGGCCAGCGCCTCCTCCTCCGGTCGCAGGGTGATGAACAGCGCCGGATCGTTCCAGGCACGGATACGATCATAGGCGGCCCGAAGCCCCGCTTCCGCCGATCCGCTTGCCTGGGCTTGGGAAACATACTCCACCAGCGTTGTCATACCGGGCGCTCCTTCAAATCATGCTGGTGCTGTGTATGCAATGCCAATGCCAATGGCTAATTTTTAGACAATTCCATCCTCGAACGACGCTGGAGTACACCCAGAGGCAATCGCTGGACAAGCGGGAGCCGCTGTGCTTGAAGCTAGCGCTTGCTGCGTGTTGATAGGTTTTTGCGATGGCCGTGCGCGATCTTATTATCTACCCAAACCCGATCCTGCGGCAGAGCGTGCCGCCGGTTACGATCTTCGACGCGGGCCTCGCCAACCTCGCTACCGATCTGCTGGACACGCTGCGTCAGCACCAGGGGTTGGGGATCACCGCGCCACATATCGGGGTTCTCAGTCGGCTCACCGTGATCGACCTTGGAACTGACGACGGGGGGCCGCGCCTTTACGTAAACCCGGAAATCCTATGGTCCTCCGCCGAAACCCGCCGTCAGGAGGAAGGAAGCCTATCCATGCCGGGCGTGATCGAGGCGCTAGACCGCCCGGCGCAGATCCGATTGCGGTTCCAAACGCTCACCGGGGAAAGACAGGAAGAGACCGCCGACGGGATGCTGGCCACCTGCCTGCAGCACGAGATCGATCAACTCGACGGGGTTTTCTGGATTTTCCGCTTGTCAGACCTAAAGCGCGCGCGGATCGTCAAACGCTACGAGAAACTAAAACGCCGGGCCACATCATGAGCGTGCCGCCAGCCTATGCCGATGCCATTCAGTTTCAGTTCGGCGATTCGCCCGAATTGGCCGATGCGCTGCTCGCCCTCGTATTAAGCGGTGCGAAAACTGCCACCTGCGGTGCCCTGCGCGACGTGGTTGCCGGCGAGCCAATGCCGCAGGTTGGACGGCGGGATGTGGTGCTCGACGGACAAGGCCGCCCGGCCTGCGTTATCGAGATCACCGATGTCACCATCCGCCGTTTCTGCGACGTGGACGAAGCTTTCGCCCTGGCCGAAGGGGAAGGCCCCTATCCAGCTTGGCGCGACGGGCATATCCGGTTTTTCGAGCGGAACGGCGGTTTCCACCCAGAGATGGACTTAGTGTGCGAGCGGTTTCGGTTGGTGCATATCCTCGACCGCCAACGCTAATATCTGCCCAGCGGGGATCAGCCGCGATCCCTGCCGGGCAGACGCTTGGACGATCTAATCGCCCTATCTAATCGCCCGACGTATCAGGGGCACCCATCATCGCATCGGCTACACCGGCGGCATTGGCGCGGATCGCCTGTTCGATCGTAGCGGCAACGGTCCCATTGTCGCGCAAGAAGGTTTTGGCATTCTCCCGCCCCTGGCCGATGCGCTGCCCATCATGGGAAAACCAAGCCCCGGATTTTTCGACAATCCCCGCCTTAACGCCAAGGTCGATGAGTTCGCCGACCTTAGAGACGCCTTCCCCGTACATAATATCGAATTCCACCACGCGGAACGGCGGGGCCATCTTATTCTTCACCACTTTCACGCGGGTTTGATTGCCAACCACCGTGTCGCGGTCCTTGATCGCACCAATACGGCGGATGTCTAACCGGATAGACGCGTAGAACTTCAACGCATTCCCGCCGGTCGTGGTTTCCGGATTCCCAAACATCACCCCGATTTTCTGGCGGATCTGGTTGATAAAAATCACCATGCAGCGGGATTTGGAAATCGTGCCGGTCAGCTTGCGCAGCGCTTGGCTCATCAGACGGGCTTGGAGGCCAACGTGCGAATCGCCCATCTCCCCTTCCAGTTCGGCGCGCGGCACTAGGGCGGCGACACTATCGATCACCAGAACGTCAATCGCCCCGGAGCGAACCAACGTATCGGCAATCTCCAGCGCCTGTTCCCCGGCATCCGGCTGGGAGATCAGCATCTCGTCGATATTGACCCCAAGCTTGCGGGCATAGGTCGGGTCGAGCGCATGTTCGGCATCGACAAAGGCGCAGGTCCCGCCCGCCTTTTGCGCTTCAGCGATGACATGCAGCGCCAAGGTGGTCTTGCCTGAGCTTTCCGGCCCATAGATTTCAATGATCCGCCCGCGCGGCAGCCCGCCAATGCCAAGGGCGATATCAAGACCGAGGGAGCCGGTGGAGATGACCTCCGTCTCCACCGCCTGCTCGCGCTGGCCGAGTTTCATGATCGAGCCTTTGCCAAAGGCGCGTTCGATTTGCCCTAGGGCGGCTTCCAAAGCCTTGTTCTTATCCATGGTATCTTTATCGATAAGGCGCAGTTGCGCGACGGTCATGATGAGTGCCTCCCGGTTATTTCACAGCCCTCACGGCGATGCAACGCGGGCTAGGCCAAGGCTTGCGCGGCCAGGGGATGCCCAAGACCGGACTATAAAGAGAACACAGCAAGGTTTCAAGAACGTTCTTAGAACAATTCTGCTCGATCAGCTCGGCATTCGTTCAGCGACTTTTGCGGCTAACTGCTTAAGACTAAAAGGCTTTTGCAGAAAGGCGATATCCCCCAGCGCCGTCAGTTGATCGCGCAGATCGCCATCAGCATGGCCAGAAACGCAAATGACCGGCAGCCCTGGAAAGGTTTGCCAGATTTCCCGCACCATGCTAGGTCCATCCATCCCTGGCATCACCACATCGGTAATCAGCAGATCGGGCCGGGCGAGACCGCTTTGCACGAGATCGAGCGCCGCCTCCGCCGAACGCGCTTCAATCACCTGATAGCCTTTGCTGCGCAACGTGCGGGCGGCAAAAGCGCGCACCGGATCTTCGTCTTCAACCAGCAGAATAGCCCCACGACCGCCGCTGGTCGTATCCGGCGCGGCCTCCACCACCGGCGCATCGCGGCTTACCGCCAGGGTCGGCCCCTCTTCCACCGGGGCCAGCCGGGGCAGATAGATGGTAAACACCGTCCCCATCCCGACCGAACTATCGACCTTGATGAAGCCGCCCGTCTGCCGGACGATCCCATAAACGGTCGAAAGCCCAAGCCCCGTGCCGGAGCCGACGGGCTTTGTCGTAAAAAATGGCTCGAAAATCCGCGCCTGCACGTCGGGGGCCATGCCCGACCCCGTATCGGTGACCGCGATCACCACATAATCGCCGGGAGCCATGGTTTCATGCCCCATGCGCCGGGCGAATTTAACCGTTTCGACCGATGTTGCCACCGTCAGCCGCCCACCGTTCGGCATCGCATCGCGGGCATTGACGGCCAAATTGATAATGACCTGTTCCAATTGCCCGGCATCGACCCGCACCAAGCCCAGATCGCGGCCATGGTGCAGTTCAAGCTCGATCCCCTGCCCGATCAGCCGCCGCAGCAAATGCGATAATTCAGCAAGAACGTCGGAAATATCGACCTCGGCAACCTCCAACTTCTGTTGGCGGGAGAAGGCCAGCAACTGCCGTACCAGTGCCGCCGCGCGAT
>CAZNVY010000053.1:312-10308 GCA_964576605.1 uncultured Elstera sp. | reverse complement strand
TTCTGCTTGATCTGCATGATATCGGCAAAGGAGGCATCGCCCGCCCGGTGGCGTTGCAGCAACAGATCGCAATAGCCGATCATCGCCGTGAGCAGATTGTTGAAATCATGGGCAATCCCGCCCGCCAATTGCCCAACCGCCTGCATTTTCTGCGATTGAACGATCCGGCTTTCTAGCTCCTTCTGGTCGGAAATATCCACAGCCTGGATCAGCCAACCACTAGGGCCGCCTTCGGCTTCCCATCGTTCAAAATAGAGCCGCGCGCTACAGCGGGTCTCCCGCCCCGGATCGGGGATCAAATCCGCCTCGACTGGGGTCGGCACGGTCTGCGTGCCGGCCAAAGCCTGGGCAACCGCCTCCTGCCCATCGGCGATAAACGAAAATAAGGGCCGATCGAGCGGGTCATTCACCCCCAACAGTCGACGAAACGCCGGATTGGCGGCGCGGATCACGCCATCGACGGTCAGAACCGTTGGCAAAGGCAGCGGCGGTAGGATGACGGCGGGCGTGACGAGCGGCGCGGCGCGGTTTTTCCACCAGGAACCCAGCATCGCTCCTCCCTAGGCCCCAAACGCCGGCGGCGTTTTATCGTCTGCGGCGGCGGCGGAAACGGCGGTTGCCGCCATAATTCCCGCCGCCAGCGGCCGCGCTGGGCCGCCTGCGCGCTGATTGCGCCGCATGACGAAGGAGATGATCTCGGCCACCGCCTTATAGGTATCGGGCGGAATTTCTTTATCGAGATCAACCAGGGCATAGAGCGTGCGGGCCAGGGGCGGATTTTCCACCACGGGCACGTTGCTCTCCTTCGCCAACTCGCGGATGCGCAGCGCAACCGCATCGACCCCCTTCGCAACCACCGTCGGCGCGGGCATAAGATCATCATATTTCAAAGCAACGGCATAATGGGTCGGGTTCGTCACAACCACTGTCGCCTGCGGCACCTGGGCCATCATCCGCTGCTTGGCCTTTTCCATCCGAATTTGCCGCAGCTTCGCCTTAACGTGCGGATCGCCTTCTTGTTGTTTGAATTCTTCCTTCAAATCATGCTTCGACATGCGCATCTGCTTCATAAACGCAAAGCGCTGATACAAATAGTCTGCCCCGGCAACTACGGCGACAATCCCGACCACCAGAAAAATCACCGCCAGGGCCAAGCGGTTCAATTCCTGCAAGGTATCGGCCACATCGGTCACGACGAAACGATCAATACTACTGAGTTCTGGCCACAGCAGCGCGACCGCCGCCGCACCAACCAGCAGAATCTTGGCCAAACCCTTCAGAAATTCGACGAAATTCCGCATCGAAAACAACCGCCCGAACCCTTTGATCGGATCGATCTTATCGAGTTTCGGCTCCAGGGACTTCGGCGCAAACAGCAACCCGAACTGGAAGTAGAAAGCGGCGAAAGCAGCAATCGCCAGAATACCCATCGGCACCAAAAGACTTACTGCAAGTGCCAGCAAAAGTTCGGCAATCACAATGGTGAAATTAGTGTCGTCTAGGCGAATATCCCATGATCGTTCTAAAAAAGCGCGGGCGATCAGCGTTACCCGATGGCTCATCATCGCACCAAACGCCGTCAAGACGAGGGCCGCTGCCCCCAACATGGCAAAATTCACTACATCGCGCGACTGGATAACATTCCCTTGATCGCGCGCTTCTTGCAGCTTTTTCGGTGTCGGCTCTTCTGTTTTAGAGGACTCGTCTTCTTCGCTCATGGCACCCTCGGAGCCAATAGGCCCTGAATTGCATTGCCGATGGTATCAACGAAAACATACATCAACGAGGTGAGCGTGACGATCAACAGAATGAAGCCAAGGATAATTTGCACGGGCTGCGCCAAGAAAAACACCTGCAACTGCGGCATCAACCGCGACAGCAGGCCCAAGGCCACGTTGACCATGGTCATGGCAATGAAGAATGGCCCCGTCATCTGAATGCCAACCCGATACGCCTGCCCCACCACCTGCACGATGGATTGCGAGGCATCCCCCAGAATAATCCCCTGTCCCGGCGCGAATAGGCCGTAACTATCGACAATCCCGCGCAACAGCAGATGGTGCATATCGGTCTGCATCATGATGACCAGCCCGATCAGCCCGAAAAAGGTTGCAAAGGCCGAGGTTTGTTCCGAAATCATCGGATTAAAGATCGTAGCGCTCGACAGCCCGATCTGCATCACGATCGCCGAGCCGGCAATTTCAAGCAAAATGAATAAGATCCGAATCAGCATCGCAATAAAAATGCCGATCAGAATTTCCCCGATCAACAGAATCGCAAGCCCCAAGCCGGTAGCAGGCATGGGTGGTAAAATAGGGGTTAGAAACGGCGTGACCGTGATTGTCACCGCCAAAGCAAACAGTAAGCGTGCCCGCGCCGGAATGCTTTGCTCGCCAAACAGCGGCATGACCATCAAGGCTGCGCCGATCCGTGCAAACACCAGGACAAGGGCGAAAAGTTCGCTGAGAAGAAGGGTCTCGAACAGCCGCATTCCCACGCTCAACCGAGCGAGATGATGCGATCAACCAGCCGTTCCATAAACCCCTTCATCGTCGCCAGCATGAAGGGGAACAGCAGCAGCAGCGAGATGAAAACGACAATGATCTTCGGCACGAAGGTCAGGGTCATTTCCTGAACCTGGGTGAGCGCCTGGAACAGCGAAATAATCAGGCCGACCACCAGTGAAATCACCAGGATCGGCCCCGAAACTTGGAGCAACACGAGCACGGCTTCGCGCGCGACTTCGAGCGTAGTGGCCTCATTCATCGTGCCGCGACCTTAACCGAAAAACCGGGTGGGGAAAACCACCGGTTAGATGGGCATACGCATGATTTCGTTATAGGCCTGGACCACGCGGTCGCGAATGGCAACCACGGTCTGCAGGGTCACTTCGGCATTGGCTACCGCCGTCACCACTTCGGTAATGTCCGGGGCTTGGCCGGCAGCCGCCTTCGCGGTCTGACCTTCGGCCTTATACATCGTGTCGAGCGCCGACCGACCGGCCTTCTCGACCAGTTCGGAGAAGTTCGGTCCCATCGGGCGGGCGCTGCTTTCAAGACTGGGCAGCGCGCGAACCGTTGTACCGTAAGCGGCGGCGGCAGAGGCGGGATTGGTGCTCATGGGGAAGACCCTCTCTCAGAACGGGGCTTAGGCGCTGCGCAACAGACCGATGGTCCGCGTCAGCATCGCCTTCGAGGTTTCGATGACCGATAGATTGGCCTCGTAGGACCGTTGCGCCTGCCGCATATCGGTGAGTTCGATCAAGGAATTCACATTCGGGCGCAGCACATAGCCTTCGGCATTGGCCGCCGGATGGGTCGGATCATACTTCAGCTCGAAATCCTTGCTGTCCGGCATGATCTTATTGACCTTCACCATATCGGCCCCGATCGACCGATCCAGTACATTCTTGAAGGTCATGATCTTGCGGCGATAAGGTTCGCCGCCGGGGGTTTGCGCCGTCGAATCGGCATTGGCCAAATTTTCCGAGATCACCCGCAGACGCTGGCCCTGGGCACGCATCCCGGCGGCGGAAATCTGCATCGCATCTTTCAAATTCATACCCTTACCCCTCGTTCTTCATCCCAACGCCAAGCCCGAAACGCGGTTACTGCCCGCCGCGCGACAGGGCCATTTTGGCCATGGAGGTGTATCTGTTATAAAGTTCGGCGTTCAGATTATAGTCGCCCTGGTTCTGCGCCATTTTCATCATCTGCTCTTCGAGCACCACGCTGTTTTTATCCAGCGAAGTTTCGTAGGGCTTCTTGTCCTTATCGACCGCAAACTTGGTCTGCGGGCTGACCGGCCCCAGGTGATTGGGCTGGGTGATCGCCAAAGGCTGACGGTTATTCGCATCTTTCAGCGCTTGCAAAAAATTCTGCTGGCGCAGATCGCGGGCGCGGTAGTTCGGCGTATCGGCGTTGGCGACATTCTGCGAAATCACCTTATGCCGGTCGGCCAGATAATCCATCCGCCGCGACATTAGCTGCATCAGGTTGATTTTATCGTCGCTCATCGCCCATCATCCTTGCCGAAGCCTGGCCCGACTCTGCCCCAGGCACCTGCCCGAAGCAAGCAAAGCCCACGCCAGCTTTCGAGATTAGGTTTATGCTTGGTCAAAGCGTTTGTCTACAGTATTTTAGAGTCGAAAGCTGACTTACCGCATGAAGGGTGGGCACCGATGAGTGACCAAGACGCGCCGGACCGGGAATTTTCTGCCGAGGGTAAAAAGCGCCGTCCGGTGGCGGTTGCGCTCAACTATCAGAAAGGCGATCTGCCAAAGGTGGTGGCCGCAGGGCGCGGGGCGATTGCCGAGAAAATTTTAGAAATCGCCTTCGCCAACGGTGTGAAAGTGCGCGAGGACCGCGACCTTGCCGAATTGCTGGCCGCCGTAGAATTAAATTGTCCAATCCCCGTCAATTGCTTCGAGGCAGTTGCGGAGATTCTGAGATATCTTTATCAAGCCAATGCGCGGTTGGGGGGCGCGCCCATTGTGGACGATGGGCACGCCCCGGACCCATCCTAGCCGCCGTGCCGGGTAACTGGATTAGAGAAGCATCGTGACCGACCCCACCGCCCGCCCCCCCGCGCCCAAACCCGCCAAACCCCGTACCCCTGATGCCAAAGCGCTGATCGATGGGTTCAACCGGGTGATCCTGGCCCTCGACGCGGCCCTTGCCACCTTGACCGAGGAAGGGGCCGTCGATCTCGCCGGTCTCGACGAGGAAATCGAGCGGCTCTGCACCGCCACGCTGCGCCTAACCGGCCCCAGCGCCGAACCGGTCCTGGCCCGGATGGGGACAATGACTGATCGATTAGAGAAACTGAGCGAACAGTTGCGCGCTCGCATGGCCGATGGCGGCCTGCACGAGCAGGTGGAAGCCCAGGCAAAGCACCGGGCGGCCACCTCCGCCTATCGCAAACCCGAACAGGGCGAGGGCTGAGATGGCCGCCGATGTGATGACCGACGGGTACCTAAGGTTCGTTTTCGGGCTGGCCGCCGTTCTAATCTTGATCGTGATCGCCGTTTGGGGGGCCAAGCGCCTCGGCCTTGGCACCACGACCGGCTTTCGGGCCAAGGGCCGCCGTTTGGCGCTGCTGGAAGTGATGCCCCTCGACCAAAAGCGCAAGCTGGTCCTGGTCCGGCATGACGAAACCGATCATCTGCTGCTGCTGGGGGGTACTCACGAAACCCTGCTCGCCTCGACCCCCATGCCGGTGCCGCCAGTCGCCGCTGGGGTCTCGACCGCAGTTGCCCCGGTGCTGCCCCAACGGGAGGGCGAGGATGGACGCAAGCCTCCGTTTCTAACCGCCGACCGGGAGGCCTAGACGATGCACGCTCACCCCGCTTCCACCCTGCGGATCGCCGCAAAATGGGGGGCTATTTACGGCGGCATCAGTTTTGTAACCCTGATGGCGTTACTCTGGACCGATCCGGCCATGGCGCAGGCCCTTACCCTGGACCTGGGCGACGGGAGCGGCAGCACCACCGGGCGCATCATCCAGACCCTGGCGGTGATGACGGTCATCAGCCTCGCCCCATCGTTTTTGATGATGGTGACGTCCTTCACCCGCATTGTCATCGTTCTGTCGCTGCTGCGCAACGCGCTTGGGGTGCCACAGTCGCCGCCGAATTCGGTCATGGTGGCGCTTGCGCTGTTCCTCACGGGCTTCATTATGCAGCCGACGCTGGAACAGGCCTATAACCAGGGTCTGCGACCGCTGATAAACGAAGAAATCACCGAAGCCCAAGCCTTGGACCGAACGATCGAGCCGCTGCATGGGTTCATGATCCGCCATGTGCGCGAACGCGACCTGCGGCTGTTTTTTGACCTCGCCCGCGTCGAACCGCCCGCCGCCGCCGCGCAAACGCCGCTGCGTGTGCTGATTCCCGCCTTCATGATTAGCGAATTGCGCCGCGCCTTTGAGATCGGCTTCCTGCTGTTCATCCCCTTCCTGGTCATCGATATGGTCGTCGCTTCCATTCTGATGGCGATGGGGATGATGATGCTGCCGCCGGTCATCATCTCGCTGCCGTTCAAGCTGATCTTCTTCGTGCTGGTCGACGGCTGGTATCTGGTCGCAGGGAGCTTGGTGCGAAGTTTCAACGAATAAGGGGGGCTTCAGGTCAGCTCGCACACCCCATTCGGGGTTTCGATCAGCGCTCGAAAGCGGATAGCCGGACCGGCAACGACGGTCGGTGCCCGTACGATGGAAAGCGCGTTATAAAGCGCTAAAAGGGCTGATGGATCGGGATGCTCAAGCGTGAAGGACAGCAGCCGTGCCCCCAGATCTGGGATAGCGGCGATGTAGCTTGCGTCGCCCCAGTGGTCAATGATTGACGGGGCCGCACCGTCGAGCGGCAGCGAGCCATCTTGCGGAATCGCAAAAGCAAAATCCGGCTCTGCTGTCGGTAACGGAACTCGCTTACCAAAGATCGCACTATGGGTTGCAAGAACGGCTTCCATCACATCCGTGTTAGCGACCCATCCTCGCAACCGTCGGCCCGCCTCCCAATCGGCCCTGATCTTTTCCTGATTATCCAGCCCGAACCAGCGGGGACGTCCAGGTTCAATTCCCTCCGGATCGAGAGCGACGATCTCCAGATAGACTGACTCTCCGAGTTGGAGTCGGTGGTTATGGGTGCCCATATACGGGTGGCGACTACCGAATGGTATATCGAGACCCAGGCAGCTTTTCACATGAGCGACCCCTTCGGCCAACGTTGGGGCAATCACGGTGAGATGGTCAAGCGTTAGCACAATCCCGCAACCTCTTAATTTAACAAGATTCTTTTAGCAAGTTAGTTGTGGCCTAGCAAAGGCAATCCAACCGGGAAGCCACGCTTTCCCCACCCCTTTATTGCCCCAGAGACAATTCCCCGCTGGACAGTTGGAATTTAGGACGCTTGGGTTAAGGGCGTTATCTATCGTGTCGCCATCCGAGGCCGATCATGCCCTTCGCCCATTCCGCCCTCGCCCTATTCGTTGCTGCCGTCTGGGGGTTTAACTTCGTCGCCATTAAGATTGGCCTGAATGGTATGCCGCCGCTGTTTTTCTGCGGCGTGCGTTTTGCCATTGCCGCCCTGCCGCTGCTGTTCCTGCGCGGCGGGCCGCCGGTGGCGTGGCGCTATGTGATCGGTATCGGCGTTGCCCTCGGCGTCGTGAAGTTCGGGCTGCTGTTTACGGCCATCAAGATTGGGATGGGCGCCGGTCTCGCGTCGCTGCTGATGCAAAGCCAAGTGTTCTTTACCATCCTGGCGGCAGCCTTCCTGCTGGGCGAGAAGGTGAAGCCGGTAGCGCTGCTGGGGATGCTGATTTCGGCGGGCGGTCTTGCCATCCTGGCGATGGATTTGCCGCTCGACACCAGCCTGATCGGCTTCGGCATGGTCATTCTGGCCGCAATGTGCTGGGCGGTGTCGAATGTCCTGACCAAGCAATCGGGCAGCCAGGATGCTTTCCGGCTGATCTCCTGGGTCAGCCTCGTGCCGCCGCTGCCGCTGCTCGTCTTATCCTATTTCATCGAAGGGCCGCAGGCGATCACCGCCGCCGTGACGGAGGCAACGCCGCTGACCGTCGGCGCGCTGCTCTATGTCGCCGGGCCGTCCACGATCCTGGCCTTTGCGGTGTGGAGCTGGCTGCTGCAGAAATATTCCGCCGCCAAGGTCACGCCCTTTGCCCTGGCCGTGCCGATCTTCGGCCTGCTGTCGGGCGCCGCCTTCTTGGACGAGCATCTCGACGCGATGACCCTCGCCGCCTGCGCGCTCGTCTTCGCCGGGCTGGCGCTGACGATCCTGTCGCCAACCCTCAAGCTGGGACGACAGCCCCATCCCGCAGCGTAACCACCCGGTCCATCCGTCGCGCCAGATCGAGATTGTGGGTCGCGATCAGCGCGGCAAGGCCGGTGGTACGCACGAGGCGCAAGAGTTCGGCGAAAACCCCTTCCGCCGTCCCGGGGTCGAGATTGCCAGTCGGCTCGTCGGCCAGCAGCAGCTTTGGCTGATTGGCGATGGCGCGGACGATAGCGACGCGCTGCTGTTCCCCGCCCGACAGCTTGCCGGGCCGATGGTGCAGCCGGTCCTTCAGCCCGACGATCGACAGAAGCTCCGTCGCCCGCGCCGCCGCCACCTTACGCCCGACGCCGCCAATCATCTGCGGCAGCACGATATTTTCCAGCGCCGAAAATTCCGGCAGCAGTTGATGGAACTGATAGACGAAACCGATAGTGCGGCGGCGCAACTCCGTCCGTCCGGCGTCCGTTAGTTTGGCGCTCGCCTGCCCATCGATTTCAATTTCCCCGGCGGTCGGGCTATCCAGCAGCCCCGCCATATGCAGCAGGGTCGATTTCCCGGCACCGGAGGGGGCGATCAGCCCAACCATTTCCCCAGCATTCAGGGTGAAATCGACGCCCTTCAGGACGGTCAGCGCGCCATAGGAACGCTCGACCCCGCGCAGGACGAGAACCGGCTTACTCATAGCGCAGTGCCTCCACCGGGTTCAGCCGGGCCGCGCGCAGCGCCGGATAGATCGTCGCCAGCAAACTCAGACTGAAGGCCATCACCACGACTTGCAGCACCTCCGCCGGGTCCATCTTGGCGGGCAGGCGCGAGAGGAAATAGATTTCCGCCTGGAAAAGCTGCGTGCCGGTCAGGTTTTGCAGGAACTGCCGGATGCTTTCGATATTCTCGCAGAACAGCACACCGATCAGCAGCCCCGCCGCCGTTCCGATAATGCCGATGCTGGCGCCCGACAGTAGGAAGATGCGCAGGATCATCCCGCGCGTCGCCCCCATCGTCCGCAGCACGGCGATGTCGCGGCCCTTATCCTTCACCATCATGATCATCGAGGAAATGATGTTGAAGGCCGCCACCAGGATGATCAGCGTCAGGATCAGAAACATCACATTGCGTTCGACCTGGATCGCATTGAAAAAACTGGAATTTGCCTGCTGCCAATCCACCGCCCGCACCCCCGGCGGGACGAGACCGGAGAGCAAATAGGTCATGGTCGCCGCCCGGTTCGGATCGGTCAGCATGATCTCGATGCCCGATACTGCCTGCGGCAACCGGAAGAACACCTGCGCCGCGCTCAGGGGCGCATAAACATAGGTGTTATCATACTCATACATGCCGACTTCAAACACGCCCGCCACCCGGTAGGTCTTGATGCGCGGCACGGAACCAAAGGCGGTGCTTTCCCCACGCGGGCTGAGAACCGTAATCGGATCGCCGACCCGCAGCCCCAGGCGATAGGCCATGCGGCTGCCGATCAGCACCCCATCCTCGCCCATCTCATCGATGCTGCCCTGGCGCACCGCATCGGCGATCAGGCGGCGGGCGCGCAGATCATCGCTGCTCATACCGCGCACCAAGGCCCCGCCCGCAACGCCATTGGCGCTGACCATCACCTGGCCTTCCACCATCGGCGCGGCAAAGACCACCCCGTCCATTCCGCGCAACCGCGCGACCAACTTATCGGCGTCGGGAATAGCCTGCCCCGCCGGGGCGCTGATGGTGATGTGGCCATTCAGCCCCAAGATCCGTCCCAGCAGTTCCGCCCGGAAACCGTTCATCACCGCCATAACGATAATCAGCGTCGCCACGCCCAGCGCGATGCCGAGCAGCGAGAACCAAGCAATGACGGAAATAAACCCTTCCTGCCGCCGGGCACGGAGGTAGCGAAAGGCGACAAGCCGTTCAAACGCCGAGAACATTTATTCCGCCCCGCTGTCTATAAATCGATCAAGGGATCGCCCCCTATGCCCCTTACGCATCCCGTTCGACGGCCCTGTCTTTGCAAGCAAATTCAGGCATTTCTATGAAGGTGGGAGCGCCAAGGGGGAGACCCCTTGGCTTGGGTTCAGCGGCAAGCCCCTGATAAATCGCTTACGCCCCCACCCGCGCCAAAGCGTCGGCGACGGAGAGTTCGTCGCGCTGGCCGGTGCGGCGGTTCTTCACTTCGACGACGCCTTTTTCCAGCCCGCGCGGGCCGATGATGA
>CAZNVY010000053.1:0-243 GCA_964576605.1 uncultured Elstera sp. | reverse complement strand
CGTCGATCCCCTTGGCGGTCAGCGCCGCATAGATTTCCTGCGCCTTCGCGTCCGACGCGGCATCGCCCGCCTTCATAGTGATGATGCCGACGTGATAGGGGGCAACCGCTTCCGGCCAAATAATCCCGGCCTCATCATGGCTGGCTTCGATAATCGCCCCCAGCAGGCGCGAGACGCCCACCCCGTAAGACCCCATGTGCATCGGGGCCGTGGAGCCATCGGCCAGGGTAATCGTGGCATTCA
>CAZNVY010000052.1:21135-24015 GCA_964576605.1 uncultured Elstera sp. | reverse complement strand
GAGCGTGGCAACGCCCATCGTGGTTGCGGCCTGGGTGGTGACATAGCTCTGCTGCTGGGCATTGGTCGCGTTATGCGCGGCATTCGCCAGCGCCTGCGCGGTCGCCTGGAACAGATTGCCCATGGCGATTGCCGGTGCATCGCCCAATACTTTGGTGTTGGCCTGGGTCACCGAATCGGTGATCTGGCTGTTAACGGAAGTCGGGAAGGCCATCGGTCAGCTCCTTCAAGGGAAAAGGCGTGGAATAGGCGTTGGGCTGGACTTAACCGCCAAGGCCCTTCACACCGGTGCTGAGAATGTCCTTGGTCGCAACGCCGGTGCTGGCAGTATCCAGCGAATAGAGCGTGGCAACGCCCATCGTGGTTGCGGCCTGCGCGGTCACATAGCTCTGCTGCTGGGCATTGGTGGCATTATGGGCGGCATTCGCCAACGCCTGTGCCGTCGCCTGATAGAGGTTGCCCATGGCGATCGCCGGGGCATCGCCCAGCACCTTCGTATTGGCCTGGGTGACCGAATCGGTAATCTGGTCGTTAACGGAAGTCGGGAAAGCCATTGTCGTTCCTCACGGGCTGAACTCGCCAAGCGGCGAACGGAAGGGGGCGCGACCGCCCGGCCAGACCCAAAGGTCCCCAAACGGGTCACTCCGCCACAGTAACGGGAACCTTCGGCACAGGATTGGCCCCTTACGCGAAAAACCCCGCCAAACACCCTAAAAAACCCAGCAGAATCACCCAAGATTGCGCGTATAGGCCGTTATTTTTGCCGTATCTCGCGATAAAACACTCTATAGACGTTAAGAAAATCCTACAACACACTCTAAATTAGAGAAATACTTTGATATGAATCCGGCAGAATCACGCACCGCCAGAACCGCCGACACGCATCGACCGGCCCAGAATCGACCGGCCCAGAACCGCCGATAACGGCAGGGGGCACCGGGGGGACCTGGAAAAACCGCTGCCGGCGCGACCGATTCGCACGGGAGGGAGATGACAAGCCGTGCGATTTGCCCCATTTTTTCCCTATGATCCCACCGCGCGCCTTTTCCAGCCCCCCCTCTACCCCGCCCTCGGCGGGTGAGACGGTTTTGGCTATTCGGCGCCCCGGTGTGCAGCAGGTTGCCATGGTGGTATCCTCCCCCCATAGCGGCACCCATTATCCCAATGATTTCGTGCGCGAATCGGCCCTAGACCCGCTGACCCTGCGCCGGTCGGAGGATAGTTTTGTCGATGATCTGGTGGCCGCCGCGCCAGACTATGGGGCACCGCTGCTGAAAGCATTATTTCCGCGCGTTTATATCGATGTGAACCGCGAACCCTATGAGCTTGATCCACAGATGTTTGGCGAACCGCTGCCAGATTTCGTCAATGCCGCCAGCGCACGGGTTGCCGCCGGCTATGGCACGATTGCCCGGATGGTGGCCACGGGGGCGGAAATTTACCGGGCACCCTTAAGTTTCGCCGAAGCCGAAGACCGGGTGCGCCGCCTCTACCGCCCCTATCACGCGGCCCTCGATGGATTGGTGGAGGAGACCCTGGCGCGCTTCCGGCGCTGCCTGCTGCTCGATTGCCATTCGATGCCCTCGGTCGGCAGTTCGGCAGAAAAGGACGCAGGCCGCTTCCGCGCCGATATTATTCTGGGCGATTGCCACGGCACCAGCTGTGCCCGCGCCCTGACTGCCGAAGTGGCAGCTTTCTTTACCCGCGAAGGGTTTCGCGTCGTGCTGAACGATCCCTTCGCCGGGGGCTTCATCACCCGCAACCACGGTCGCCCGCGCCAGGGGCGGCACGCGCTGCAAATCGAAATTAACCGCGCGCTCTATATGAATGAAATGCGCCTAGAGCGCAGTGCCGATTTCCATGCGATCAAAGCGGTTATGACGCGCTTGCTCGGCTGGATCGGCCCGGTCGCGACGCAGCTGCCGGGCTTTCAGGGCTGACAGACCCTTAGCTGCGCTTCGGTCGGCGGGCTAAAACACCCTGCCGCATCGCACAAAGCCCATGCTCCCGCCGCGCCGGATTGGGCCAATCGAACCTCAGGCACCCGTTGCATCGGCAACCAAACCCAGAAACGGCCATCCTTCCGGGCCTCTGGCGGTGGCTCCATCCCCGCGCCGCTGCCTTCGATGCGGGCCTCGGCCAGCAGCAACTGGTCCCCCTCCCGCCGCCACACTTCTTCCCAGGTGGTTTGCTGCACCGAATGGGTCCAGCGCAGGGTGATGTCGGGGGCCTCGCTGCGCCACAGCAAGGCCCCCGTCAGGGCCAAGAGGCAGAAAGCGCTCACGCCGGGCGAACGGCGGCCAGGTCCGGTCGGCGCTTCACCTGCCAGCGGTGCCAGAGCAGGAAGGCCAGCGCCCCGGCAAACCCGGCTTCATCGGTGATCGGCAGGGCCGCCACCAGCAGCAGGGCAATCACCGTCGCCGCCGCGCGTTCCCAAACTGACAAGCGCCCGAGCAGCCAACCGGTCGAGGCCGCGCCCCAGAGGATGATCGCCACCAGCGCCTTCACGACGATATAGCCAACGGCCAGCGGGGTAACGTTACTGCCTTGCAGCATCAGTTCTGGCGCGTAAACCGCCATAAACGGCACAACATAGCCCGCCGCGCCAATGCGGGTGGCGATCCAGCCGATTTCCATATGCCCGGCCTTGGCGATGGACTGTGCCGCCAGGGCTGCCAGCGCCACTGGGGGCGTCAAGTCCGCCATGATCCCGAAGTAGAAGCAGAACATATGGGAGATCAGCGGTGGCACCCCCATCTTCTCCAGCACCGGCGCGGCGATCGAGGAGGTGATGATATAGTTCGGAATCGTCGGCAGCCCGGTGCCCAGCACCAAGCAAACGATCATCGTCAGCACCAGGGCGATGGCAAGGAACTCCGCC
>CAZNVY010000052.1:3805-21125 GCA_964576605.1 uncultured Elstera sp. | reverse complement strand
TCCCGGCGAGATCCAGGATCATCCCGGCAACCGTGGTCGCAAGGCCAGTCAGGGTCATGATACCGATGAGAATGCCGACGAGCGCGCAGGCCACCCCGACGCCCAGTGCCGATTTCGCCCCATCGGCCAACCCATCGAGCAGGAGGCGCAGCGTCGCCCCGCCCCGGCAGGCGGCGCAGACCAGCACCATCGCCATTGTTCCCAGCATTAGGGCTGTTGCGACCGAAAGCGCCTCGAAAGCGATCAAAGACCCAAGGGCCGCGCCAAGGGAAATCCAGGCCACCGCCCGGATCGGAGCCGAGGCGAAGGTGCCGAAGCTGGCCCCGCCCAGGATCAGCAGAATAGTCAGCCCCAGGCCAACCACCCCGGCAAACAACGGGGTAAAGCCCGAAAATAGCATATAAACCAGGGCCACCAGCGGCAGAATCAAATGCCAGTTCCGTCGAAGCGAGGCGAAAACCGCGGGGCGCTGATCGGCGGGCAGGCCCTTCAGCCCATATTTTCCGGCCTCTAGATGCACCATCCAGAAGGCGGAAAAATAATAGAGCAGCGCCGGAATAATCGCCGCCAAAGCGATTTCCGAATAAGGCAGTTCCAGCCGCTCGGCCATAATGAAGGCCACCGCCCCCATCACCGGCGGCATGATCTGACCGCCCATACTGGCCGTTGCCTCCACCGCCCCGGCAAAGGCCGGGCGATAGCCAAAGCGCATCATCAACGGAATCGTGAACTGGCCGGTGGTTAGAACATTGGCAACGCCCGACCCGTTGATCGTGCCCATCAACCCCGACGAGATAACCGAAACCTTTGCCGGACCGCCCTTGGTATGGCCCACGGTGCCCAAGGCGACATCATTGAACAGGCCGATCATGCCCGCCTTTTCCAGAAAGGCGCCAAATAGGATGAAGAGAAAAATGAAGGTGGCGGAAACCGCCGTCGGCGTACCGTAAATCCCTTCGGTGCCGAAGGAGAGCGTATCGATCACCTGCACCCAATCGAAGCCCCGGTGTAACAGCGGCTCTGGAAGGGACCGACCGAACAGCGCATAGGGGATGAAAATGACGCATAAGATCGGCAGTGCCCAGCCCATGATCCGCCGCGCCCCCTCCACCAGCAGGATCAGCGCCAGCACGCCAACGACCAGATCGACCTGATTAGGATCCCCAGCGCGTTGGATCAACTCGCCCTCGAACACCCATTGATAGAAGCCAATGGCCAGCGCCAGCAGCCCCAGCGCCCAATCCCAGAGCGGCGGCGCGGCGTGGCCGGTTTTCGACGGCTGAAAGCGGAACAGCGCGAAGGTCAGAAACAGCAACCCGCCAACGTGCAGCGCCCGCACCACAATCGACGAAACCGGGCTGAAGGCTGCCGTATAAATCTGCCAGAGCGCGAAAAGAATCGCGGCGGCCCAAACAATCTTTCCGGGCAGCCCCGCGAGCTTTAGGTGAGCGGCGGGATTTTCGGGATCGGCCATCGGCGCTTCGGTCAGCGGCGGATGGTCGAAAGCCCCAGGGGTGGATGGGGTCGTCATGGTCGGCACGGGCCTTTCAGAGGGGAGATAGCAAAACGGGGAAGGCGAAAGCCTTCCCCGCCCGGCACGCGGCCTACTTCAGCAGCCCTTTTTCGCGGTAGTATTTTTCTGCGCCGGGGTGCAGCGGCACCGGCATCCCGGCCACCGCCTTATCAAGCTTAATATCCTTGGCGGCGGCGTGCGCCGATACCATTCCATCGAGATTCTCGAACAGGCTTTTCGTCATCCCATAGGCCACGTCATCTGACACGCCGCTATGGGTTACCAGGAAATTATTGATCGCCGCCGTCGGCATTGGCGCGTCTTGGCCCTTGTAGGTGCCTGCCGGAATGACGCCCGGTTGATAGGCGGCGTCGCCGATCTTCGCCACCACCTCGGCCGGAACCGGCACCACCACGATATCGACCGACGTCGCCAGATCTTTAATCGACGCGACGCCAAGCCCCGCCGACTGCAAGGTGGCATCGAGTTGGCGGTTCTTCATCAGATCGACCGATTCGCCGAAGGCCAGATATTCCACCTTGGAGAAATCGGCATATTGCAAGCCTGCCGCCCCTAGAATGGCACGGGCGTTCAGTTCGGTCCCCGACTTCGGCGCGCCGACCGAAATGCGCTTACCCTTCAGGTCCGCCAGCGTCTTGATCCCCGAAGACGCATTGGCGACGATCTGAATATAGTTGGGGTAGATGCCCGCGATGCCGCGCAGCTTTTGCAGCGGCTTCGGGTATCCGGCATCGACCACCCCGCCCCAGGCTTGCGACAGCGAATCGCCCAGCGTGAAGCCAATCTCCCCCTTGCCCGCTTCCAGCAAATTGAGATTCTCGACCGAGGCTTTCGTGGCCTGGACCGAGGTTTTCGCCCCCGGCAGGCTCTTGCCGTAAATCTGCGACAAAGCCACGCCCAGCGGGTAATAAACGCCCGACGTGCCGCCGGTCAGCACATTCACGAAAGTCTGCGCCTGGGCGCTGCCCGACACCATAACGGCCAGCGCGAAGGTCGCGCCGAGGAATTTCTGTTTGAACCGCATCACGTTTTCTCCCTAACCCTTTTGTCAAAGCCTGTCGGATTGCTTCCGATCTGTTGAAAGGAGCTTACGGACTCCCATAAGGGGTCGCAAGCAAGGCTTCCCTTTCCGGCACTCTCAGCGAGTGTATGAAGCACCACCCCCCACTGCAACGCTGCCCTGCGACCTTTTGGCCAGATTGCGGAAATCCACAAGTCTAGCTTACGTAAACGTTAGGTTCTTTTAGGACAAAACCCCCGCCTTGTCCGGACAGAAGCGCACCGCGAATCGGCTTCGGAAGACGCTTCGTTGCTTTTTTTTGAAGCCTGAAAACAGCCAATTGCCGGGCTGCCCAGGCGTGCCTACAGTCAAAAGAAACAAAAAAACCTAGCCACATGCAGGGTCAATGACGGGAAGGGGGAAGCGATGGGTATTCCGGCATCGAACGGGGCGCAGGCGCTCGCCAATGTTAGCCTGAACGATAAATATACCGTCGAAAGCGGGCGCATTTTCCTGACTGGCATTCAGGCGCTAGTCCGGCTGCCGCTGATGCAGCGGGCGCGCGACCGGGCAGCGGGATTGAATACCGGCGGCTTTATTTCTGGCTATCGCGGCTCGCCGCTGGGCGGGTTCGATAAAGCCCTGTGGGATGCCCGGAAGTTTCTGAAAAACGGCAATATCACCTTCGAGCCAGGGCTGAACGAAGACCTGGCCGCCACCGCCGTTTGGGGGTCGCAGCAGGTCAACCTGTACCCGGATGCGACGGTCGATGGCGTGTTCGCCATGTGGTATGGCAAGGGGCCGGGGGTTGATCGGTCGGGCGATGTGTTCAAACACGCCAATAACGCCGGCACGTCGAAGCACGGCGGCGTGCTGGTGCTGGCGGGCGACGATCACACCTGCAAATCCTCCACCCTGCCCCATCAGTCCGAATATGCCTTCATGGATGCCTCCATCCCGGTGCTGAACCCGGCGGGGGTGCAGGAAATCCTCGATTACGGCATGATCGGCTGGGCGATGAGTCGCTATTCCGGCTTGTGGATCGGCATGAAGACCATCGCCGAGTCGGTCGATAGCTCCGCCTCCGTCTATGTCGATCCGCTGCGCGCGATCCCAGTGCTGCCCACCGACTTTGAACTGCCGCCCGACGGCGTGCATATCCGCTGGCCGGATAAGCCCATGGCCCAGGAAATGCGGCTGCATAAATATAAGCTCTACGCCGCCCTGGCCTTTGCGCGCGCCAATAAGCTCGATCAGATCATGATCGACAGTCCGAAGCCGCGCTTCGGGATCGTCACCACCGGTAAATCCTACCTCGATGTCCGCCAGGCGCTCGACGATCTCGGCATCGATGAGGATTTGGCCGCCGAGATTGGGGTGCGCGTTTATAAGGTCGCCATGTCCTGGCCGCTGGAGCGCGAAGGTGCCCGCCATTTCGCCGAGGGGCTGGAAGAAATTCTGGTCGTCGAAGAAAAGCGCGCCGTCATCGAAAACCAGCTTAAAGAGCAGCTTTATAACTGGCGGGAAGACGTGCGCCCGCGCGTCATTGGCAAGTTTGATGAGGAGAAGAATTGGATTCTCCCCTCTCCCGACGAACTCACCCCGGCGCGCATCGCCCGCGTCATCGCCAAACGCATCGCGCGGTTTTACAAAAGCGAGCGGATCGACCAGCGCCTCGCCTTCCTCGAAGCCAAGGAAAAGCAACTGGCAGGGTTGAAGACCGAGCTTGCCCGCGTGCCAACCTTCTGTTCCGGCTGCCCGCACAATACTTCGACTAAGGTGCCGGACGGCAGCCGCGCCGTTGGCGGCATCGGCTGCCATTATATGGTTACCTGGATGGACCGGAAGACGGAGACCTTTACCCAGATGGGCGGCGAAGGCGTGCCCTGGGTGGGGCAATCGCCCTTTACCAAGACCAAGCATATTTTCGCCAATCTCGGCGACGGCACCTATCAGCACTCCGGCCTGCTGGCGATCCGCGCTGCCATCGCGGCGAAGGTCAATATTACCTATAAGATCTTGTTCAACGATGCAGTCGCCATGACCGGCGGTCAGCCGCACGATGTGCCGCTGACCGTGCCGCAACTGACCCGGCAGCTTTCGGCAGAAGGCGTGCGGCAGGTGCGCGTCGTTACCGACGAGCCGGAGAAATACCCGTCCGACGCCGGGTTTGCGCCGGGCGTGACCGTGCACCACCGCGACGATCTCGATCAGGTCCAGCGCGACATTCGCGAAATCGAAGGCGTGACCGCCATCGTCTACGATCAGACCTGCGCCACCGAAAAGCGCCGCCGCCGCAAGCGCGGCCTGATGGTCGATCCGCCCAAGCGCACGATCATCAACGATCTCGTCTGCGAAGGCTGCGGCGACTGCGGCGAACAGTCGAACTGCGTGTCGATCCTGCCGCTGGAAACCGAGTTTGGCCGCAAGCGCACCATCGACCAATCGACCTGCAATAAGGATTTTTCTTGCGTCAAAGGCTTCTGCCCCAGCTTCGTCACCGTGAAGGGCGGCCAGTTGCGCAAGCCGAAGGCCGCGAAAGAAGAAGCCTGGGCAGAGCTGCCGGAACCCACCGTCGCCCCGCTGTCGCCGGTCTATTCGGTGCTGGTCACCGGCGTCGGCGGCACCGGCGTCGTCACCATCGGCGCGCTGCTGGGGATGGCGGCGCATCTCGACGGTAAGGGCGTTGCCGTGCTCGATATGACGGGCCTTGCCCAGAAGGGCGGGGCCGTCTACTCGCACATCCGGGTTGCCGAAAAGCCGGGCGATATTCATGCCGTCCGCATTCCTGCCGGGGAAGCCGATCTGGTGTTGGGGGCCGACGCGCTGACCACCGGCACCTTTGATAGCCTCGCAAAAGTGCGCGGCGAGCAGACCCGTATAGTACTAAACAGCTTTGAAAGTATGCCGTCCGACTTCACTCGTAAGCCCGATTTGCGCTTCCCCACCGGATCGCTGATGCAGGCGGTGACGGAGGCGACCGGCACCGGCGACCATCTGCAGGTGCTGGACGCCACCCGCATTGCGACCGCGCTGATGGGCGACTCGATCGCCACCAATGCCTTTATGCTGGGGTATGCGGCCCAGAAAGGCTGGCTGCCGGTTAGCCTTCCGGCCCTAGAACGGGCGATTGAACTCAATGGCGTCTCGATTGGCTTCAATAAGAAAGCCCTGCTGTGGGGCCGCCGCGCTGCGGTCGATCTGGCGGCGGTGGAAGCGGCGGCGAAGCCCGCTGCGGTTTCCGGTAGCCAGAAACTATCGGAAAGCCTAGCCGAAATGGTCGCCCGCCGGGTGGACTTCCTAACCCAGTATCAGGATGCCGCCTATGCCGACCGCTATAAGTCCTTAGTCGCCCGCACCGAAGCGGTCGAGCAGCATATCGCCCCAACGTCGGACGCGCTGACCCGCACCGTCGCCCGCTATGCCTTTAAGCTGATGGCGATCAAGGATGAGTATGAAGTGGCGCGGCTCTACACCGACGGCAGTTTCGCCAAGCAAGTCGCGGCACAGTTCGAGGGCGATTACACGCTGGAATTCAACCTCGCCCCGCCCTTGACCGCCGAAAAAGATGCCACGACCGGCCATCTGAAGAAAAAAGCCTATGGCCCGTGGATGCTAACCGCCTTCAAGGCGCTGGCGAAGTTGAAGGGCCTGCGCGGCACCGCCCTCGATCTCTTCGGCAAAACCGAAGAGCGCAAAATGGAACGCCGCCTGCGCGACGAATATCTGGCGCGGGTGGAAATGGTGCTACGCAGCGTCACCGCCGAAAAGCTGCCCGACGCCGTCGCGCTTCTGAGCGTGCCGGAGCAGATTCGCGGCTTTGGTCACGTCAAAGAAGCCCATGTGGCGAAAGCGGAGGCCCTAACGCAAAAGCTGCTCGCCGACTACCAGAACCCCGCCCCCCATACGCCGATTGCGGCGGCAGCGGAATAGGCCCGGCAGAATAGTCCCTGGCAGGGGCGGAAGAGGCCCTCTCTTCCGCCCCCGTTACCGACCAAACGCCTTAGGCTTGGGTAAAGCTACCCGATCCAGAAATATCGGTGAACTCGCCCTCGGAAACTTCCTGGTTGATCGATCCCAGGAATACCCCCGACGCCGAGAAAGAAATCATCACCTTAGTTGCATCGCCCACATCGATAAAACTGATGCTGAAGGTGGCATTTGCGTAATTTTGCAGAATATCCGAGGCGGAAATCTGCATGTTCCCTGAAAACATATTGCTGCGAAAATCAGTGGTCGAGGCGGTGGCCGTTCCGGTAAACGCCAGCGTATCGCCATTCGGATAGTTTAAGGTGGAGACCACCAGCGTATTGCCGCCGGTCAAGGCGGCTTCGGCATTGACCGGGAAATCGGTCGCGGCCACCGAAGCGGAGGGTTCGGACATGGGATTTCTCCTGAGAGGGGCTGGGCATTGGTGCGACGCGAGGGACAGGGGCGTCGCACAACCCTTCCTATAGTTCGTATTCAGATATGTCAATCGTGAAGGATACCTATCCACTAGGGCCTAGCACGGCCTGCGCGCAGCCCCCTTGGCAAGGGCGGAACGATCCGCCAGGATCGTCGGGCCTTATGACCAGCACTGCGAGGGGGGGAGCATGGCAACCGATCAAAAGCGACTAACTGGGGTCAGCCGGCGCGAGGTTCTGATCGGGGCGGCAGGCCTAGGGGCGGCCGGGCTGCTCGGCGCGCCTGCCTTCGCACAAAGCGGGGCGGGGCCACTGAAGATTGGCGTTCTGCTGCCGCGCTCTGGCATTTTGGCCCAGGCGGGCCAATCCTGCGCGCGGGCGGAAGCGATTGGCGCGGCCGTGCTCAAAGGCTTGGGCTATTCGGTCGAATTGATCGCGGCGGATACCGAGTCGAACACCGATACCGCCCGCGCCCGCGCGGAAAAGCTGATTAACGACGGCGCGCAGGTGATCGTCGGGGCCTTCGATAGCGGCCAAACGGGCGCGGCAGCGCAAGTGTGCGAGCAGCGGGGGATTCCGCTGGTGGTGAATATTGCCGCCGCCCCGCAATTGACCGAACAGGGCTATAAAACCTTGTTCCGCAACTTCCCAACTTCGCTCGATCTGGTCAAAAACGCCTTTCCTTTAATGAAAGATGTTTTTGCCAGCACCGGCAAAACGCCGACCAAGGCCTTGTTCCTACACGCCAATGATACTTTCGGGATGGCGAATAAAGCCGCTTGGGATCGTTTGTTCCCGGATGCCGCCATGCCCTTTACTATGTTGGATCCGATTGCCTACGACCCGAAGGCGCAGGATCTCTCGGTCGAAGTCGCGAAGGCCAAGGCCAGCGGGGCCGAACTGGTAGTGGTGACCACCCGTGCCGCCGACGCTATTTTGATCGTGCGGGAGATGGTGAAACAAAGGTTCGAGCCGATGGGTATCATGAGTCCCGGCTCGCCCGGCCTCTACGACGAGCAATTCTATAAGGTCCTCGGCAAATATTCCGATTACGCCACAACGATTCTACCCTGGTATGATCCTAAGGCGGCCCTGACCCAGCAAGTCCAGGCAGAATTTACCAAACTGTTCCCACGCGATAAGTTTGAAGGCCATGCGTTTAACATTGGTTGCACGCTGGATGCTCTGCTGATCGCCGCCGATGCCCATAAGCGCGCCGGCAGCACCGCCGCCCCGGCCTTGCTGGAGGCACTGCGCGCGACCAAGCTCGACACCCATATGATGATCGGCCCCGCCATTGCTTTTGATGCCAAAGGCCAGAATGTGAACTTCTCCAGCGCCGTCGTGCAGAACCGCGATCAGCGCCCGACGGTGGTGCTGCCCAGCGCTTCGGCGGAAAAAAACCCGGTCTTCCCAATGCCTGGTTGGCAGGCCAGAGGATAAGCGCTTTGTCCTGGACGCTTTATGCCGGAACCATCAGTTCCGGCATTCTAACCGGCTTGGTTTACGGGCTGGCGGCGATGGGCCTGTCGGTAATTTTCGGCGTGGTCCGCCTGGTCAATTTCGCCCATGGCGAGATGATGGTGCTGGGTATGTTTGCTGCCGTGCTGCTGGCCACCGCCTGGGGGATCGATCCGCTGCTCTCGGCGCTGCCGGTCGCCGCCCTGCTGTTCGCGGCGGGCTACGGGCTGCAACGCGGATTGCTGAACCGCTTCATCGACCGGCCCGATCATCAGCAATTCATTCTGCTGCTCGGCATTGCCATGATCTTGGTCAATGGTCTGATGATGATTTTCGGCCCAGATGCCCGTTCCGCCAATGTGCCCTATGGGTTTGATGCGTTTTTTCTCGGCGATATAACGCTCGACAAGACCCGCGTCTATGCTGCCGCCGGGGCCGTGGTGGTGGCGGCAGGCCTTTATGCTTTCTTCCGCTACAGCCGCACCGGGATTGCTATTCGGGCCTGCGCCGATAATCAATTGGGGGCTGCGGTGGTTGGCCTTGATGTGAAAGGCCTCTATGCGACGACCTTTGGCATCGGCGCTGGGGTGGTTGGGTTGGCGGGCTGTCTGATGAGCCTGGTGATCGACGTTCGCCCGCAATTGGCCGCTGAATATACGCTGCTGAGTTTCATTATCGTCATCGTTGGCGGTCTCGGCAGCATGGGCGGCGCGTTGCTGGGGGGCGTGCTGATCGGCGTATCGGAAGCTTTGGCGGGTGTACTGATCGACCCGTCGCGCAAGCAGATGGTCTCCTACGCGCTGCTGATTCTCGTCCTGCTGATCCGCCCACAGGGGCTTTTGGGGAAACGCGCGTAATGGCCCTGCACGACCTATTTGCGGGCGTTACCCCGCGCGGCAAAATGGCTTTCACCCTCGGCCTCGGCGTCCTGCTACTGTTGCCGGAGGTGGCTGATTCTTACTGGATTTCCATCTTCACGCTGATCTTCTGGTTCGCCTATGTCGGTCAGGCCTGGAATGTGATGATGGGTTTTGCCGGGCAATTGTCGCTCGGTCACGCGCTCTATGTCGGCCTTGGCGGCTATGGGGCGGCGGCGCTGTATCTGCACCTGGGCCTTGGGCCGTGGATCGGCCTGCTGGTGACCGTACCGCTCTGCGCGCTGGTCGGCATGGCGATTGGCTGGCTGGGGTTCCGCTTTGGCGTGCGCGGCGTGCATTTTGCGCTGCTGACGATTGCCTGCGCCGAATTTACCCGCGTTGCCTTCGATCACATTACCTCGGTCGGTGGATCGGGCGGGCTGTTCCTGCCGGTGGTCAGCGGCGGAAATAACCTTTGGGCGCTGCGCGGCGCGCCGGAGCTTTATTATTATACGATGCTGGTGCTGGCCCTCGGTGCGCTCGCCCTCTGCCGGATCGTGACGCGCACGCGCCTCGGCTATTTCTGGCTGGCCCTGCGCGAGAACCCGGATGCCGCCGCCGCCCTCGGCATCCCGCTGCTGCGGGTGAAGCTGCTGGCCGTGGGACTTTCTGCCGGGATGACCGCCGTTGGCGGCGTCTTCTACGCTTTCTATTACAATAACCTATTCCCCGATCAAATTTTCTCGATGGGTCGATCGATCGAAATTCTGCTTGGTCCCATTGTCGGTGGCATCGGCACGGTCTTCGGGCCGATTCTGGGTGCGATGCTGCTCACCCCGATTGGCGAGGGGGCCAATCTGCTGCTGGAAGCCCTGGGTGTTACCCTACCCGGTACCAAGCAGGTGATCTATGGCCTGGCGCTGGTGCTGATTATTCTGCTGCGTCCGGCGGGCATTTGGCCGTGGCTGGCGATCAAAGCTGGACTGGTTCTACCCCCTGGCAAAACGGGGGAGGAGACGCCGCCATGAGCCTCTCCCTCACCGTGAACGGCCTCAGCAAGCGCTTTCGCGGCCTGCTGGCCGTCAGCGACGTTAGTTTTACCGTTCCGGCGGGCAAGATCGTGGCGCTGATCGGCCCGAATGGGGCCGGGAAAACCACCTGCTTCAATCTGATCGCCGGGGTTTTCCCCCCTGATAGCGGCAGCGTGACCCTGGGCGGGCGCGATGTGACCGGCTTTCGCCCCGACCAAATCTGCGCCGCGGGCATTGGCCGCACCTTCCAGATCGTGAAACCCTTTGCCGGGCTGTCGGTGCTGGAAAATGTGCTGGTCGGCGCGTTGCACCGGGAAAAGAGCGTCCCTGTCGCCCGCGCCAACGCGCTGACCGTCTTGGAACTGCTTGGTCTCGATCCGCAGGCCCATAAGCTCGCGGGTTCCCTGACCCTGCCCGATCGTAAACGGTTAGAGGTGGCGAAAGCCTTGGCGACCCAGCCGCAACTGCTGCTGCTCGATGAAGTGATGGCGGGCCTCCGCCCGACCGAGACCGATGCGATGGTAACAACCCTGCGCGACCTGAACGCCCGCACCGGCATTACGATCCTATTGATCGAACATGTGATGCGCGCCGTGATGGCGCTGGCCGAACAGGTGATTGTGCTGGATCAAGGCCGCAAGCTGGCCGAAGGCACACCGGCGCGAGTGACCAACGATCCGCGCGTGATCGAAACCTACCTGGGCCACGACATCCCGGAAGGAGCGGTGCCGTGAGAGAAGCGGGCAGCCTAAGCGTTGATACCCTGTCGGTCGCCTATGGGGATGCGTTGGCGCTCGACGACGTTTCGATCACGGTCGAGAGTGGCGAAGTTACAACGATTATCGGCACCAATGGGGCCGGAAAAACCACCTTGATTCGCGCCATTGCCGGACTTCTGCCGATCTGCGGGGGCCGGATACGGTTTGATGGGCACACGATTACGGGCCGCCCCAGTCACCGTATCTGCGATCTCGGCATCGGTCAGGTGGCCGAGGGGCGGCAAGTCTTCCCCACGCTATCCGTGCGGGAAAACCTGCTGATGGGCGCCGTCATTCCGCGCGCCCGCGCCCTGGCCGACGAAACCTATGCCGCCATGCTGGACCTCTTCCCGCGCTTGCAGGAACGGCTGCACCAAGCCGCCGGAACCCTGTCGGGCGGCGAACAGCAAATGCTGGCGATAGCCCGCTGCCTGATGGGCCAGCCCCGCCTGATTATGTTCGACGAACCGTCCCTCGGCCTATCGCCCGCGATGGTCGGGGAAGTCTTCCGCATCATCCGCCGTCTGAAAGACCAGGGCATGACGATCATTCTGGTCGAACAGAATGTCGCCGCCTCGCTCGCCCTGGCCGACCGGGCCTATGTGCTGGAGACCGGGCGCATCACCCTCAGCGGTACAGGGCAGACGCTGCTGCGCGACCCGCGCGTGCGGGAGGCCTATTTGGGGCTTTAGCGCGTTTTTCGGGGGGCAGCCATTCAACCCTAGAATACGCAATTCAGTTGCAGATGCACATTGTCAATAATACGGTAATTCATATACCGCTTTTGGAGCGTCCCATGCTTGCCGACCCCGACCTGACCGAAGCCGATCTTGAGCGTCTGGTGACCCGGTTCTACGCCGCCGTGCGCCAGGATCCCGACCTCGGCCCGATCTTCAACGACGCCATCGCCGACTGGCCCCACCACCTGGGAAAACTGTCTGCCTTCTGGTCGTCGGTCATGTTACTGTCGGGCCGGTATCATGGGCGTCCTATGCAGGCGCATCTTCTTCACGCCGACCGGATCACGCCTGAGCTGTTTGGGCGCTGGTTGGCTCTTTGGTCGGACACGACCGACGCCCTCTTTCCGCCCGCCGTCGCCGCCCGCTTGCAAGAGAAAGCCCGGCGCATCGGCGATAGTTTGCAGATGGGCCTCAGGTTCTACGCCGACCCTACCCGAAAGGCACCGCATCATGACCACGCCTGACGTCGATCTGACCCTCCACCACCCCGCCCACGGGGTCGGCGACCGCTTTGCCCTGGCCGTCACCAAGGTTCTGCGCTGGGGTGCCGATACGTTCTTCGCCAAGCGCTACGGCAACCGCGCGATTGTGCTGGAAACCGTGGCGGCCGTGCCGGGCATGGTCGGCGCGACACTCCAGCACCTTAAATGCCTGCGCCGGATGCAGGACGACCGCGGCTGGATTCGCACCCTGATGGACGAAGCCGAAAACGAGCGGATGCACCTAATGACCTTCATCGCCATCGCCAAACCAAGCTGGTTCGAGCGCTTGGTGGTGCTAGGGGTGCAATGGGTCTTCTACTTGGGCTTCTTCGGCCTCTATCTCCTCAGCGCCCGCACCGCCCACCGGCTGGTCGGGTACTTCGAGGAAGAAGCCGTGGTGAGTTACACGCGCTATCTGGCCGAAATCGACGCAGGCCATACGCCGAACGTCCCCGCGCCGGAGATCGCCAAAAAATACTGGGGCCTGCCCGACGATGCCACCCTGCGCGACGTGGTGATCACCATCCGCGCCGACGAGGCCCACCACCGCGACATGAACCACGGCTTCGCCGGCGACCTCGCGGGCCAGCCCTTCGACCCGGCCAGCCTGCGCGTGGCGCCGCATCATCAGCCGTTGGAAGGGGTGGTGCGGTCTTAACTCCGCTGACGCGCGCGGGGGTCTACCCCCGCTCCCCGGCCCAAGGGGCGTGCCCCTTGGGGAACCCGGTGGTCGAGGCTGAGTAGGTGTGGCATCCTTCCGATTGGGAGGATTATTGTTATGCAAGGCGTTAGACTAAAGACCCCCACCCATACGGGCGGCTTCATTAAAAGCGAGATCATTGAGGCGCTTGGCCTTTCCGTAACCCGTGCCGCCAGCATTCTCGGCATAACCCGCCCTGCCCTCTCGGCCCTCGTGAACGAGCGCGCGTCGCTGTCCCCGGAAATGGCGTTACGCATCGAAAAGGCCTTCGGCGTTTCGATGGATACGCTCATGCGGATGCAGAATAGCTTCGATATTGTCCAGGCGCGCAAACGGGAAAACGAGATTCACGTCGCGCGGTTTGAGGGGAAGCCTGTAGAATTGTAGGCCTCTCAGGCTTAAGCAATTTTACATAAATCACATCAATAAAAATCCAAACTAATCACTAACTGCCCCAACATTAATAGCTAAAATCCCCCCCTCAGCTTTAATAACTTCCATTAATCCTGCATTATGCAAAATCCTCGGCATTCTCTGAGATGCCCTGGAAAAAATAATCTCCAAATAACAGAGCCTCCTATATCTAGAAACAAGATCGGAATCATTCATGTCTCCAGGAAATTCATGATTTTCGAAAAATCTATGAACAAAATAATCTCTATTCTTCTTTAACCATCTCAAATAACCTAAATCATCTCCATGCACACCGCCTTTAGATAGTATATTGATCAAATTTCCGAGTGTCTGCGCTTTTAACAATTTTAATTTATTTGAAAAATTCTCCCCAGCACTAATATCCGTTTCAACTCGATCCGACCTATACGCAGTATCACAGGATAATATATACGTGACAACATCATCCTCCATAAGCGACATTACTGTAAAAGTAGAGCCAATTTGATAACAAAACGCCACTCTCATAACATCCAGATCACTCATGCCATTTAAGAAATCCTTAAATTCATACAACCCCAAGGCTTTTTTACTCATGATTACTCCAAATAACTTTAAACCACTCATGAACGTTGATGCCTAAGCTTAGAATAACAGACAGCTTATAATTGATAAACAAAAACCCCCGGCACTCGCGCACCGGGGGTTCCGCATCTCAGCCCAGACGAGCCGAAAGCTTAGTTCTTCGTCTTATCGACCAGACGGTTGGCCTTCAGCCACGGCATCATCGCGCGCAGCTTTTCGCCGACTTCTTCGATCGGATGGGCGGCATTGTTGCGGCGCTGGGCCTTGAAGCTGGGGGCGCCCGCAGCGTTTTCCAGCATCCAGTCGCGGGCGAAGCGGCCCGACTGAATGTCGTCCAGAATGCGCTTCATTTCCGCCTTGGTTTCGGCCGTCACAACGCGCGGGCCGCGCGTGTAATCGCCGTATTCAGCGGTGTTGGAGATCGAATAGCGCATGTTGGCCATGCCGCCTTCGTAGATCAGGTCCACGATCAGCTTCACTTCGTGCAAGCACTCGAAGTAGGCCATTTCCGGCGCGTAACCGGCTTCCACCAGGGTTTCAAACCCGGCCTGGATCAGCGCGGTCAGACCGCCGCAGAGCACGGCCTGCTCGCCGAACAGGTCGGTTTCGCATTCTTCCTTGAAGGTGGTTTCGATGATGCCCGCACGGCCACCGCCGTTGGCCGAGCCGTAGGACAGCGCCAGCTCCAGCGCATTGCCCGAGGCGTTCTGATAGACGGCGACGAGCGTCGGCACCCCGCCGCCCTTCAGGTATTCCGACCGCACCGTGTGGCCGGGGCCTTTCGGGGCGATCATAAACACGTCGAGGTCCGGGCGCGGTTCGATCAGGCCGAAATGGACCGAGAAACCATGCGCCACGGCCAGGGCGGCACCCTGCTTCATGTTATCGCGCAGGAAGGTCGTGTAGAGCGCGCCGTGATGTTCATCGGGTGCCAGCACCATAACCACATCGGCTTCTTTGGCGGCCTGATCCGGCGGCAGAACGCGGAACCCCGCGCCCTCGGCCTTCGCTGCCGTCGCCGACCCCGGACGCAGGGCGATGATGACTTCCTTCACGCCGCTGTCCTTGAGGTTCAAAGCATGGGCGTGGCCCTGGCTGCCGTAGCCGACGATGGCGATCTTCTTGCCTTTAATCAGGTTCACATCGGCGTCGCGGTCATAGTAAACGCGCATGGGAGAACTTCCTTGGTTGATGGTTTTGTATGTCCTATCGTGCGTTGCGCTACTTGAGGACGGTTTGTGTATGTCCTATCGCGCGTTGCGCTACTTGAGGACGGTTTGTGTTTGTCCTATCGTGCGTTGCGCTACTTGAGGACGGTTTGTGTATGTCCTATCGCGCGTTGCGCGACTTGAGGACGGTTGGCTAGAACCCGGCGGTTCCCCGCGAGATAGCGACAATCCCAGTGCGGCTGACCTCGACCAGCCCCAGCGGGGTCATCAGGGCAATGAAGGCGTTCACCTTCTCTTGGCTGCCCGTGATTTCAAACACGAAACTCTCGGTCGTCGAATCGATCACCCGCGTGCGGAAGACATCGGCGATGCGCAGCGATTCGACGCGCTTATCGCCCGTGCCCGTCACTTTCACCAGTGCCAGTTCGCGTTCCACATGCGGGCCTTCCGCCGTCAGATCGTGAACCTTATGCACCGGCACCAAGCGGCCAAGCTGGGCCTTGATCTGCTCGATCACCTGTTCGGTGCCGCTGGTCACGACCGTGATGCGCGACAAGTGCTGCGCCTGTTCCACCTCCGCGACGGTCAGGCTTTCGATATTATAACCTCGGCCGGAAAACAGGCCGACGACGCGCGCCAGAATCCCCGGCTCGTTATCCACCAACACGGCGATCGTGTGGCGATTGATCGGTTGCGGTTGCTTCATGATACCCTGCGAGAAATCGGTCGAAACGAAGGTCGGCGGACGAAGAAGGGGGTTATACCAGAACCATCCCCTCTTCGGTCGCAACCGGATCGGCCTTATCTTCCGGCCCTAGCAGCATTTCGTTATGCGCCGCGCCCGATGGGATCATCGGGAAGCAGTTTTCTTTCTGATCGACGCAGATATCAGCAATGACCGGGCCGGGATGGGCGATCATCTCGCGCAGAACCTCGTCCAGATTGCCGGTATCGGTTGCCCGCAAGCCGCGTGCGCCGAAAGCTTCTGCCAGTTTCACGAAATCCGGCAGGGCTTCGGAATAGCTTTCGGAATAGCGCCCGCCGTGCAGCAACTCCTGCCACTGGCGCACCATGCCCATATATTGATTGTTCAGAATGAACACTTTCACCGGCAAGCGGTACTGCACGAGAGTGCTCATTTCTTGAATATTCATCATGGCAGAGGCTTCGCCGGAAATATCCACCACCAGCGCATCGGGGTGGGCGATCTGCACGCCCATCGCCGACGGCAGACCATAGCCCATCGTGCCAAGGCCGCCGGAGGTCATCCAATGGCGCGGGCTTTCAAAGCCAAAATGCTGGGCCGCCCACATTTGATGCTGCCCCACTTCGGTGGTGACAAAGGTCTCGCGGCCCTGCGAAAGCTCCCACAGGCGGCGAATGGCGTGCTGCGGCTTAATAATAGTGCCGTTCGTGCCAAAGCGCAGCGAATCGCGCTTGCGCCACTCGGTGATCTGGCCCCACCAGGGGGTGATGTCGCGGGCCTTGACCCCCCGTTCTTTCCAACGGGCGATCAGGGCTTTCAGCACCGTCTTCACGTCGCCAATCACCGGCAGATCGACCATCACGGTTTTATTGATCGAGCTGGGGTCAATATCGAGATGGATTTTCTTGGAGTTCGGCGAAAAGGCGTTCAGACGGCCTGTGACCCGATCATCAAAGCGCGCGCCGATGTTGAACATCACGTCGCAACCATGCATGGCAAGGTTCGATTCGTAGGTCCCATGCATTCCCAACATGCCCAAGAACTGCTTGTCCGAGGCGGGGAAAGCCCCCAGGCCCATCAGGGTTAGCGTCACCGGGAAGTTGGTGAGCTTGGCGAACTCGCGCAGTAGGGTCGAGGCTTCATCGCCCGAATTGATGATACCGCCCCCACCATAGATGATCGGGCGGTCGGCAGCCGCCAGCATATCGATCGCGCGGTCGATCACCGACAGATCGGCATCCAGGCGCGGGCGATAGGTTTTATGGGCCACGCTATCCGGCGGCGTATAGGGGCCGGTTGCGAACTGCACGTCTTTCGGCAGATCGATCACCACCGGGCCGGGGCGACCGCTGCGGGCGACATAGAAGGCCTCGTGCACCGTGCGGGCGAGGTTGTTCACGTCCTTCACCAAATAATTATGCTTGGTGCAAGGGCGCGTAATGCCCGTGGTGTCGCATTCCTGGAAGGCATCATTGCCGATCAAACGGGTTGGCACCTG
>CAZNVY010000052.1:0-3795 GCA_964576605.1 uncultured Elstera sp. | reverse complement strand
CGGTCAGGCAGACCAGCGGGATCGAATCCATCAAGGCATCGGTCAGGCCGGTCACGGCATTGGTCGCGCCAGGGCCGGAGGTGACCAGCACGCAGCCGACTTTGCCGGTCGAACGGGCATAGCCTTCTGCCGCGTGTACCGCTGCCTGTTCGTGCCGAACGAGGATGTGGCGAATCGCGTTCTGCTGGAAAAGAGCGTCATAAATCGGCAGGACCGCGCCGCCAGGGTAGCCGAAGATTACTTCTACGCCCTGGTCCTTCAGCGCCTTCAAAACGATTTCAGCTCCGGTCAGCATCTCCCGCGTGTCGCTCATGACACTCCTCACTTCGTTAAAACTCTGGCTTCCTCCGGACGGAAGAAGCCGCCTGAAATTTCAGGGAAACAGACGCTATGCGGGCTTGGGTCAGCCGGTCAAGCTGGTTTTGGACATGATCGACAAGATTTGACGCATAGCTTGGTCATAATCTTGCGGATTCACGGTAAGGGATTGGGAAAGCTGGTGCCGAAACCAAGTGGTTTGCCGTTTGGCGTACTGACGACTGGCGGCTTGCGCGAGGGTCACGGCATCGGGCAGGGCGATTTCCCCGCGCAGATGCGCCAACAACTCTGGCACGCCTAAAGCTTTTCGCAAGGGCGCATCGCGCGGCAGATCGGGCAGCAGGGTTGCGAATTGCGCAACCTCCTCTAAAGCCCCCTGCGCCATCATCGCCTCGAACCGGCGATTGATCCGCTCATAGAGCCACGCCCGGTCCGGCGCCAGAACCACCGGAATAAACTCATATCCCTCCGGCGGGCCAGAGCGCGGCGCGTCGATGAAGCGGCTAAAGGGGGTGCCGGTCGCGGCCCAGACTTCATAAGCGCGCTTGACCCGCTGGCTGTCCGAGGGGCGCAACCGTTCGGCGCTGGCAGGATCGACGGCGGCGAGCCGGGCGTGAAAGCCCAACGCCCCCTCTGCCGCGTGCAGGGCCGCCACTTCCGCACGGATCGTGGGCGGCACCTGGGGCATATCGGCAAAGCCTTCCATCAGCGCCTTCATATAAAGGCCGGTGCCGCCGACCAGCAGCGCGGGCGCCTCCCCCAGCCCATCAAGCAGGTCCACCACCTGCGCCCGCCAGCTTTCCGCCGTCGCCGCCGCCGCCGTCGAAAGATGACCATAAAGCGCGTGGGGGGCGCGCGCCTCCTCCTCCCGGCTGGGGCGGGCGGTAATCAGCCGTAGTTCCTGATAAAGCTGCATCGAATCGGCATTGACGATCACGGCGCCCGTTGCCGCTGCCACCGAAAGCGCAAGAGCAGACTTGCCGCTCGCCGTCGGTCCCGCCAGGATGAGCCGCTTTTTGACGCCCTGCATCACGAGTCTTCCATGTCCTTCGCTCTGGTCCTCAGCACTGCCCCGACGACGCCCGCCTTGACCGCCGATCTGGTCGCCACCGCTGCCGCTGCCGCCGGTCTGCCCGCCGAGGCCGCACGCTGGCTGTTCCCGGAGGTTGCCGCCGAGCTTGCCGCCGACGCTGCCATTGATCTGGCCGCCGTCCGCGCGGCCCTGGGCAATGCCCCCATCGACGCCAATCTGGTCGAAACCGACGGGCGGCGCAAACGCCTGTTGGTCGCCGATATGGAATCGACCCTGATTGAAAACGAAATGCTAGACGATCTGGCCGCCGAAATCGGCATCGGCCTGCAGATCGCCGCGATTACCGAAAAATCCATGCGCGGCGAAGTGGATTTCGCCCAAAGCGTGCGGGAGCGGGTGGCCCTGCTGACCGATCTTCCGTTAAGCATTATGGAAACCTGCGCGGCCCGCATCCGAGTGATGCCCGGTGCGAAAAGCCTGATCGCGACCATGGCCGCCCATGGTAGCCGCTGCGTGATTGCGACCGGCGGCTTCGGCTATTTCGCCCATCCGGTTGCCGACGACCTGGGCTGCCACGAGGTGCACTGCAATCATCTGGAAATTGCCGCCGATGGCACCCGCCTGACGGGCCGCCTGATCGATCCGATCTTCGACCGCGCCGCCAAGCGCCAGACGCTGGAAGGCGCGGCCGCCGATCTTGGCATTCCCCTCTCCGCGACCGTGGCGGTCGGCGATGGGGCGAATGATCTCGATATGCTGTCGGTCGCCGGCTTTGGGGTGGCTTTCCGCGCTAAACCCATTGTTGCGACGGCGGCGAAACTGGCGCTTACCCACTCCGATCTCACCGGTCTGCTGTTCCTACAAGGCTATACGGCCAGCGAGATCGCCCCTGGCATCTGATCGAAACTTACCGCCGCGCCGGGGTGTTCAGCAAAAAACGCAATTGGCGCGGGCGGCATTCGGTTCAATAACGTCTGCTTGACTGAAACCGCCGTTAACGGAAGGTTCTTACGAATGACCCGGCACTCCCTTGCCAAAGACAAGATCCGCATTCTACTGCTGGAAGGCGTTCACGATACCGCCGTCGAAGAATTACGGCGCAATGGCTACACGCAGATCGAACAGTTGAAAGTTGCACTGGACGAGGCGGAACTGATCGAGCGGATCCAGGGCGTGCATCTTTTGGGCATCCGCTCGCGCACACGGATCACCGATAAGGTTCTGGCCGCTGCCAATCGGCTGATGGGCATTGGCTGCTTTTGCATCGGCACCAATCAGGTGGCCCTAAACAGCGCACGCAAGGCGGGGATTCCGGTCTTCAACGCCCCCTATTCCAACACCCGCTCGGTGGCGGAACTGGTCATCGGCGAAATCATCATGCTGCTGCGCCGCATCCCAGAAAAATCCCGCGCCTGCCACGATGGGCTGTGGGATAAGTCGGCCAAGAACTCCTTTGAATTGCGCGGTAAAATTCTAGGGTTGGTTGGGTATGGTCACATCGGCTCTCAACTATCGGTTTTGGCCGAGGCAATGGGGATGCAGGTTCGATTCTTCGATATCGAAAAGAAACTAGCCCTCGGTAATGCCCGCCCCTGCACCAGCTTGGACGAGCTTCTGGGCGTCGCCGATGTGGTTAGTCTGCACGTCCCCTCCACCCCGCAGACGAAAAATATGTTTGGGGCGGCGGCTGTCCGGGCGATGAAGCCCGGTAGCTACCTTATCAACGCCTCGCGCGGCAGCGTCGTCGATATCGAGGCCCTGGCCGAGGGGCTGAAAAGCGGCCATCTGCTGGGGGCCGCGATCGATGTCTTCCCGAAAGAGCCGGCTGCCAATGACGAGGAATTCGTTAGCCCATTGCGCGGCCTCGATAACGTCATCCTAACGCCACATATCGGCGGCTCCACGCAAGAGGCGCAAGCCAATATCGGCCTCGAAGTTGCCGAAAAGCTTATCAAATATTCCGACAATGGTTCTACAGTCGGAGCCGTGAATTTCGTTGAAGTCTCGCTACCTGTTAAGACCAGGGACACGCGGCGCTTTCTCCATATTCACGCCAATGTGCCGGGTGTCCTGCGTCGGGTGAATGAGATTTTCTCGCAAAGCCATCTGAATATTGCAGCACAATACCTGCAGACCGATCCAGAAGTTGGGTTTGTGGTGGTCGATGTCGAAGGGGTGGGGGACGAAGCGGCCCTGCTTCAGGACCTACAAGCCATCGAGGGGACGATCCGGGCACGTTTTTTATACTGATGCCTGAAAACCTCCGACAAAATCGCCTCTGGTGGGGGGATACCGCACCGCCTGCCCGCCTATAGAACATCAGAAAGGATGTTCGGGTGAGCTTGCGCAAAACCGAGTTGGATGCCGATTTCGACCAAGCCGCCCTGGTGGCGGGGGAAGAAAAAGCCTGGGGCCGTTTCATCGCCCGCTTTACCCGTGTGGTC
>CAZNVY010000051.1:23376-24729 GCA_964576605.1 uncultured Elstera sp. | reverse complement strand
GTGCCCCGAGTTCCTCACACAAACCGATAGCGGCGTCCGAGCCGGCGCGCAGCGCCTTCAGCGTTAACAGTTCGGGATCGCCTGGGCCGGCCCCGACCAGGGCGACCGAGCCACGTTCGACCTGGCCTGTTTCAAGCAGCCGAGCCGTCGCGGTGTCGGCGGCATCCTCGGCACCATTCAGGACCAGATCAGCAATTAGCCCATCGGAAAGCTGCTCTAGTACCCGGCGGCGGGTGGCGGCATCGGTTACTTGCTCCCGGATCGGGGCTTTCCATTTTTCCAGAAATCGCGCCAACCAGCCCAGCCGGGCGGGCAACAGCCGTTCCAATTGTTCCCGCAGCCGCCGGGCGAGGATTGGGGCGGTTCCGCCGGTGCCGATGGCAACCAGCACCGGGTCGCGGTCCACAATCGCGGGCATCAGGAAGGAGGAAAGCGCCGGCCCATCGACAATATTCACCGGCACGCCGACATCCTGGGCGCGGCGCGAGATTTCGGCGTCTTCAACATCGTCGCCGGTGGCGGCGAAAATCACCGCCTGATTGCGGATATCGTCGAGCCGAAAGGCGCGGCGTAGCAGCAGAATCTCGTCCGTCACTGCCGCCGCTTCGATTTCGGCGGAAGGGTTCTTGGCGATTACCGTGATGCGTGCGCCCGTGCGTTTTAGCAGGCGCAATTTCTGCGTCGCGGCTTCGCCGCCGCCGACGATCAGGGCGTCGCGCTGGTTCAGCGACAGAAAAATCGGCAAGCTGTGCATCGACCCTTCCTTTTTACAATCCCATCGTGGAATTGCGAATTAGTTTATTCACAGGTAGGGCTTTCCTAAGGAGGAGTCAATCTAATTTCACAAATAACATCGGTTTTATGGGTATAGCAGCCCTCGCAGCCGGGCAGGGGTGACGGGCACTTGGTCGGGCCAAACCCCGCAGGCATGGCCGATGGCGTTCAGAATGGCCGGGGCCGTGGCGATAAGCGCCGGTTCGCCGATCCCTTTCGCCCCGAACGGCCCCAAGGGATGCGGGCTTTCGATCAGATGGCAGACGATCTCTGGCGCGTCTGACAAGCTCGGCAGTTGATAATTCCAGAACCCATGCGTGGTTTCTGGGTCGAACTGCTCGAACAAGGCCATCCCCAGGCCCTGGAGAATCCCCCCCGCGATCTGCCCTTCCACACCCTGGCGGTTCAGCACGCGCCCCACGTCGTGGGCGGCGGTGATACGATGCACTCGGACCTCGCCGGTTTCGGTATCGACCGTTACTTCCGCCATTTGGGCACCGAAAGCATAAGCGGCATAGGGGCTGCCCTGGCCGTTAGCATCGAGCGGGCTGGTCGGCGGATCGAAACCCGCCTGGCCCC
>CAZNVY010000051.1:20746-23353 GCA_964576605.1 uncultured Elstera sp. | reverse complement strand
CGCCCGTCGGGATCGGCTTTTGCCGCCTCTGCCGCCCGGCGCACGGCCTCCCCCGTGATGAAACTCTGGCGCGAGGCCGAGGTTTTGCCGCCGTCCGGCACTTGGTCGGTTGGTCCGGTCTTCAGGCGGATGTGCGCTAGCGGCACGGTCAAACTTGCAGCGGCAATCTGGGCGAGGATGGTATCGCTTCCCTGGCCAATATCGATCGCCCCGGTTCGGACTTCCCACATCCCATCGACGGCGCGGTGCACCTCTGCCCAGGATGGGTTTGGTTGGCTGGTATTACCGATACCATACCAGAGGCAGGCGAGACCGACGCCGCGTTTGATCGGACCGCAACGATCGACCTCGGCTGCCGCGCGGGCGGCGCGCCAGGCCGGGGTTAGGGCATCGAGGCAGGCCAATAGGCCGACGCTCGCCTCAAGCCTTTGTCCGGTAACCGTACGATCACCGGGGCGGAGGGCATTCTGGCGACGGAAATCGAGCGGGTCGATGCCCAAGCGGGCGGCCAGCTGGTCCAAGGCCGGTTCTAGCAGCAAGGCCGCCTGGGGAACACCGAAACCGCGAAAGGCCCCTTTCGGAATATTCGCGGTCCGCCAGCCGCGCGCCCCGCCGCGATAGGCTGGCAAGCGATAGGGGCCGCCACCGTGGATCGGCACCCGGTCCACCACTGTGCGTCCCCAGGACGCATAGGCCCCGCCGATTAAATCCATCGCAAGATCGATGGCGAGAAGATCGCCATTAGGGTTGGCGGTCACCGCCACGCGCCCCCGGCTGGGGTGGCGCTTCGGTGTCACGGCTAGGCTTTCGGTGCGGGAATAGGTCCAACGCACCGCCTGTCCTGTCCGCAAGGCCGCAACCGCTAGCAGTGGCTGGACCGATAGGTCGAGCTTCCCGCCAAAACCACCGCCCACCGGCGGGGTCTTGATCTGGATTTGATCTTCGGATAGCCCCAGGATCGTCGCCAATTGTTCCCGATCCAGGAGGGGGGCTTGGCTGCTGGCGGTGATCGAGACGCCGCCATCTCCCCAAGGTTCGGCCCATCCAGCCTCTGGCTCCAGCGCCGCTTGCGCGACGCTTGGCGTCGTGGCGGTTCGGATGACGGTTACGGCCCCGGCGGGTGGGGGCGCATCGGGCACCCCGTGCTGAACCCAGCGTTCTGTAACCAGCTGGGGTTTGGGGATGGGTAAGGCGGTCCAGGTAATAGGAATATCGGCATCGGCTACGGCGGCCAGGGTGGCGGCAGGCCCGACCAGCGCGAGCACCGGCTCCCCGACAAAAGCCACTGTCTCAATCGCTAGAACCGGCTGCTCCCGATGCTCTGGATGCACGCCATGTCGGTTTTCGCCTGGAATATCGGCGGCGGTCAGCAGGTATAGATCGGGATGCGCCGCGCGGACAGCATCGAGCAGTCCCAGTCGGAAGGCCGCCGGGGCGTAAGGGGCGCGCAGAACCCGCAGATGCAAGGCCCCGGTGGGGGCGCTATCTGCGGCAAACAGCGCGTTTCCGGTCAGTTTCGCCCAACCATCGCGGCGCACCGGACTTTGTCCGATCCCATCGCCCCCCACGGGCAGCGGCTGCTCCTCAAACAGATGCGCCAGAACCCGCTGAAAGGCGGCATAGCCCGTGCAGCGGCAGAGGTGGCCGTTCAGCGCGGCCTGTTGGGCGGCGGGGTCGGGTGGTGGCGTTTGGCTGAGAAGGCTGCTCAGGGTTAGCACGAGGCCTGGCGTACAAAAGCCACATTGGATCGCCCCCGCCCTTAGGAGGGCCGTCCCGATTTGTGCCAGCCGGTCGGCAGGCACCCCTTCGATGGTGGTCACCGCGCGTCCGGTTAAGCGGGCGAGCGGCGTGAGGCAGGCCAGGGATGGGCTGCCGTCAATCAGGATGGTACAGGCCCCGCAATCGCCGCTGCCGCAGCCGATTTTCACTCCGGTTAGGCCGAAAACTTCCCGCAGAACCTGGGCCGCCGTGTCGGCCCCAGAGTTGGGGGCAGATCCGGCGGATCGGACAGGCCGACCGTTGAGAAGGAACCCGTCGCTCATTCTGTCCCCGGCGCGAAGGGGGCCGTGTGGCGGGCCAACAGCAGGCCCAGGGCCTCGCCCGCCGCCAAATCGCGCAGTCGGGCCGATAGGGCCGTGAGTGGCAGGTCGCGGCAGGCGTCCTCTGCCGCAGTCCATCGTTCCGGCGGGGCCAGGCCCCAGCGGCGAATGAGCCGCAGGGTTTGGCATCGGCCTTTGTTCAAGGTCAGGGTTAAGGCGGCCCGGTCGCGTTGGCCCCCCCGTTGGCCGTATCCAACCCACACCGAGCGGTCCGGCACCGGCAGATCGAAATGCAGCACCAAGACCCCCGGCGGTGGGGTTTCTGCGCGTCCGATGCCCCCGTTGCGGTCGATATAGGCAACCTGCCCCCCGCAGGCGAGCTGGGCCAGCCGGGCATCCCCCCCCTCGGCGGCACGCCAGGATCCCCCAAGCGTTCCGACCGCTTGCACCGCTGTTGATAGAAACCCCTCTGCGGCGCTTCGCCACAAGGCAAGACCGGGTGGAAGGTCCGAGGAACAGAGATCACGCCAGACCCGGCCCGCCCCCATCCGCCAGCCGGGCAGGCCAT
>CAZNVY010000051.1:0-20736 GCA_964576605.1 uncultured Elstera sp. | reverse complement strand
GTAATCGGCCCAAAGGCTTGAGTTTCGGGGAGGTCCGTAAGATCGATGAGTGGCGCAGGGGACGGCGGCATCGCCAGCATAAGACTCCCTCCCGCTAAAAAGCGCGCATCGGCATAGCGCTGCCATAGGCCAATGGCATCGGCTAGACAGGCGGGGCGGAAATAAGGCGGTGGGCGGCGCATTTATGCCGTAATTTCTGATACACTGTTAACCGAGCCGCCGAAGAGCGCGCTCGAAGGGTTCGTGCCGATCATTGAGGAGAAAAGGCAGATGGGGAAGGGTTTTACTCGCGTTGCGGCGGCACTCGTCTCGTTGGCAGTGCTGGCCCCGGTTGCGGCTTCGGCCCAGGGCGATGCGATCGCCAATCGTAAGAACGACTTCCAGACGCTGCGCAAAAGCCTCGGCGAAGTGAAAAACATAGTCGATGGCAAGGCCGGACCGGACGCCGCCCTCGCCCCGGCGCAGGCCATGGCCGACGTCGGCAAGCGCCTAGTAGCCAAAACCAATTTCCCCGCCGGCAGCGATAAGGGTGACACCAAAGCCCTGCCGCTAATCTGGACCGATACGGCGGGTTTCGACAGAATTGCCGGGGCTTTCAATACCGCCGCTGATAATCTGGTGGTCGCCGCCACGGCCAAGAACCTCGATGGGATCAAGGCGGCCTTCGGCGATGCGGCCAAAGCCTGTGGTGCTTGCCACGATGTCTATCGCGCGAAGTAAGCTTACGCCCTAAAATGCTGAAGAGCGCGGCGGTTTCCGGCGCGCTCTTTTCGCATCTAGGTCCTGTGTTGCGGCGGATTATTCAACCCGCACGGCAACGAAGCGGGTTTCGCCTTTGCTGACCAGCGTAAACAGGACGGTCTTGCGTTTGGCGTCGCGGGCGGCAGCGATTTTGGCGGTCAGATCGGCGGGGGTTTTCACCTCTTCCTGATTGACCTCGGTCACCACATCGCCGGGGCGCAGCCCTTTCTCGAACGCGCTGCTATCGCTGGCGACATCGGTCACGACCAGACCGGCCTGATTTTCCGGCAGACCGAATTTTTCCCGTGTAGCGGCGTCAATCCCTTGAACCGACAGGCCCATGCCGCGCACGGCGACCGCCGGACCGGCGCTAGACGGTTCTTTCGGGTCGGTCGCGGCGGCGACCTCATCGTCCTTCAACTCCCCGACGGTGACTTTCAGCGGCACTTCCTTCTTATTGCGCCAGACGATCACGTCGACCGGCTTGCCGATCGGCGTATCGGCTACGATGCGCGGCAGTCGATCGGATTCGCTGACGTCTTTGCCGTCGAACTTCAGAATAACGTCGCCTTGCTTCACCTGGGCTTTGGCCGCCGGGCTATTCTCAGTCACGGCGCTGACCAGGGCACCGCGCGCCTTATCCAACCCGAAGCCGCTGGCGACATCATCATCGATCCGCTGAATCTTAACGCCGAGCCAACCGCGCTTCACCGCGCCACCGTTTTTCAATTGTTCGATCACCGGGCGGGCGAGGTTCGAGGAAATGGCAAAGCCAATGCCGACGCTGCCGCCGTTCGGTGACAGAATCGCGGAGTTAACCCCAATGACCCGGCCCTCCATATCGAACATCGGGCCGCCAGAATTGCCGCGGTTGATTGAGGCATCGGTTTGCAGGAAATCATCGTAAGCGCCGCCGGTGGACCGATTGCGGGCCGATAGAATACCCGCCGTTACCGTTCCGCCCAGGCCGAAGGGATTGCCAATGGCCATCACCCAATCGCCAATGCGCGCCTTATCGCTATCGCCGAACTGCACGGCGGGCAGGGGCTTGCTCGTCTCGACCTTCAGCAGAGCCAGGTCGGTCTTTGGGTCGCGGCCAATCAGTTTGGCTGACAGTTCGGAATTATCATGCAGCTTGACGCTGATCTCATCAGCTCCGTCGATCACGTGATTATTGGTTACGATATAACCGGTCGGATCGATGATGAACCCTGATCCGAGTGAGGTTTGCCGACGCGGGGCCTGGTTCGGGCCACGCTGGCGGTTCATAAACTCGCGGAAGAATTGCTCGAACGGCGAGCCGGGAGGCAGTTGGAAATCCGGTTCGGCCCCATTGCCGCCTTGGCGGGCAGCGGGCTTGCTGATCTGGGTCGAATAAACATTTACCACCGACGGCAGTAGCCGTTCCGCCATATCGGCAAAACTATCCGGCGCACTGCGGGCCTGGGCAACGGGGGCAAGGGCCGGGGTCAGCAGCGGTGCGCCGGTGACGGCCAGCGCCAGCCCCGCCACGGCAACCGCGCGCCGCAACGGAGAGGAGGAGCGGGAAAGAAGGGGCAGGGATTGGGTCATGGCTTTAACCGTTGTTGGTCGTTGATGCGCATCAGGGACATAGGGGGCCGGGCTGGCCCGATAAACCCCTGACGGCGAAATCCCGAAAACTTTTGCCGCCGATCATGGCCGAAATTCGACTGTTGTGACAGGGCAACAGCAAAAAGTTTTTTCTGGGGTCAGAGTGCAGTGCCGACTGACTTTTGGAACTGGCCGCAGCCATCGGTTGGCAGCGTGAAGCGCTTGGTATCGCCGCGCTCCTGCCCTTGGTTTTTGGTCGGCTTCGCGGTGCACCGCCCATAACCATTATCTTGCGCCCACTGAATGGCACGGGGGGAGGGAACGATTTTCGCCGTGATCTTATCTGGGGCCACCCAGTGGCGGCAGCTTGCGCATGAATCCACCTGCCGCAACCGGGGCGGCGGGGGCACCCGATCCTCGACCATGAAAAAATTCACCAATCGGTGCCAGAAGCTCGCCATCGTCCCGTCATCCTGCCCCGATTCCTTAAAATAAGAGTAAAGCCTGAGCAATCGAGGGGGAAGATGTGTGATACGGTGGTACCGTCTTTGTCACCTGTTCGGGGCGGATTGGACGTCACTCACCGCCGAAAATCAGGCAGGTCGTGCTGCCATGCGCCAGCAGGCGGCCCTGTGCGTCGGTAATTTTCGCGTCGGAGGTGCCGATCCGGCGTCCGGCAGACAGAATAGTTGCCTCGACGGTCAGCTCCCCCATGTCTGGCAGAATGGCCCGCACGAAATTCGCTTTCACTTCTAAGGTGGTATAGGTCTGACCAACCGCCAGGGTGGAATGAACGGCACACGCGAGGGCGGTATCGAGCAAGGTCATGGCATAGCCGCCGTGTACGGTGCCCATTGGGTTTAGAAATTCAGCCCGCGGGGTCGATAAAAACATCACCCGTCCCCGTTCCGCCAAAACCGGACGCAGACCCATCACCTGCGCCATCGGCGGCGCGGGTAAGTCGCCCGCGATCATTTTCTGCAAAATTTCAAGCCCGCTGAACTGGGTTACATCGGGCGGCAGTGGGGCGAACGTGGGGCTGGTCATGGTTTGACTCGTAATTAGCTGCATATGCAGCTATCATGACGCAGCTTTCCAGAAGCGTCAATCCCGCGCAAGACTAGAGCATGACCGATCCTGATTACCGCAGCCTCAACGATTGTCTGGTCCTGCATTTGCGCAAGACCGCGCGGCGGATGACCGCGACGCTTGATCGCGCGCTCGAACCTTTGGCCTTGACCGCCACGCAATTTGCCATTCTGGGGCACCTGTGCTGGGCGCGCGACCGCGGCAAGCATTGGTCGGTACAAGGGCTGGCAGACGCGCTGGCGATGGATGCTAGCAGCCTAACCCGCGCTTTGCAGCCGCTGGCTCGGCGCGAGCTGCTGACCCTGACCGCCGCTGCAACCGATCGGCGGATTAAACAGCCGGAGGCAACCGACGCGGGTCGCCGCCTTTTCGTTGCCGGGTGCCATATCTGGCAGACTGCCCACGCGGGGCTGGTGGAGGATTTCGGTCCGGACCGGGCGGTGGCGCTGCTAACCTTACTGACCACACCGCAGGGCTAGGCCTAGGCCCCACCGACGGCCCTCAGCCTGAAACTCTCCCCCCTTGACCGGGGGGCGATGGCACCCAAGCCTTTCTGGCTTAGGAACCCAAGGAGGGGGAATAGGAGAATGCGACTGGATCGGTTGGGGGCTGGTGCGCCGATGATCGTGCCCTTTATTCGCTGGATTGTGCGGGGGCTAGCCGTGGCGGTTTGCCTGGGGGGACTGGGGGCTGGCCCGGCAATGGCCTCCGAGGATGCGGCCTGGGCGGCCCTTAAACAGGGGGGCATCGTGCTTTTCCGTCATGCCAATGCGCCCGGCGTTGGCGATCCAGCCGGAATGCGCATCGGCGCGTGCGAGACGCAGCGGAACCTCGACGATGCAGGTCGGGCGCAGTCGCGGCGCATTGGCGAGGCGTTTCGGTCCCGCGCGATCGCGGTTGGTGCCGTGCTAACCTCGCAATGGTGCCGCGCCCGTGATACTGCCGAATTGGCGTTTCCGGGGCGGAAGCGCGACGAAGTCGCCTTCAATTCCTTCTTTAATGACAGGACGGAGAGTGCCGCACAAACGGCTGCCGCGCGCCGCCTTCTCGCCGATTGGCGCGGGCCGGTGGCGCTAGTGGTCACGACGCATCAGGTGAATATCGGGGCCTTGACGGGCCTTGCGCCAGCGTCCGGGGAGGGAATTGTTGTCGAGGTTGTGGCCGATACGATCCGCGTTATCGGCAGGATTCATCCTTGAAACCGCGGGCCGGTTGCTAAGATCGGGGGCGGGGGCTAGAGGGCCTTGGTTTCGGGCAAGGGCGGGGATGGATCGGGAAGCTTCGGAAGCCGCCCTTCGATCACCGTGACGCGGGTGCCCACGCCAACCAGGGCGTATACGGCTTCAATGTCTTTTGGCAGCATCCGGAAACAGCCGGAGGATGCGGCGCGCCCAATGCTCTCCGGCTCGTTGGTGCCGTGAATGCGGTAATAGGTCCAGCCGAGATCCAGGGCATAACGCCCCATCGGATTGCGGGGGCCGGGTGGGACCGACGCTGGCAAGGTCGGGTCTTTACGACGCATGGTCGGGGTGGGAACCCAGGTGGGGTCGCGGCGCTTGCGGGTCACTTCCGTCGTGCCAATGGGGATCAGGTCGCGCGACCGGCCAACGGCGATCGGAAAACTGCGACTGCTGCCATCGGCCAGCGTCACGCGCAGGCGGCGGTCGGCAACCGAAATCAGGATAGTCTCGGCGGCCAGGGTCGGCGCGGGCGCGGCGTTCTCTGGTTTGGGTGCAGCCGGACGGGGTAGGGGCTTCGCCGCAGGGGGAGAGGCTGCCGCTTGCGCGGTGGGGGCAACAGGCTCCAGCGGCGGCGCAGGAGATGCCAGCGGCTGCGGCGTGGGGCCGAAGGCTTCTGGGATTGGCACCGGCACGGGAGGCGGGACCGAGACGGGAGGCAGGGCGAGCGCCGTGAGCGGCAGCGGCGGATCGAGAGCGTCCGGGGCGAGGATAAAGCGCGTCGGGGCCGCCGATCCGGGCGGCGCAGTCGGCTCGCCTCCGCCCAGCGATGCGGCCATCAGGCCGAGGCTTGCCCCGCCGATCACCCCGGCCAGGGTCCAGAGGCCCCGGCTGACCAGACGCAATTTTCCATTCATGCCCAGCAGACTAGCAAGAATGTTGCGCGAATACCAAGGTTCGATGCGTATGACGGATCGCGCCGAGCAGGGGCGGCCATTCTCCAATCAGGCCGAGTTAGCCGCCCAGCCAGGTTCCGGCAACCCACCAGTCGGGATGGGCGGTCTTAATCCGCGCGGCGGCATCGGTTCGGGCGTCGCGGGTGCTGAACAGGCCAAAGCAGGTGGCCCCGCTTCCGGATAGGGCGGCGGCGTGGCAGCCCGGCATGGCCCGCAGCGCCTTCAACACCTCGCCAATCACCGGAGCCAGGCCGAGGGCTGGGCGGGTTAAATCGTTACCGCCGCGTTGCACCAGGTCGGCCAGTGTCTCCGGGCTGGTCAGCGCGGGCAGAGCCAAGAGCGGTAAGGAAAAATCGCCCCGGCGGTCGGCAAAAGCGGCTTTCGTTGCGATGGGAACGCCGGGATTGACCAACACGAGGGGCACGCGCGGCAGGCGGATCGGCGTTAGCGTCTCCCCAATCCCACCGACGCGCGCGCTTTGCCCCAGCAGGCACATCGGCACATCGGCCCCCAGGCGGGCGGCGATATCGGCCAGCGGCAGCGTTGCGGCGTCCAACCCCCACAGTTTGACCAGCAGCCGTAGCGCGGCGGCGGCATCCGCCGATCCACCGCCGATGCCAGAGGCGACGGGCAGATGCTTTTCAAGATGCAGGGCCGCGCCCAAATCGGGTCGCCCGGCGGCGGCGCGCAAGGCCAGCGCCGCCCGAACGGCGAGATTATCTTCTGGCGGCAGCGGGCGCAGGGCCGCCCCGAACGGGCCGGATAGATCAAGGGTCACCGTCTCCGCCGGGGCGACGGTCACGCGGTCGCCGATTTCGGTAAACCCGACCAACGAGTCGAGCCGGTGATAGCCATCCTCCTGTTGGCCCAGCACGCGCAGATAAAGGTTAACCTTGGCGGGGGCCAGGGCGGTTAGCGGTTCCGATCGCAGCAGGGTCACGGTGTTGGCAGGCCCTGCTTCAGCTTCTGTTCGATCAGGGGAATATCTTTGGGTTCCGGCGATAGGCGCAGGGCGCGTTCCCATTGGAAGCGCGCTTCCCGCTGGCGGTTGGTGCGCCAATAGGCATCGCCCAAATGGTCGTTGATCGTTGGATCGCCGGGTTTCAGTTCGACCGCCCGTTCCAGCCAGCGGACGGCCCGCGGCAGATCTCCTAGGCGATAGAAGGCCCAGCCGAGACTATCGACAATCGCCCCATCGCGGGGCCGCAGTTCTACGGCCTTTTCCAACATCTTGCGGCCCTGTTCCAGGTTCTTTCCCTGATCGACCCAGGTATAGCCGAGGTAGTTGAGGATATAGGGCTGATCCGGCTCCAGGCTCAGGGCGCGCTGCAAATCTTCAATGGCGCGGTCCACTTGACCGGACCGTTCTAGCGCAATGGCGCGGTTGAACAGCAAGGAAGCATGACGCCGCTCGATTTTCGGAACGCGCGCAACGGCGCTGTCATACAGCGTGACCGCTTCGGAAAAGCGGCTGTGCTGGCGCAGTAGATCCCCGGCATAGCCCAAAGCATCATCGCGCTCCGGCCGCTCCAGGGCCATTTGCTTCAGGTCGGCCAGCGCCGCCTCGGTATCGCCCATCGCATCCTTATTGCCTGCGACGCGCAGCCGCGCCACCCAACGAAAGGGCGAGTCGGGGCCGATGGTTTGATAGACTGCAATGGCGGCGGCCTCGCGGTTCTGGTTTTCCAGAATTTCCGCCAGCAGCATTTGAGCGGCCGGGAAATCTGGGCGCAGATGCAGAACGAGACGGGTATAGATCAGGGCCGTTTCATTCCCCTGTCGTTCCCGTTGGATCAGCGAGGCAACATCGAACAGCGCTTCCGCCAAACCCGCCTTATCGGTCGGGGCGAGGCGCGGCGGTGGGGTTTTATCGGCCAGACGGCGATAGGCTTGGGTGAGATACAGTGTATCCGGATTGCGCGCCTGATAGGCATCGTACAGGGCTTTGGCGCGGTCGGGCGTGCCGATGCTCTCGAAAAACGCCCCGGCCAGTTCGACGATCCGCAGCGGCGGGGTTTCATCGGCCTTTAGCAGTGCTTCGATGGCGGCTTCCGCCTCTCCCCGATCGCCCTTGCGCAGGGCGATCAGCGCCGTGTGGTAATCGTAAAGACCCGCGAGGGGCGAAATATCGGCCAGCGGCTTCAGCGAGGCTTGCGCCCCGTCCCACTTGCCTTGGGCGGCGGCGATCCAGGCCCCGACCACGGGTAGTAGGAGATTATTAACCCCCGACCGGGGCAGGGCGGCGATCCGCGTTTCGGCGTCGGCCAGGCGACCTGCGCCGACATCCTCGAAGGCCAGAACCATTTGCGCTAGCGGAAAGCCAGGGTCGCGGGCGATCAGGCGGCGGGCCAATTGCACCGATTGTTCGATCCGCCCCTCGCCGGTGACGAAGACGAAGGCCCGACGCATAAGGTCCAGATTATCGGGATCAGCCGCCAGCGCCTGCACCGATAGATCGGCGGCGGCGGCATAATCGCCGCTATTGGCGGCGCTGCTGCTGGCAAGATAAGCCCCTAGCGCGCTTTGGACCTGCACCACAGGCGGTTCTGCGGCAAGGGGCCGCGCGGCTGGCGAGGTCTGGGCACAGGCCGAAAGCGCCGGCCCCAGCAGCAGGACGGCCAGCGCCGACCGAAGCCGTATCATCCGAGACGTCGAAGAAAGCACGTGCCAACGCTCCCAAACCATCGAAACCCGTATCCCTTTCCCCATAGCATAGGCGCAGCAGCGCGTCTCGACTCACCTTTTCGGAACCTTGCTGGACGAAGACGGGGCCGCGCTTGCCTGATTCTCCAGAAACCTTGTCGGTTCCGCTAAAACCGGCGCAGCGGGCGTGCGTTTATCGTCGTCCCTCCCTATTCTTACCCCTGCGGAACAAGGAGGGGCATCATGCACGATGCGACGCTGACCCAGGGTTTGATCGCGGCCACGCTGCGCCATATGCCGAGCGATGGGATTGCGGCGACCGCGCTGCCGAACCTAACGATTTTTCGGGCGCAGGGGCCGACCGATAGTGTGCCGGTGCTGCATAAGCCGGCCGTCTGCCTGATCGTGCAAGGCGCGAAGCGCGTTATGCTGGGGACCGAGGTTTTTCTGTATGATGCCGCGACCTATTTCGTCGTTTCCGTCGATCTGGCGCTCACCGGTCAGGTGATCCAGGCAACGCCGGAGCAACCCTATTTGTGCCTGCGGTTTGATCTCGATCTTTACGGCATCAACGATCTGCTATTCGCGCTTGGCACGCGTGAGGGAGATGGGGGCGAGACGGGCATCGGGGCATTTCTTAGCCCGGTGACCGCGCCGTTGCAGGACGCTTTCCTGCGGTTGCTTGGTCTGCTGGACCGGCCTGCGGATCAGCCGGTGCTGGGGCCGTTGATCGAGCGGGAGCTTTTGTATCGACTGCTGACTGGGCCGCAGGGGGCGCGGCTGCGGCGGCTGGCGCGGCCCGGTAGCCGGGACGCGCGGATCAGCCGGGCTATTGGTTGGATCAAAGCCAATTACCGCGACCCGCTGCGGGTTGCCGAGGTGGCGGACGCGGCGGGGATGAGTCCCTCGGCCCTGCACCTCTACTTCAAGCAAATGACCCAGATGAGTCCGCTGCAATATCAGAAGCATATTCGCTTACAAGAAGCGCGGCGGCTGATTCTGGCGGAGGGAATGGATGCCGCCTCGGCGGGGTTTAGCGTCGGCTATGAAAGCCCGTCGCAGTTCAGCCGCGAGTATCGCCGTCTGTTCGGTGCCCCGCCCCGGCGCGATACCGACCGTCTGCGCAATGCCCCCGCCGGGGTTGTCACTTTGTAGGATCGTGCAAGAAAGACGGCGGGCTGATCTACCGTCGGTTTCGCCGGAAGCCTTAGATTTCTCTCACGCCAGAGCGCAGATGCCCTGGGGAAAAATGGAGAGAGATTATGGCAAATGGGCAAGGAAAAGTGATCGCCATCACCGGCGCGAGCAGCGGGATCGGCGCGGCGACGGCCAAGCATTTGGCCGCGCGCGGCGCGCGGGTGGTGATTGGGGCACGGCGCGCCGACCGGCTGGAAGCTTTGGCGGCGGACATCCGCGCCGCGGGGGGAACAGTGCTGGTGCAGCCGCTCGATGTGACCGATCTCACCAGTGTTGAAGCCTTTGTGCAGGCGGCGGTGGCCGAGTTTGGGCGGCTTGATGTCATCGTCAATAACGCTGGGATCATGCCACTATCGCCCTTCAACGCCTATAAGATCGACGAATGGAACCAGATGATCGATGTCAACATCCGGGGCGTGTTGCATGGTGTCGCTGCTGCCCTGCCGGTGATGCAGGAACAGAAAACGGGCCAGATCATCAATATTGCCTCGATTGCCGGTCATGCAGTATTCCCGAAGGCGGGGGTCTATTGCGCAACAAAATACGCCGTACTGGCGATTTCCGAAGGGCTGCGGCAGGAGCATACCGATATTCGCGTCACGGTGGTTTCGCCCGGCGTAACCGAATCGGAACTGGCCGATACGATCACCGATAGTTCGGCAAAAGCAATGATGGCAGACTTTCGAACCATCGCCTTGCCGGCCCAGGCGATTGCCGAAGCGGTTGGGTTCGCCGTCGATCAACCCGCTGGAGTTGACCTTAGCGAGATCATCGTTCGCCCGACCGCCAGCCCCTATTAAGGAGCCGACAGATGACGTACCACCGTAGAGGGGCGGCTGCGCGGCTGCGCTGGCTCGTCCCGTTTTTCTCGCTTCTCACTTTGCCGGGGGTAGCGCAGACGCCCTCCCTCCTCTTTGGCCCGCAGGAGATCGCGATGGTCGCACCGCACCCCTACGTGGGCCTTTGGGTAACCGCCGACAATTATGTGCGGCACGAGCTGCTGCCGAACGGGCGCTATATCGAAGCGCGCGGCACCCGCGAGCGGGCCTATGAAGGGCGCTATGTGGTGAACGGCACCCATATCGATTATTGGGACGATACCGGCTTTACCGCCGATGGGGTGTTCATCGACGGTGTGTTGCACCACGGCGGGATGATTTTGTACCGGAAATAAAAAGCGGGGGGAGAGTTTTAGGCTCTCCCCCCGTCCGGGTGCAGCGATCCCTGGTCTACGAATGTTCGATTGCTTTTACGATTTCCTCGGTGACTTTCTTCGCGTCGCCGAACAGCATCATCGTATTGTCGCGGAAGAATAATTCATTCTCCACGCCCGCATAGCCCGACGCCATCGAGCGTTTGATGAAAAGAACGGTTTTGGCCTTCTCCACATCCAAGATCGGCATCCCGTAAATCGGGCTGGCCGGATCGGTCTTGGCAGCGGGGTTGGTCACGTCGTTGGCACCGATAACGAAGGCTACATCGGTTGCACCGAAATCGCGGTTGATTTCTTCAAGCTCCAACACGTCCTCGTACGGCACATTGGCTTCGGCCAGCAGCACGTTCATATGCCCTGGCATACGGCCCGCGACGGGATGGATGGCGTAGCGCACCTGCACGCCTTCCTTCTTCAGCAGATCGGCCATTTCGCGCAGGGCGTGCTGCGCTTGGGCGACCGCCATACCGTAGCCCGGCACGATGATGACGCTTTGGGCATTCTTCATAATGAAAGCCGCATCGTCCGCCGACCCGGCTTTCACCGGCTTATCGCCACCGCCGCTACCGCCCGCCGCAGGGGCGCTGCCCCCATCGGTGCCGAAACCGCCGAGGATGACGTTGAAGATCGAGCGGTTCATCCCCTTACACATGATGTAAGAGAGAATCGCGCCGGAGGAGCCGACCAGCGCCCCAGTGATAATCAGCAGATTATTATGCAGGGTAAAACCAATGCCCGATGCCGCCCAGCCGGAATAGCTGTTTAGCATCGAAATCACGACCGGCATATCCGCGCCGCCGATCGGCAAGATCAGCAGGAAACCAAGCGCCAGCGCGGCTAAACACAGAAGAATAAACGCCGCCCAGCTTTGATCGATGCAGAACCAGACGGTCAGCAGCACAATCCCAATCCCCAGGGCCGCATTCAGGAGATGCTGACCGGGGAAAACCAGCGGCTTGCCGGAAATCAGCGCCTGCAACTTGCCAAAGGCGATGATCGAGCCGGTGAAGGTCACCGCACCGATCGCGAGGCCAATCGCCATTTCGATACGGCTGATAAGCTTAATGCCATTGGCATCGGTAATCCCGTATCCGTCCGGGGCGGAAAAAGCAGCGAAGGCGACGAAAACCGCTGCCAGCCCGACAAGACTATGGAAAGCCGCCACCAGCTGCGGCAGGGCCGTCATTTCGATGCGCCAGGCAATATAAGAGCCGACGGCCCCCCCGATCAGAATGCCGACCAGGATCAGCCAATAGCTCATCACCTGTGGTCCGGCTAGGGTGGTGAGAATGGCAATCGCCATCCCCAGAATGCCAAACAAATTCCCCTGCCGTGCGGTTTGTGGGCTAGATAGCCCCCGCAAGGACAGCACGAAGAGAACCGAGGCGACGAGATAGAGAAGCGCCGAGATATTTTCAGACATGGCCCCGGCCCCCTATTTCGTCTTTTTCTTGAACATCGACAACATGCGATGCGTGACGATAAACCCGCCAAAGATATTGATGCTGGCCAAAATCACGGCCAAAAAGCCCATGATTTTGGCAAGGCTGATATCGGCAGGCCCGGCGGCGATCAGCGCGCCGACGATAATAACGGAAGAAATGGCGTTGGTGACCCCCATCAGCGGCGAATGCAGGGCGGGTGTCACCTTCCACACCACATAATAGCCGACGAAGCAGGCGAGGATAAAAACCGTTAGACCGAAAATGGCCGGATCGACCCCGCCGTGGGCGGCGGCGGTGGCGGCAACGGTCTTGGCGTTGATCGCCAGGTTCTGGATATCGCCGACCAGGCCTTGGGCCTTTTCGACCACCCCAGCGGCGGAACGTTGGAATTCTTCAGGCGACATGGCGCACCTCAGGCAGCGGGCTTCACGAGCGACGGATGCACCAGCGCGCCGCCTTTGGCGATCAGGCTGGCTTTGACGATCTCATCCTCTTCGTTGAGGGTGAATTTTTTCGTCTCCTTGTCGATCAGGGGCGTCAGATAGGCCAGCAGATTGCGGGCATAAAGCGCGCTGGCGTCGGTAGCGATCAGGCTGGGCATATTGGCGTGACCGATGATCGACACGCCATGTTTCACCACCGTCTGCGCATATTCCGACAGTTCGCAATTGCCGCCCTGTTCGACGGCGAGATCGACGATGACGGAGCCGGGCTTCATGCTGGCCACCATCTCTGCCGTTACCAGCGTCGGTGCCTTGCGGTCCGGAATCAGTGCGGTGCAGATGACGATATCCTGCTTCTTGATCGTCTCGGCGATCAAGGCCGCCTGCTTTTCCTTATAGGCCGCGCTCATTTCCTTGGCGTAGCCGCCTGCGGTTTGGGCCTGCTGAAACTCCTCGTCGATGACCGCGACGAAGCTTGCCCCCAGGCTTTCTACCTGTTCCTTGGTTGCTGGGCGCACGTCGGTCGCCGATACCACCCCGCCCAAGCGGCGGGCGGTAGCGATGGCCTGAAGCCCGGCAACCCCGGCCCCCATCACCAGCACTTTGGCGGGCGGTACGGTCCCTGCGGCGGTCATCATCATCGGAAACCCGTGCGCATAAACGGAGGCCGCCTCGATCACCGCCTTATAGCCCGCCAGATTAGCCTGGGACGACAGCACGTCCATCACCTGGGCGCGGGTAATGCGGGGAACGAATTCCATCGCCACGGCGGAAACGCCGGTTGCGGCCAAGGCTTCGGCCTGCCCTCCGTAAGGGTCGAGCAGCCCCAGCACGGTTTGGCCGGGCGTCAGCAAGGCCAATTCGTCTAAAGCCCCTTCCCCGGCGGCCAGCGGGCGCCGGACTTTCAGGATCACCTCGGCCCCGTTCAACGCCGTCGCGGCATCGCTGGTAATGGTTGCACCCGCCGCCTGGTAGGCATCGTCCAGGAAAAAAGCCCCATCGCCCGCGCCGGTTTCCACCGTTACGCTGGCCCCAAGGCCGATGAATTTCTTAACCGTCTCCGGTGTGGCGGCGACGCGCCGCTCGAAAGGCCGGCGTTCTTTGAGTACTGCGATTTTCATGCTCGCACGCCCTTGTTTCCTCTCCTGCAAGCCCCGTTCGGATGCCCTCACCCGGCGCGGTTTCCTTGCAAAAACCGAAGGGTCCCAACCGTTCCCGTCGAAGTTGACGTATAGGGAAGGTGGCTAAACCCCCTGCGTCCTGTTGACGCAAGGGAGAGGATGCCGGGTTCACTTCGCGTGCGCAATTAATTTTCAGAAATGGGATTTTTTTTAAGAGAAATGAAATGAGCGAGACCTGGAGATCTGAGCGCCAGCCCCCCGTAGCGCAACTCAATCGGCTGGATTGGATTTCTAAAGACAGCTTAATGTAAAAAAGGCGAGGGCAGCTCCCGTAGGGCTGCCCTCTGATCTTTGGCCACGGTAGGGGTGTCGCCACAACCTATCCGTAACTCACCCCGAATAAAGGGCATATAAAGAGGCTGGGATGCAAGATGCCGTTTTTCAGGGGGCTGTTACGGATTTATCGTTACAAACGGTCGAAAAGGCGCTGAATCGTCTACGCCTTCAACGTCATATTCGAGAAACGGCCTACGCCGCCGGCCCAGCGCTGGAGGCTTATTTCTGGAACTGCCAACTCGCAGCGGCTTTCGGCTTTCCTTTGCATGTTGCCGAGGTCGTTTGCCGGAATGCAATTCAGGGAACGCTGCGAGCACGCTTACCGAACCCTTGGTATCAACAGCCTTCGCTCATCAAAATTATGGGACCATAGTATAGAGATGCCTTGGAGGATGTCGTTGAAAGCGAGCGAAAGCAACATAGTATCGGTCTAACCGATGACCACATCGTCTCAAGTTTAACGTTTGGGTTTTGGGAGCATCTCACAACCAAGCGATTTGATCGTTTATTATGGGCCAGGGGAATCAAACATCCATTCCCTAACGCGTATGCTGCCCAGTTAACGATCCGGGATCTAGGGGCGCGGGTTCAAACTGTCCGTCAATGGCGAAATCGCGTTTTCCATCACCGAGTGCTGTTCGATAAGGACCCGGAACAAAAGCTTTCTGATGCGGTGATGCTCATTAGATGGGTTTGTGGGGAGACGGCGGATTGGGTTGAGCAAAATACTAATCTGCATGAATTGCTAGATAATCCCCCTTCAGCAGTCAGCCTTCTCCAAGCACCTTTCCCTTGACGCTCGGTATGACCTGGGATTTGTAGAATGGATGGCTGAAATGTTAGGTGCCCCGCTGCTGACCCCCGACGAACCGCCGCCCGTTACCGTGCTGAACGCGGGTGGGCAGGCACCGATCCTGTTTCTCTGCGATCACGCTAGCCCGCGCGTGCCCCGCGCGCTGGATCGGGCAGAAGCGGGGGGCTTTGGGGTGTCGGCGGCGGATATGCAGCGCCATATCGCCTACGATATCGGCGCGGCGGCGGTGACGCGAATTTTATCGGAGAAATTTGACGCCCCGGCGGTGCTATCGGGCTATTCGCGGTTGGTACTCGACCTCAACCGGGCGCTCGACGATGCAACCTCAATCCCGCCGGTCAGCGATGGGGTTAAGATCCCGGCCAATCAGCACCTATCAGCCGCGGCGCGGGCGGCGCGGGCGGCGGCGCTCTATCACCCATACCATGATCGTATCACGGCGGTTCTGGGCGCGATGCAGGCGCGGGGCACGGCCCCGGTGATCCTGTCGATGCATTCCTGCACCCCTGTTTTGGCCGGGTTCAAGCGGCCCTGGCACATCGGCGTGCTGTGGAACCAAGACGGGCGTATCGCTTTGCCGCTACTGCGGGCGCTCGAGGCCGAAGGCGATCTGACGGTGGGCGACAATCAGCCCTATTCGGGCCGCGACCACGACAGCCACACGATCCAGCGCCATGCCGAAACGCGCGGCCTGCCCCATGTGCTGCTAGAAATCCGCCAGGATCTGATCGCCGACGACAAGGGCATCGCCGCCTGGGCCGACCGGCTGTATCGGGTGATGCGTCCGATTTTGCTGGGAGGCCAACCGTGACCGAACCCGCCTTCACCCTGGGGATCGAGGAAGAATATTTCCTGGTCGATCGGCAAACGCGCGATATTGCGGTGGCACCGCCCGCCGCGCTGATGACGGAATGTAAGGCGGCGCTAGCCGATCAGGTCAGCCCGGAGTTTCTGAAAGCGCAGATCGAGGTTGGCACCAAGGTCCGTTCGACCTTGGCCGACGCCCGCGCCGATCTCGCGCAACTGCGCCGCACCGTGGCGGAGGTGGCGGGGCGCTTCGGTCTGGCACCAATTGCCGCCGCGACGCACCCCTTCACCGATTGGGGCCGCACGGAACATACCGATGCCGAACGCTATACGCTGCTGGCGCGCGATCTTCAGATGGTCGGGCGGCGGCTGGTGATTTGCGGGATGCACGTCCATGTCGGGATCGAGGACGAAGAGCTGCGCATCGATCTGATGAACCAGATCAGCTATTTCCTGCCGCATCTTTTGGCGCTGTCCACCTCCTCCCCCTTTTGGCGGGGGGATGATACCGGGCTGAAATCCTTCCGCCTGTCGGTCTTCAACGGGTTACCGCGCACAGGGCTGCCGGAGGTCTTCGATTCCTGGGGCGAATATCAGCGCCAGGTGCGCGGCCTCGTGAATACCGGGCTGATCGACGATGCAACCCGCCTATGGTGGGACGTCCGCCCCTCCGCCCGGTTCCCGACGCTGGAAATGCGCATCACCGATATTTGCACCCGGCTGGATGATACGATTGCCATCGCCGCGCTGTATCGTTGCCTGCTGCGGATGCTGTGGCGGCTACGGCGGTCAAACCAGCGCTGGCGGCTGTATGCCCGGATGCTGATTTCGGAAAACCGTTGGCGGGCGCAGCGCTATGGCATTGATGAAGGGTTGGCCGACTTCGGCCAGGGTCGCGTTGTGCCCTTTGCCGATCTTCTCGAAGAAATGATCGAACTCTGCGCCGAGGATGCCGCGCATTTCGGTTGCACCGCCGAGCTTCTCTCGGCCCGCACCATCCTAACGCGCGGCACCAGCGCCGACCGGCAACGGGCGGTGTTCCGGGCGGCGGTGGCGGGCGGGGCCAGCCAGGACGAGGCGCTGAAAGCCGTGGTCGATCACCTGATTGCGGAGACGGTGATGGGGGTTTGACCCCCTCAATCCACAATGAACAGCACCGCCCCCGTCTTCGTTGCCGACCGATGGGCCGCGTCGCCAAAATCGGAGACCTGATAACTCATCCCGGCGGTCAGCAGGAACGTCCGCCCGTCGCGCAACTCTGTCTCAAGCTCGCCGCTGACGACATAGAGGATATGGCCCCGGTCGCACCAATGGTCGGCCAGATAGCCGGGGGAGTAGGTGACTTGCCGGATGCGGATATCGCCCAAGGTGAAGGTGCGCCATTCGGCGGTGCCCGTTTCGCCGGTATGGAAGGTCGGTTCGACGGTCGACCAGTCGGTCACGGTGAAGGGCAGGGCGGGAAGCTGCATGTTCTCTCTCCAGCGGCAAACTCCGTTTAGCCTGGCGCGGCGGCAGCGGCGGCGTCAAAGGAAAGCCTGTCCCCGAGACAATATCGGCCCCTAGGCAACTTCCCGCCAAACGCCTATCTGTGAAGTCCAATCCGCGATAGGAGTTTTCCCGATGGACGATGCAACCCGTATCGAGCTTGAAGCCGCCGCCTTTCGCCGTCTCGTGCAGCATCTGCAAGAGCGCACCGACGTGCAGAATATCGATCTGATGAACCTCGCGGGCTTCTGCCGCAACTGCCTGTCGAAATGGTACCGCGCCGCCGCCGAGGCGCAGGGTGTGACGCTGACCGATGCTGCCGCGCGGGAGGTCGTGTATGGAATGCCCTATGAGGCTTGGAAGGCGCGCTATCAAACCGAAGCTTCCCCCCAGCAAACAGCGGCGTTCGCGGCGGTAAAGCCGCAACACTAACCGTTGCATATGCGTCCGGCCTGGGGCAGGGGTGCTGTGAACGCAGCATTCAAACTGTATCCAATCGGCTAGACTCCAGCGCATCGGTGCAGGATAAGGCTAGTCAGGCCCACGCCTTCCCCAATTTCCTTTTTTGTTTGGTAAGGCTTGGTCGCAATGCTGGCGGAGAGTCTCGGAACCCTTGCGTTTGGTCTTGGTTTGGTCTGGCCGGTGGTGCGCGGGCGGCGGTTGCTATTGGCGATCCAGGCGACGGCCAGCCTGCTTTGGGCGGCCCATTACACCGCCCTAGGGGCCGGGGCCTACACCGGGGCAGCCCTCTGTTTGCTGTGTGTTATCCAGGCGCTCACCGCGACGCAGCGGGATGCCCGATGGGCGCAGGTGATTTTTTGGCTGACCATTCCGGTTACCCTTGCCTTCGTGGCCGCCACCTGGGCGGGGCCGCAAAGCGCGGGTGCGGCCTTTGGTTTGCTGGTTTCGGCGCTGGGGCGGTGGGAAACCCACCCGATCCGAATGCGGCTATTGTTCATCATCGCCATTGCCGGTTGGGCCAGCCATAATCTGATAGTCGGCTCGGCCTTTGCTTTGGCAGCGGATACGCTGACCCTGGTCAGCAATAGCATTGGGATTTTCCGCGAACGCCGGGCAGGCGGATCGATCCGGGCGGCGCTGCGGCCTTGGGTTGCTAAGGTCAGTCTACGCCCGGTTCCGGCGCAGGGCTAACCCGCCCTGGTGCCGCCCGCGCGGTTAAGTGGGCGAGGGTTTGGTCGAGGGTTAGGGCTAAGGCCGCCACCAGCAGTGCGCCTTGGAGAACATAGGCCGGATTGGCGCTATTCAGCCCAATAATCAGCGGCAGCCCCAGGGATTTCGCTCCAACCGTGGCGGCCAAGGCCGCCGTCCCGGTATTAATCGTGACCGAAACCCGCAGTCCGCCGAGCAGCAAAGGGGCGGCGAGCGGTAGTTCCACCTGCCACCATAATTGCCAACCGCTCATCCCGCAGCCGCGCCCAGCTTCTAGCGCCGCCGCCGGAACCGACTCGAAGGCCGCAAGACTATTCTCCAGAATAGGTAAAAGCCCGTAGAGGGTGAGGGCCAGCAGCGCCGGCGCGGCCCCGAAGCCCAAGACCGGCACGGTCAGCGCCAAAACGGCGACCGGCGGGAAACTCTGTCCCAGGGCCGCCACGGTCGCCAAGAGGCTGCGGAACTCGCGCCCCGCCGGGCGGGTGGCGATAACGGCAGCGCCGATCCCCAGTCCGGCAGCAGCGGCACTCGATACGGCAACCAGCATAAAATGCTGTCCAACCAGATACCAGAAGGGGTCGGCGCTATATAGGGGCCGGTCGAGCTGCGGGAAGGCCCAGGCGAACAGCGGTGTCGTGAGGGGAAGGCCGAAGGTTAGCGCCGCGAGCAGCACGAGGCTGAAGGGCAAGGCCATGCGCCGGGTCATCATTGCCGCGCCAGCAGATCGGCCCAGTGCAAAGTGCCGAGCGGTCGCCCCGCCGCATCGACCACGCCGAGCCGCTCGACCCCCGCCGCCAGCATTACCGAAAGCGCCCGGTCCAAGGGCAGATCGGCGGCGATCTGCGGTAGGGCGGCGGCGTCTGATCCAGGGTGTAATCGGTCAGCGGCACGGCCAAGGGCCAGAAGCCGTAGGCCAACCGTCTCTGGCCCGATGAAATCGCGCACAAAGGCATCTGCTGGATCGGTCAGCAACTGCCGGGGCGGGGCGAGTTGCAGCAACCGGCCCCGGTCCATCACGCCGACTCGGTTTCCCAGGCGTAGGGCTTCCGCCAGATCATGGGTGACAAAGAGGATGGTGCAGCCGGTTTCCCGCTGCACCCGCAAAAGCTCGTCTTGCAGACCGGCGCGGGTCACGGGGTCGAGCGCGCCGAAGGGTTCGTCCATCAGCAGAATATCGGGGCGGGCGGCCAAGGCGCGCGCTACGCCGACGCGCTGCTGCTGCCCGCCAGACAGTTCGTGCGGATAGCGCCCGGCCAGCGCCGCCCCATCGAGCCGCAAGAGGGCAAAGAGTTCGGTCACCCGCGCCTCGATCGCGGCGGTCGTCCAGCCCAATAGGCGCGGCACGGTTGCGATATTGCGCGCGACGGTCCAATGGGGGAACAGGCCAACCGATTGGATCACATAGCCGATCTGGCGACGTAGAACCTCTGGCGGCTGGGCCTGCACCGGCTGTCCGCGCACCCGCACCTGCCCCTCGGTCGGCTCAATCAGCCGGTTGACCAGGCGCAGCACGGTCGATTTTCCCGCGCCGGAGGTGCCGAGCAGCACGCAAATTTCCCCGGCGGCGACGTTGAAGGAAACCTCGGTCACGGCGTTCCAGGTCTCGAAACGCTTGCTCACCCGCTCGAAACTAATCACGGCCCGTCGCTCCTGCGCGTCAGGCTGGCGGTCAACAGGCGGAACAGCGCATCAACCGCCAGGGCGCAGCCGATGATCGGCACGGCACCGAGGAGCACCAAGTTTGGGGCATTGGCGAAAACCCCCTGGAACAGCAAGGCCCCCAATCCGCCGGCCCCGATCAGTGCCGTCACGGCCGCCAACCCCAGGGTCTGCACTAGGGTAATCCGCACGCCGGCTAAAATGGCAGGCAAAGCGAGCGGTAATTCCACCTGCCAGAAGATCTGTCGGGGCGATAGGCCCATGCCGCGCGCCGCCTCTAGGGTTGCGGCGGGAACGCCCGCCACCCCATCCGCCATATTGCGTACGACGGGCAGCAAAGCATAAAGCATCAGCGCCAGTGTGGCCGGAGCCAAGCCAATCCCGCTGATCCCTAAGGGGCCGAGCGCCGGAAATGCAGTGCTGAGGGCGGCCAGCGGCAGCATCAGCAGACCAAAGAGCGCCAGCGCCGGGACCGTTTGCAACAGACCAAGCGTTCCCAGCACCAGCGGCCTCCACGCTGGACGGCGGGCCAGGGCGGTGCCGAGCGGTAGGCCTAGCGCCAGGGTGGGCAGCAGCGCCAGCAGCACGATCTGGCCATGCCGCAGCAGGGCCGCGCCGAAATCATCGCGTTTGGCGGTATATTCGCGCATGACGGCTAGCCCATCGAGGGCATTGCTCATCAGCAGTCCGACGAGCGGCGCAAACCCAAGCACCGCCAGCAGCGCCTGCCCCCAAGGGGTGGGCGTTAGGCGTTTTCCCGCCTCGACCCCCAGCAATAGGCAGAGGCCCAAGGCCGCCCAACTGCCTGCCCCTAAGGCACTTCGGGCCAGCGGGGCGGTCTCGGCGGCCGCGACCGCCCCGACCCCC
>CAZNVY010000050.1:0-24740 GCA_964576605.1 uncultured Elstera sp. | reverse complement strand
AGGCTGCACCATGGGAATGGCTTCCCACAGTTTGGCACCAGGAGTGCCGGGCGTTTGGATATTCACCCCGACGATAAAGAACTTCCGGAACTCCACCGGCAACGCGCGGAACATATCGATAATCAGACCGCTGGAATGGGCCAGCAGCGACGCCGTATGCAGACCAATATGCACCAGCCCGGTGCGCTGCCCCGCCTTGAGGGCGTGGCGCACCTGCTCAATGGCGCGTTTGACGGCGGCGCGGTCCATTTCAAAGGTCACCGCAGCATCATTGGGCGGGTAGGCGGCGGGGCCGGAGAGAATGCGGTTCAGCGCGTCTAACCGAATCACATGCGTCGTATAGATACCAACCACGCCCTTGGGCACCATAAAGGTTGGGCGATAGGAAATACCCACCTCCCCAAGGCGCGACTGCACTTCAGCATCGACCGGATGGGAGGCCGCCGTGCCAATTGGCGGGGCGCAATCCTCTTCGGCGTCGAAAGCCTTATCCCACGCCAGCACCACATCTTCAGGCGCGGCATCGGCCCCGGCCTTTTGCAGTGTTGCAATATCGGTCACGAAGGCTTTGACCCAGCCATTATCTTTCACACCCAGCTCGCCCAGCAAGCGCTGGCGCACTTCGCGGGCGATGGCGGCGGCCTTTAGCCGGGCCTGTTCTTCGGTCAATTCGGCGAAGAGAACGATGAAGCTATGATCGTCGTAGGGGGCAACCACATCGCTAGGGGCCAGGCGATGACGGATCACCCGCTCGGCGATGGTTTGCGCTTTCTCGGCAATCTGTTCCCAGCGGTCGCCTGCATCGCGTTTGATTTCATCGAGGTCGAGCAGTTGTAACTTCCCAGCGCTGCCCTTATCGCCTTTTTCCACGACCTCCCGCAATTTGGCGGCAAAAACCACTTGCGAGACGGCCTGATCGGTCGATTTTGCCGCCGTGGCCGTCTCGGTCATGCCGAGGCCAAAATCCTCGTCGAAGTCCCAATCGACCGCTGCCGACCGAATTGGCACGCGCCCATCTTGATCATGCAGCGCCGAGAGGCGTGCACTGATTTGCGCGGCTTCATCCGTGTCGAAGGCGGCATCCAGCCCCGGTGCCGGATCACCGACGGGGGATGGCGTTGCCGGGCGGGGGGCCGCCGCCTTGGGACGGGGGGCGACGGGTTGCTCCGGTTCCTCCTCGAACAACGCTTCGGCCAGCCGTTTGAAAAAACCGGGCTTCTTATCTTGCGTCATTCCGCGACCTCACGTGTCACTATTTGCGACTATAGCATGAGGTTTTTCAGATGGATAGAGACTCTTGTTGGGATTAATTCTCAGCCGTATCGTTAAGATTGGCCAATCTTCGGTTCGGTTCCTGCCATGAGCCGCTGAATATTACCGCGATGCCGCCAGAAAACTAAAATGACCACTGGTAAGGCTGCCAGGACGTAGGGAAGCGGTGCGAAAACTCCGGCGAGAATGGGGGTCAGGCCAAGTGCCACCAAGGCCGCCAGAGAGGAACGCCGACCGATCCAAGCGGTTAATCCCCAAAGCAGGCAGGCACCAACCCCGACCGGCCAGGCGAGCGCCAACCAGAGGCCGAGGGCCGTTGCCACCCCTTTACCGCCCTTAAAGCCCAACCACACCGGAAAGAGGTGCCCTAGAACGGCGACAACCCCGGCGATTGGCGGCGCGAACTCGTCGGCGACCAACCAGCGCGCCAGCAGCACCGCGGCCGCGCCCTTGCCGCCGTCGAGCAGCAGCGTCGCCGCGGCCAGCCCCTTCTTGCCGGTGCGCAGCACATTGGTGGCACCAATATTGCCGGACCCGATGGCCCTTATATCCCCCAGCCCGGCGAGCTTGGTCAGCACCAAACCGAAAGGGATAGAGCCGAGTAGATAGCTGGCAGCGACCAGCGCGGCCCATAGCCCCGGCCCGCTCATGCTGCCCGCCGATAGACGAGGCGACCGTCGACCAGGGTCGCCAGCACTTTTCCTTGCAGCGGGAAGCCGTCGAAGGGGGTGTTTTTCGATTTAGAGCGCATGGCATCCGCCGCGATCCGCACCGGCGCGTCCGGGTCGAACAGCACCAGATCGGCCACCGCGCCAACAGCGAGACGGGGGACGGGCAGGCCGAGAATCGCGGCGGGGGCAACCGTCAGGCGGGCCAGCAGATCCAGCAGGCTCATCCGGCCCTGATGCACCGGGCCAAGCCCCAGCGGCAGCAGCGTTTCAAGGCCGATAATCCCCGGCTCGGCAGAGGTGAAGGTCAGACGCTTGGCGTCCTGATCTTCCGGCGTATGGTCGGAACTTAAGGCGTCGATGGTGCCATCGGCCAGCCCGGCGATCACCGCCTGCCGGTCGGCTTCGGTGCGCAGGGGCGGCGTCAGTTTGGTGAAGGTGCGATAATCGGCGATGGCGATTTCATTGAGGGTGATATAGGCCGCCGCCGTATCGCAGGTCACGCGCACGCCCTTGGCCTTGGCGGCGCGGATGGCGTCCACCGCTGCGCCGGTGGTAATCGGGCCGATATGCAGTCGCCCGCCGGTCAGTTCGGTCAGCAGCAGATCGCGCTGCACCTGCAGCAGTTCGGCGGCGGCGGGCGCTGCCGGCAGGCCGAGGCGGGTAGCATATTCGCCCTCGGTCGCGCAGGCGTGGCGCGTCAGCGCGCGGTCCTCGGGGTGGGTGAAGATCACCGCATCGAATGTCTTGGCGTAGGACAGCGCCCGGCGTAGCACCAGCGCATCGGCGGTTGCCTTGGCGCCATCGGCAAAGGCGACAGCGCCCGCCTGTTGCAGCAGGCCGAATTCGGTCAGTTGCTGGCCCGCCTTATCGACGCTCATCGCGGCATAGGGCAGCACTTTCGCCTTACCGAGCGCGCGGCTGCGCTGCACCAGCCAAGCGACGGAGGTTGGGTCTTGGACGATAGGATCGGTATCCGGCAGTACCCCCATCGCCGTAACGCCGCCCGCAACGGCGGCCTCGACCTGAGTGCGCAGGCTTTCCTTATGCTCCTGACCGGGATCGCGGCCATGGGTGCGCAGGTCGATCAGACCGGGGGCGAGGCAGGCACCGCGCGCGTCCAGCATCTCCGTCCCTTCGGGCGCCGTTAGGCCGGGGCCAGTGGCGGCGATTTTACCGTCGAGAATCAGGCAGTCGCCAGAGGTTTCGGTCTTTGTCGCCGGATCGAGCAGGCGGGCGTTACGGAGCAGAAGGGCGGTCATGGTCACTGCGCTCCCTGCACAGCGAGCCGTTTTTCCGACAGAACTTCAAGGCAGGCCATGCGCACGGCCACGCCCATTTCCACCTGTTCGTTGATCAAGCTGCGGTCGATATCGTCGGCGAGGTCGCTGTCGATCTCCACCCCGCGGTTCATTGGGCCTGGGTGCATCACGGCGGCGTCGGGCTTGGCGAGCGCCAGTTTTTCCCGATCAAGACCGAAGAAATGGAAATATTCGCGGACGGAGGGGATGAGCGCGCCCTGCATCCGCTCGGTCTGCAAGCGCAGCATCATCACGATGTCGGCGTCCCTCAGCCCTTCGCGCATCGAATGGAAGACGCGGACGTTCAGCCGGTCGATCTCGGCGGGCAGCAGCGTCGGCGGGGCCACGACCCGCACTTCGGCGCCCAAACCGTTGAGCAGCAAAATATTGGAGCGGGCGACCCGGCTATGGGCGATATCGCCACAGATGGCGACGATCAGACCCTCCAGGCGGCCCTTGCGGCGGCGGATGGTCAGCGCATCCAGCAACGCCTGCGTCGGGTGTTCGTGGGTGCCGTCGCCCGCGTTGATGACCGCGCAGTTGAGCTTGCGGGCCAGAAGACGCGGCGCGCCGGATTCGGCGTGGCGCACCACCAGCACGTCGGCGTGCATGGCGTTCAGCGTCATCGCCGTATCGATCAGCGTCTCGCCCTTTTTGACCGAGGAGGAGGCGACCGACATATTGATCACATCCGCCCCCAGACGCTTGCCCGCCAGCTCGAAGCTGGTGCGCGTGCGCGTCGAATTCTCGAAGAAGAGATTGATGATCGTGCGGCCCCTAAGGGTGCCGATCTTCTTCTCGGTCTGGCGGTTCAGCGCGACGTAGCTTTCGGCGCGCTCCAGCAAATACCGCAGATCGAGCGGGTTCAGCCCCTCGATCCCCAGCAGGTGACGGTGAGTGAATGCGTAGGTCATGGCGGCGGGATCATAGGGGGGTGATCCGCCGCCGACAAGATGACGCTAGGGGTGCCCGCACTATTTGGCTCGGCACCTTAAACTGGCCCATTGAGGGCCCGCGACCTTATGGGAGCGAAGCCAAGCGGCCCGACGCGCTTGGCGCGTCATGCGGTAGAACGGTCAGATAGCGGTGCGCAAGCCAAGCGCGCGGAGGCGCGCGCCCGGCGTTTGAGGGGCGAACTTAAGACCCCTTTTTCGGATCGGTCCAGGCTTGACGCTTGCAGATGAATAACACGCAGCCCTTCACCTCCAGCTCACTGGGGCCTTTAATACGGATCACGCTATCATATTCCTTCCCGTCTTCCGGGTTGTAAATATAGCCATCGTCCCATTTTTCGCCGTCCCACTTGAAGCCGCGCAGCATTTGTAGGCCGATGATCGGGCGCTTCTTCAGCGTTTCGTCGGAATTTTCTTTATCCACCTTCGGGCTGCCGTCCGGGTTGGTCGGCTCGCGCAACCAAACGATCTTGCCGCAAAGTTGATCGGGGGCATTGGCGCAAGCCCCAATCTCGACGCGGGATTTCCCGCCTTCGGTCAGCCATTGCGCCGCAAGATCCGCTGGGTTGCCCGCTGCCAGCAACGAGGGGGCGAAAAGAGCGCCGCCCAGGGCGGCAAGTGCCAGAAGTCGCATGGTTTCCTCCCAAGGAATGGGGGCGCGTTCGCCGTCCCCCTTCGGGACAGCATAGCCTGACTGTATTCGCGTTAAAAGCGTCTCTTTTACGTAAACGACAGCACGTAAGACCAAATCGCCCTGATGTTGCCTTGATCGGGGTCTTAGCTCGGCCTACACCCATAGGCGTTGCTTGCAGGAGACCGCTTTAATGTCCACCCGCCCGCGTTTTTGGCACGATCTCTGGCGTCTGATTTCCCCCTATTGGTTTGGTGAGCGGCGCTGGGTGGCGCGCGGGCTGCTGGGGCTGCTGGTGGCGATCAACCTCGGCCTTGTCGGCATCAATGTGCTGTTCAACGAATGGTACGGGCGCTTCTATAACGCCTTGCAAGAATTGGACTATCCGGTCTTCCAGCGGGAAATTTTGGTCTTCGGCGGGCTGGCGACGATCTACATCGGCGTGCAGATCCTGCGGATTTACATGAACCAGATGCTGACCATTCAATGGCGGAGTTGGCTGGTCGAACGGTTCCTGCGGCGCTACATGTCCGAACTCGTCTATTACCGCCTGCAATTGGGTGAGGCGAAGGCCGATAACCCCGACCAGCGCTTGGCCGACGATATCAGCCAATTGACCGCGACGACGCTTACCCTCGCGCTCGGCTTGTTGTCGGCAGTGGTGACGTTCTTCACCTTCGCCGGGCTGCTGTGGGCGCAGTCCGGCCCGCTGACCTTTAGCCTCGGCGGAACGGAAATCACCATCCCCGGCTATATGCTGTGGGCGGCGGTGGTTTACGCCGTCTTCGGCACCTGGATGACCCATAAGATCGGTCGCCCGTTGATTGACCTAAATTTCCATCAGGAACGGGTAGAAGCCGATTTCCGCTATGCTCTAATCCGCGCCCGCGAGAACGCCGAGGGCGTCGCCCTGTATCGCGGCGAAGATCAAGAAAAACGCACCCTTAATGGCCTTTTCGGTGCGGTGGTCACGAACTATAAAGCGATCATGAACCGGACGATCCTGCTGACGCTTGGCACGTCCGGCTATAATCAGGCGGCGATCCTGTTCCCGTTCATCGTTGCGGCACCGCGTTATTTCTCTCAGCAGATTAAGCTGGGGGAGGTGATGCAAATCAGTCAGAATTTCGGTCAGGTGCAGACGGCGCTGTCCTTCCTGGTTGATGCCTATAGTTCCATCGCCAATTGGCGCGCGGTCGTCGACCGTCTGACCAGCTTTACGGCGGCGGTCGAACAAATCGAGCAAAGCCATACCACCGATCAGGTGCGGCGGATTGCCGCGTCTGGGGGTATTGTGGCGGAAGACTTGCGGCTATTCCTGCCCACCGGAACGCCCTTACTGAAGCCCCTGAATTTCCAAATTGCGGCCGGGGAGCGGGTGTTGATTACCGGTCCGTCCGGCTGCGGGAAAAGCACCCTGCTGCGCGCTTTGGCCCGCCTTTGGCCCTATGCTGACGGCACGTTACAAATGCCCGATCCCGCCGAAAGCCTCTTCCTGCCGCAGCGTCCCTATCTGCCGCTCGGCAGCCTACGCGCAGTGCTGACCTATCCCGCAGCTCCGGAAACGATCCCGGCAGAGCGGCTGGAAACCTTGCTGGCGCAGCTGGGATTGGCACATCTAACCCCCCGGTTGGAGGAAGTGGCGCTTTGGTCGCAAATCTTGTCCGGGGGGGAACAGCAGCGCGTGGCGATCGTGCGCGCCCTCGTGCATCAGCCGCGCTGGCTGTTTCTCGATGAAGCGACCAGTGCCCTGGACGAGGCGACCGAAGCCACCGTGTATCAAGCCCTAGCGCAAGACCCGGCGGTAACCCTGATAAGCGTTGGACACCGTCAGTCCTTGACCGGCTTCCATGGGCGCAGCATCGATCTGGGACCGTTGCGCGCCGATGACAGGTAGCCAGGTAGGGGATTCTCGTGTCATATCCAAAGGGAAGAAAACAGGGGGGCTGTATAACGCGGTCTTAACCTGATTTTTACGGTAGGGCGGTAACACTCACGGTCCAGGAGTCTCGGATCCTTCGAGCATCAAGACCGACGGGCGATTGGCGGGAACGAGGCAAGCGTGCAAGAAATTCTCAATATAATACAAGAGTATGGTGATGTTTTTTATGTCATCACCTTTCTTTGGACCGCCGTTGAAGGCGAAACTTTCGTTATCTTTGCCGGGTATGCCGCCCACTTGGGCCTGCTATCGCTCCCGACCTTGATTCTCTGTGCCTGGATCGGCAGTTTCTGCGGCGATCAAGTGTATTTTTTCCTCGGTCGCCGTTACGGTCGCTCGCTTATTAAGCGTTACCCGAAGTGGGAGCCGCGCGTTGCCCGCGCGATGGACCTGCTGCACAAGTATAATACAGGTTTTATCCTATCGTTTCGCTTCATTTATGGGGTACGGAACGTCAGTTCTTTTGCGATTGGTATGAGCGAGATTTCCTGGGCGCGGTTTAGTATCTTGAACTTTATCGCAGCGGGGGTTTGGGCGGTGAGTTTTGCTGGCACCGGCTATTTGTTCGGGGCGGCGTTTAAGGATATGCTGGGCGATTACGCGCTCTACATCACTCTCGGAATGTTGGTCTGCTTCGTGACTTTGGCCTGGTTGGTGATTTCCGCTCCAGAGCGGCGGGAAAAGCGCTTGGCGCGCGAGGCCGCCCGGCAGGCTGCGCGCTCGCAAACCTCGACGACGCCAAACGGGGTTTAAGGTGAACACGATTTAGGCGTGCCGGGGCAGCGCCTTAGCGGATGAGCCAAAGCGGTACGGCGAAAAGCCCCCAAAGCAGCAAGGCCAGCAGCAACAGCAGCGGCACGAAGAGCACGAACCAGCCGACGACGAGCGTTAGGGCGGTAACCGTATGCAGGGCCAAGCGCCCGCTATTACTGCCCGGCAGGCTCATTTCGCTCCAGCGTTGCAGGGCGACCAAGCCGATCAAAATCACAAGGCCGACCAGGGCAAGCGCGAGGCTACCGACTAAGCCCTGACCGCCGAGCAGACCGATCGCGGCCAGAAACAACCAATAGGCAAAAAAGACGGCGGCGCGCAGGCTGCGCCGAACCTCCGCCAGCCGGATCAGCAGTCCGCGCGGCGACAGTAGAGTGCCGGGGTGGCGGGGCAGGCGGACGGCCATTTCAGCGCGGCCGCCGCCGCTCGCGGCGCTCCGGGGGCGGGCCGAGCAGGAGGGGAAGCTCCTCTGGCACCAGGTCTTCGGCCTCATTCTCCTCCGACGGCGGTGCGGCAGGGCTGATGGCGGTAGGGGCGATGGCTGGGGTCGGCGGGCGCAACGGGCCGGTTTGCGTCGGACGGTTCGGGCGCATTTGATCGGGCAGGGCTTCGGCCCAGGCGCGTAAAGCATCCCAGTCGATATCCAGGAACCGGGGATCGCGCCCGGTGGCGGCTTTTGCTGCATCCGGCTGATACAGGCCCATGGCGCAAAGCCGGAAGAACAGGCCGATCTGTTCCAGCACTTGGCAGAAATCATACACCGGCTCGGCATCCAGCACCGGGGCCGCCCCGGCTTGTCGCATTTTGGCGGCAAGGCTTCGGAACAAAAGATCAGCGGTTGTTCGATGGGCGCGTAGGGTTTCTGCCACAATTAGCAGGTCGGCGCGGGTTTCCAAGGTCAGCGAGTAGGCGAGTTTCTCCTCCACCTCCCGCGCATGGGTGAAGAGCTGGCCGCCGTGGCTGCGAAAGAAATCTTCCCAGCTTTTGAACTGCCGCAAAATTTGGCGCTTCATCAGCCCATCGACCGGGCCGAAAGCCGGGTAATACAGATCGTGCAGACGCCGCCGCAAGTCTGCCGCTTCGGTTCCCAGGCGGACCCCAAGCTCGTCGAAGTCGGCCCGCAGGGCGCGCGCATCAAAATCGGCCCGGTCAAACTTGCGCGACAGCATCGCCCCTCCTGCTCCGAATAACAACCTTAGTCTATAGGAAGTTGGGCGAGAATATCGAGTGCTGAAAGTAGGGAGCCGCTATTTATCCTTAATCAAATGTAATACATTGCAATAGGTTAGCACGAATATCGCATGTGCAATATAAGCAATGTCTCTGAACCTGTGATACAGGAAGGCGTCAACCCCTAAATCACGGGAAAATCGAAAAAAATTTGCTCCAGGCCCCGCCAAAAAGGTTGCGAGCGGACGGGCGCTTCAAGTACCAAAGACTCCGCGTATAGTCCGCTGAGATTTATCTCGAACTTAAAATAATTACAAAGGACTTGCGCCGGAGCGAGAGGCTTTCCATCCCGCCGCCTAACAGGCGGTTTAACCAAGGCGGATTTCTTCGCAAGGGTCAGCCCTGCGGTCGCCGGAGAGGGAGACGAGCGTTTGATGCAGACTGCGGATACTCGGCAGCCCTTTGGCCACCGTCTTAAATGCTTGATGCGCCGTTGGTTTCCGGTGCGGCAGATCGTGATCCGCGAGGGGGCTTCGGTGCGGGCGCTAACCCTGTCCACCCGGTTGCAGGCCGGGATTGTGGCTGGCGGGGCGGCGCTGCTGCTGATTGGCGCGGTATCGGGGGTTGGCTACGGGTATCAATCCTATAAGATCGGCAAAAAGAATGCTGAAATTGAGCGTACCCGCATTGCTTATCATGAATTGATTGAAGAGGTTTCCAGCCAACATCAAAAATTTCTGTCGATTACGAAAGACCTTAATTACTATCGTACTTATCTTTTGACGTTGATTGAACAGAATGAGGGGCTGCGTAACGACCTTGCCTCCATCCATAATCGGCTGGAAGATTCGGAAAGTGAACGGCAGCGTTACGCCAGTGCCGAAGATGCCCTGCGGCGACAATTGCATAATCTGGAAAGCGAACTGACCAACCTGTCGGAGCGCAATGATCTGCTGCAAACCGATGTGACGGTGATGCGCAGCCGCATCGTTTCCACGGAGGACGAGCGCCGTCGGGCCGCCGCTGCCCGTGCCGCGATTGATCGGAATATCGCCCGGTTGGAGGGCGAGTTACTATCGGCTCAAAACCGCGCGTTGGAACTCGAAAAAATCCTGGTGCAGAAGCAACAGGTGGTAGATCAGGCGCAAGCCAGCCGCCGCCAAGCCCTGGCGGAGCGCGAAGCGGCGGTCGAAAAAGCCACTCAGGCCGAAAAGCAATTGGTGAGCCTGGCGCAGCAGCAGCAGCAGGCGCTGGCGAAATTGCAGGAACGCACCCAGGGGGCCTTACAGCGGGTCGAGGCGGTTTTCGCCGCAGCGGGGGTCGATCCCAAGCGCCTGTCGCCGCTTGTTAATGGTCGCGACGGCCGGGGCGCGCGTGGTGGTCCCTTTGTTCCCTGGTCCGATCAGGTAAAAGATCTGGCACCCGCCGCGCGGGAGCGCAGCGATCAGCTCGGCACGGCCCTGGAGCGGCTGGAAATACTGCGCCCGCTGCTTGGCTCGCTGCCGTTGGGGACGCCCGTTCGCGCCGATTATGCGGTCATGTCCAGCTTCGGATACCGGAAGGACCCCTTCAATGGGCGGGCGGCGCTGCATGAAGGGCTAGACCTGCAAGCCGCGCACCGCACGCCCATTCTTCCTGGTGCACCGGGACGGGTTGTATTTGCCGGCTGGCACCCGCAATATGGCCGCCTAGTGGAAGTCGATCACGGTTATTCTATCCGCACGCGCTATGCTCATCTCGATGAACTGAAGGTAGTGGATGGGCAAGAGGTGGAGCGGGCAACGGTCCTGGGATTGATGGGCCGGTCGGGCCGCGCCTCTGGCATCCACCTGCATTACGAGGTGGTCGTGAATGGCCGCCCGCTGGACCCCGCCAACTTTATGAAGGCTGCGAGCAATGTTCTCAAGATCAAATAGCCGCCGCGACGCCGACCCTGCCGGGAAGAGCGACCTAGGGGTCCCGTCGATCCTGGCAACCGATATGGTTGTGACTGGCAATATGGCCTCGACCGGCGAAATGCATTTGGATGGCACCGTCCAGGGGGATATTGATGCGCGGATTTTGACCGTGGGGGAATCGGCCCAGGTGCGCGGCAATATTTCTGCCGATGTGGTGCGTATTTCTGGTAGTGTCACCGGCTCGATCCGCGCGAAAGAGGTCGTCTTAACCCGCACGGCCCGCATTAATGGCGATATTCATCACGATATCCTGTCGATGGAAGCCGGGGCGCGGCTAGAGGGCATGTGCCGCCGCCTGGCATCGGTACTCGAAGCCAGCGACGGCGGCGAAAAGGCCAATACTCTGCTGCTGACCCAGCAGGAGACGGCGGCCTAGGCCCCTAATCAGGGCAGGTAATTATGGTAGCGCCAGCGGACCGAGCGTCGGTTCTGCTGTGTAAACCCGCCGGAAGCCGGGGTAGGAAATGGTTTTGGCGATAGCGAGGAAATCGTCCGACCCCATAGCCTGGGCGAAGTCTTTTAGGCTGCGCCATTCCGCCCGGTTCAACCAAAGGCGCGACCCGGCCGTTCCCTGGTGCAGCGTGGTGCTTAAGAAACCCGGTTTCTTGCGCAACACATCGGCGGCAGCCGTCCAGCGCCGCTGAAACGCCTCCCCCTCGGCGGCCGGGACCTCGAAAATATTAATCAGAACCACCGGTCCCGGTGTTTCGGTGCGCAGCTGATCGATAAAACGGGTTCCATCCGAAGCGTCGGCGTCGGACAGGGTCAATCCCTGCGCCTGGGCCGCCCCGCCGATGGCGAGCGCAAGCAGCGGGGCGGCCAGGACAAATTTCCATCGCATAATCGGGGCCTTTCAGTTAGAAGCGATATTCATAGCTTGCTATATAAATAGCGTGCTATGCAACTGGAATCAGGGTGTCAAAAAGGATTGCCTGCTATGCAATTTGAGAAAGATCGCTCGGCAGGGTATCTGGTCAATCACCTCGCGCGGCTATTTGGCATCGCACTAGCCGACCGTTTGAAACCTTTCGATCTTGCGCCGGCGCAATTCATGGTTCTGCTGGTTCTATGGCGAGAACCAGGGATCAGCCAGCGGCAGCTAACGGAAAAACTGAGCGTCGAGCAGGCCACCATGGCCAATACGTTGAACCGGATGGCGCGCGACGGGCTGATCGAGCGCCGCCCGCATCCGCAGGATGGGCGCATCCAGTTGATCTTTCCAACGTCCCGCGCCCTGGCCTTGGAGGCGGCGGCAACGCACGAAGCGGCTGCCGTTAATGCTCAGGCGCTGGCGGGCCTATCGCCGGGGGAGGTCGAGCAATTTTTGGCGATCATGGGCCGGGTTATGCTGAACCTGCAAAGTCCGCGCCCCGACTAAAGCGATATTGCCTCGCCTTAGCGTGGTAAGCGCAGCAGGCCGACCAGATTGCCGAGACTATCCAGCGTCGCGGTCGGTTGCACACCAAGCTCTTCAATCGGCAGATTATTGCGGTTGATCCAGACGGTGCGCAGCCCATAGGCGGCGGCCCCGGCAACATCCCAGCCATTGGCGGAGACGAAGAGCACCCGTTCCGGCGGCACATCCAACCGCTGCACCGCATGGCGGTAGACCGAGGGGTCAGGCTTGTAGCAGCCGGTGGATTCGACCGACAGGATCATATCGATCAGCGGCGTCACTCCGGCGGCATCGCCTGCCGCGTGTAGCATGGTCGGGGTGCCGTTCGACAGAATCGCCGTCCGAAACCCATTATCCCGCAGCAGGGCTAGGGTACGCACTACATCGGCGAAAGCATCGAGGGTTAGGAAGGTATCCAGCAGATCACGACGCAGCTCGGCATCGGCGGGAAACTTCAACGCCGCCAGGGCATAGTCGAGCGAGTCTTCGGTGATCTGCCAAAAATCGCAGTAGCGGTTCATCAGGCTGCGCAGCCAGGAATACTCAAGCTGCCGCCGTCGCCATAGGGCGATCAACTCCGGCCCTTTTTCACCGAGGCGTGGCCCCATCCGTTGGACGGGCGACGCGATATCGAACAAGGTTCCGTAAGCATCGAAAACGCAGGCGGTAATCGTGCAAAACGGGTCAATATTGGTTTCGGGATCGGTCATCAGGGGATGGATCAGGGCAGGCGGCCGGGAAGCGGCCCGCATTCGCTAAGGCACCAGGCCGACAAGAAACTGGCAGCCGGATGCGGTTGAGGGGAGAGCTGACGCAGGCGGTTGCGATAAATCGCAGCCCCCTCCAGCACGCGCTGAACATAATTGCGGGTTTCTGCGAAGGGGATCTGTTCGATCCAGGTCAGCCAGCTTTCAAGGTCGGTGCCAGGGTCGCCATAGTCGCGAAGCCATTGCCGCACCCGGCCTGGTCCGGCGTTGTAGGAGGCGATGGCCAGGGCATATTCGCCGTTAAACTGATCCAGCACGGTGGCAAGATAGGCTTGCCCCAGCTGAATATTATAGCCGGGTTCGGCGGTTAGCCGCCCGTCGCTATGGGATAGGCCCAGCTTGCCAGCGACCTGCCTGGCGGTTGCCGGCATGAGCTGCATCAGCCCGCGCGCGCCAACCCGGCTGACCGCTGTAGCGGAATAATTGCTTTCCTGACGGATGATCGCGTGCACAAGGGCCGGTTCCGGTGCCTCGGCCAGGGGGGTTGGCAGGATTGGGTATCCGCTGTCGGCTAGCAGGATATTGTCACGATAGACCCGCCGGGCAATCAGCACGGCGGTTTCGGTGCGCCCCAGACTGGCGGCAAGCTGGGCAGCCCCGGCGGCTTTCTCGGCCCCGCCGTCCGCGAGGCGAAACAGGAAGGCGTCGGCCTTCTCCGGTAGGCCAATCTCGGCCAAACGCCGCGCAACCCGTGCCAACTCCTGGGACGCAAACTTAGATTTCTCTGCCCCGATTAGGGTGATCTCCGGTGGCAAGCGGCCCGGTACGGTATCGCCCAGGAGGGCGGCGGCCAATTGTCCATAGAAAGCGGCCGGATATCCTGCGGCCCGCATCAACCACTGCCGGGCCTCGGCATCGCGCCCCAGGGCTAGGGCGGCGCGGGCCGACCAGAAGGTGCCCCGCGATTGGCTTGGCGGGGTCTTGCTATTGTTCACCAGCGCCTGGAAATGGTCGAAGGCGATTTGGGGCTGCTTGTGCCAGCGCAGGGCAATCAGCCCGGCCAGAAACTCCGCCTCGGCAAACTCGGCAGATCCTGGCGGCAGACCATGGGCGCTGGCCAACCGATAGGCGAGGTCTGGATCGCCCGTCCGTAACAGGCGTCGCACCTGCAAATCGCGCTCGGTCCACCATAGATCGGGGCGCTGGCTGGCATCGACCTTTCGGGTCAGAAGGTCGCGGGCGGCTTCGTCCTTCCCGGCCCGGCGTAGGCTGCGGATGGCATCGAAGAGAACGCCTGCATCGGCGGCAATAGCAGGGTCGAGGCGCGCCAGTAGGTTTTCCGGATCGGCTCCGCCCCGCACCGCTAACCGCGCCGAAATGGCGGCCTGATCGGCTGGGGCGAGGCGCGATAGCAACCGTTGCGCGGTATCATTGCCGTCACGTGCCAGGGCGCGGTCCGCGCGGGCGCGATGGTCTTCCGGGCGCAAGATATCCGCATAGCGGGTGGCGAAGGCGGTTTCTTCCGCTGGGGCGAAACTCTCTTCGGTCCAGATGCGCCGCACCCAGGCAGCACTATCGGCGGCCCGCCCAACGACCGCTAGCGCATCGGCATAACGCTGACGCGCTTCCCGGCTTTGTGGAGGGGTAGCATCGAACCATTGCACGATGAAACTATCGGATGGTTCAGTCAGTAGAAAATCTTCGGCACGGCGGCGCAACTGGCTTTGGTTTGGCCAATCGGGATTTTCTGTCAAAAACTGCGCCGCATCCTCGAACCCAGCCCCGCCGAGACCCTTGGTTAACGCCGCCCATTTCACCACTTTGTCGAGCAGCGGATCAGTGCTTGGCGGGGCGTTAGTGGGCAGGGGCTTCCCCGCGTCCAGCCCCAGCAAGGCGCTGCGGTAATAGCTGTCGGCGCTCGCGGCAAGGCTCGTCTTGGCCGCGAGCGCCCCCGCGGCGGCGACCGGAACCGCCGCATTTTTAGCTTTTGCGGCGGTTGTCGGTTTCTGAGGGGTTTTTGGCGGCGTCTTCGCGCCCGGTTTGGCTTTGGCTTCGGTCCCCGGCTTCGGGGCGGGTTTCGCAGAGGTTGACTTTGGGGGGGCAGCCTTCGCGGCAATCGGTTTGCTGGCCGCTGGCGTCTGCACCGTCGCGGGCGTTGTTGCGTCGCTGCCATTTGCGAAAAGGCTAAGGATCACCGCAGCCACCGCAGTTCCGACCGAAAGGCGGGAGGCGCGGGACCGTGGGGATGCCGGAAGCAGTAACCGGTGCCAGGATGCAGTCATGAGCGCGAGTGTATGCGCCGACCGATGCCGGGGCAAGAGCCGCGCGCGGGGGGCGGCATTCTCGGATGCGCAGGGGCTAGTCTGGGTACAGGGGCGCGTGGGAAGACTTGTCTTCGGCGGGCCTGCGCGGCTAGTGTCGCGGAACCCATAGTGGTCTAACGAGGAATCAAAAAATGTCGGTGTCAGGCACTCAGTTGCAGAAGTTTCGTGGATCGATGGTCGCCCTGCTAACCCCGTTCAAAGATGGGAAGCTGGACGAGGCCGCGTTCCAGAAACTGTGCGCCTGGCAGATCGACCAGGGCACTGATGCGCTAATCCCGGTCGGCACCACCGGCGAATCGCCGACCCTCAGTCATGCCGAACATAAGCGCGTTGTCGAACTTTGCCTCGAAGTGGCCAAGGGCAAAGTGCCGGTGATCGCCGGGGCCGGGTCCAATTCGACCGAAGAGGCGATGGATTTCACGCGCCATGCCGAAAAGGCGGGGGCGGATGCGGTACTGGTCGTCACCCCCTATTATAATAAGCCCAGCCAGGAAGGGTTGTTCCTACATTACAAGGCGCTGCACGATTGCGCCGATCTGCCGATCTTCATTTATAATATTCCGGGCCGGTCGGTTGTGGATATGACGCCGGAAACCATGGGGCGTTTGGCCGAATTGCCGCGCATCATCGGCGTCAAGGATGCGACAGCAGATCTGGTGCGTCCGCTGCGCCAAGTGCTGACCTGTGGTACCGATTTCATCCAGTTATCCGGCGAAGATGCAACGGCGCTAGCCTACCTCGTGCAGGGGGGGCACGGCTGCATTTCGGTGACCGCCAATATCGCGCCGGGCCTGTTGGCCCAAATGCACGATGCTTGGGCGGCGGGCGATATCAAAACGGCGATGGACATTAATGCACGGCTATACCCGGTCCATGAGGCGATGTTCTGCGAAACCAGCCCGGCCCCGGTGAAATATGCCGCCGCGCTGCTTGGTATCGCGGCGGCGGACTGCCGCTTGCCGATCGCACCGCTGTCGGCGGCGGGCCGGGCGAAGGTGGAAGCTGCGTTGAAGCAGGCGGGGCTGCTCGGCTAATGGCACCGCGCCCCGGTGATCGGTACGCGGCGCTGAACCGCCGCGCGACCTTCGATTACTTCATCGAACAGCGGATCGAATGCGGTCTGGTGCTGATGGGCAGCGAGGTGAAATCCATTCGCCAGGGGCACGCCAGCATCAACGAAGCCCATGCCCAGCAGATGGCCGGGGAAATCTGGCTGTTCAACGCCCATGTCCCGACCTACAAGCAGGCACGCGAAAACCACGAAGAACGCCGTCCGCGCAAGCTGCTATTGCACGGGAAAGAGCGCAATAAGCTGATCGGGGCGATTAAGCGCGAGGGGATCGCCCTGATCCCCATCGGCCTCTACTTCAACGACCGGGGCATCGCCAAACTAGAACTCGGCATCGCCAAGGGGAAGAAGAAGCAGGACAAGCGCGCGAGCGAGAAGGAACGCGATTGGGGCCGGGAGAAAGCCCGCGTCATGCGCGGCGAGAAGTAATCCGGTCCCATGCAGACCCTGGCCCTCTATATCATTGCAGCCGCCGCCGAAATCGGCGGCTGCTTTGCTTTTTGGGCCTGGTGGCGGCTGGATAAATCGGCGCTATGGTTGCTGCCGGGCGTTGGGTCGCTGATCCTATTCGCGGGGGCCTTGGCCCTGGTCGAGCAGGCGGCGGCGGGCCGAGCTTTCGCGGCCTATGGCGGCATCTATATTCTGGCGTCGATTGCCTGGCTTTGGGGCGTCGAGGGCGTCCGCCCGGTTTTAACCGATTGGGCGGGGGCGGGGCTATGCCTTGCCGGGGTTGCGGTCATCCTGCTGGGGGCACCGAAAGCCTGAGGGTGTTGGCACGATCGGCCGTGATTATTGCAGCGAAAACTCTAAGCCGCGCACATGGGTTAGCACGGCATTATCGAAGTTGGTGCCGCGAAAATTCGCGCCATAGCAATAGGTGTTAATCAGGACGGCCCCGGCCAGATTGGCAGAGGTAAACCGCGCTTCCGTCGCATCGGCGAGTTCCAGATCGGCCCCGGTCAGAATGGCGGTATCGAAGTTTGCAGCCATGATGCAGGATTGCGTCAAGCGGGTTGGCACGCTCATCGGGTGCATCCCGGCGATATCCATCATTCCCAGATTGGCACCCAGGAAACTGGCTTGGGTAAAATTGCCGCGCGTTAGGTTCGAGCCGCGCAGATCGGCCTTGTCGAACCGGGCTTTACGGGCGCTGACGCCGTTCAGCTCGGCCATAGCCATATAGCAGCCGGTGAAACTAGCCTCGTCGAGCAGCGACAAGGTAAAAACGGCGGCGGACAGGTCTAAACCATCAAACTTCTTGCCGCGCAGATCGATCATCGTGAAATCCAAGCGCTCGCCTTCCGACCCTAGCGACTGCACCCAGCGCGTGTGGCGGGCCAGCATTCTTGGGAATTCAGCGTCGAAATCTGGCATTTCGCGCGGAAAGACTGTGCCGGAAATATCGCAATCCTTGAACTGCGATTGATCGTAAATGGCGGTAACGAAGTTGGTCTGCCGCAGCTTTGCACCCTGAAGCTTTGCGCCGGTCAGATTTGCCCCGAAGAACCGTGCCCCGGTTAGGTTAGAGCGGGTCAGATTGGCCCCAATCAGATTGGCCCCGGTCAAATCGGTAAACGATAGATCGCTATCCGAAATATCGGCGTGCTCTAGGATAACGCCGCGCATATCGGTATCGCGGATCGGCTCTGGGGCCATATGGTGGATCTGTCGGTAGTAAGCGCTCTTCACTGGCACGGCGGTATCGCGGAAGCCCCCATCAATGGAGGCGAAGAACAAGGCCCCGCGTTCCAGCGAGGCTTCTTGCAGATTAGCCCCGCCAAGATCGGCGGAGCGCAGGCAGGCCCCGCGCAGATCGGCACGGGTAAAATCTACATTCTTCAAAATCGCGCCGCGCAAATCGGCGGCATAAAGATTGGCGAAGCTTAGGTTTGCGCGCGACAGATCGGCATTCACAAACCGGCAGCCAATTGCGCTAAAATTGGTTAAATCCCGACCGGAGAAATCCAAACCGGAAAAATCACACGCCAGAAAGCTGGGGCGTTCGGCAAAGGCCGGGCCACGCGTCGAGCGCTCGTAAAGGTCAAGGAAGTGATTAAGGGTCGCTTGGTCGAAGACCCGACGCTGAAGGGGGGCGGCCATCTTAATCTCTCAACCTGAAAAAACCCGCAGGATCAAAGGGTATAGACCAGCAGACCCGAAACCGCCCCGCCTGTCCAGCCCCTTCCGGTGCAGGCGTGATTATATCCCTCCTACCGTACGGCTCAAGCGTGGCGCAATCGAAATTTTACGGCAGGGCCGTGCAAAAGGAGCGCAGGGGAGCATCATAAGTTTTACTAGGAACTTCTGAAAGTTACGCTATTCTGTTAGCGGCAAGATTCAGGGAAGGGCTGCGACTTGACGGGCGTCGAGCATCACAGCATCACGGGCACGATCAAGGAAATCCGGGCACGCATCGGCTCGGACGGAAAAGACGTTGTTGAAATTTTTCTGAAGACCTCTGCCGGGGAACATCGGGCCATCGCCCATGCGAACCAAGCCTCTGCCGCCATCAACCTAAAAGAAAAGATGGAGAAGCTCGCCAGTTCTAATGGCGTCGGCTCTATTGCCGAATTAGGGGTAAATCTGGTGGTCGATGGGCTGGTGAAAGACCCAAGCACCACGACGATTACCGCACTGCGGTTAGCGTCTTAAGCCATCCCCCCGGACGAACGAAAAAGCGGACCGATCAAAGGATCGGCCCGCTTAGATCGGGGCAGGGAGTGAAATCCCAGTCTCGAAGGCCCCGAACCGGATCGCGGAACCTGCCCGCGAACCCTGTGTTTACATCTGAATGGGGGCGCTCGCCGCGAGGCCCATGCCCAAATTGTGATTATGGCGTCGGTCCCACAGATAGGACTCGGTAATCACGACATCGACTTCTTCGCCCAGCTTTTTGGTCCAGCATTCTGCTGTCCGCCGGTCCATGAAAACCCCAAATCGCTTATCCGCTCCGGTCCGACTGCGCGCCTCGACCGTGTAGACGATATGCTCAGTCATGCTTTCCTCCGTGGCGGGGGGCTGAAGGGCCCCCGTGCGGAAACACTGCGCTTGGCTGGTTCTATCGTCAAGATATTTTGTTTGAAAACAGCGTATTACATAATTTTCTTAAACTTATGCATCAATAGGTGGTTCCAATGTGTGGACGGTATGAACCCCGGCCAAACCGCGCATTTGCACCTCGCCCAGTTTCCGGCTGGGGTGGGTTAGCAAAGCTGCAAAATCGCTTGAGAAAAGCAGCGGCGTATCGAAATCCTTGGTCTGGGCTTCCAATCGCGCGGCGCGGTTTACGGCGCTGCCGACCACATTGAACGCCAATCGACTGGGGGAGCCGATATTGCCATGGGTTACCGTGCCGACGTGCAGGCCAACGCCGAAGCGGATTGCTGGTTCCTGGCGGCGCTGGCGGCGGTGGTTCACGACGGCGAGGCCGTTGAAAGCGTCAATTGCCGCTTCAACGGCATTTTGGGCAGCCTTGCGCAGGGCATCCTGGCCATCGGCGGCGAAGACGATCAGGATCGCATCGCCGATAAACTGCAAAATTTCCCCGCCGCGTGGCTCGGCAGCGGCGGCGACATGTTCGCAATATTCATTCAAGAGGTCGATCAGCTTCGCCGGCGGCAAGCTTTCGGTGAGGCCGGTGAAGTTTCTAAGGTCGGAATACCAGATCGCGGCCTGGATCACTTCGCTATCGCCGCGCTTAATCGATCCGGCCAATACTTTATCGGCAGTCCGCGGGCCGACATAGGTTTCGAGCAAGGTTTTGGAGAGAAAGCGCAACTCCAGCGTCTCGAACAGCGGGGCGAGAAACAGGGCTAGGGCGCGCAGCTTGGCAAAATCGGTCGGACTGAACCCATCCTGCGCCTTCGTCCCAAAGCTGATAAAATTGCGGGTGCCGTTGGAGAATACCATCGGCAAGCCAATGTAATCGCTAATTTTTTCTTGAATCAGATCCTGCATGAAGGCGGCCTGATTATTCGCTAGCAAACCGGCTGCGGGGCGGTAGCGCACCTCCGCCCCGCCTGTGCGGATATGCTGAATAGGGCTACCGGCGAAATCGTCGCGCAGGCTAATCCCATGGAGGGCCAGAAAAATACTGGTTCCTTGATCGCGGAACCAAGCGACCGACCATGCGATCAGTTGCGGATGCAGCGTTTCGATAGAAACCCGCATCCGGTCAAAGGTAAAACCGGCGGCGGCCAATTGGGCCACCAGCCCGGCGACCAGGGCCTCCCCCGTATCGGCGCGCTGCCCTTCGGTTAGCAGCCATTCGGCAACTGGGGCTAGGCTCCAGCCGTCTTCTGGCCCCAAAAGTTTTTCACGCGAGCAGAGATATTCGACCTGGTTTGCGGACGGCGATCCCATTGTATAAGATTCCCATCTGTTCGGGCTGCGGCAGCTGCTTCAATCAAATTAACAGCGTTATTCAGCAGCGATGTTCCGACAGATAGGAAGGTTAAACGAGAATATCCAGATAGTGACCGCGAAAATACCGCAGTGGCAGCAGAATCTGCCCATCGATGAAAATCGCCTGCAATTCTTCCATGGTGGGGATTTTTGGCCGCCAGCGCCGCCGGTCGCGATCACTGACCTTTTCGGCCTTTTCCGGGGTGCGCAAACCGCCGACGCGGGTATCCAGTTGCAGCCCGCGATCAGTAATCGGTCCTTGAATACGCTCGGCCATAGCGGTTCATCCCTTGCTTGATGAACCGACTATAACCAATTCTAAAAAAACTGCAAATTCCTTCGTATCACGATGGGTTGGTCCGCAACCCAGCCAAGGCCGTGCGATAGGCTTCGGGCGTATCCAGATCGACCAATAGGCCCGGATTGGTGCGCGGCAGTTCGGTCAGCTGGTCAGCAAAGCGCAGCATCAACGGCTTTGCCCCTTGATCGCCAACCAGGGTCAGCATTTCCGGCAAGAGGGCGCGCGCCCATAGACTGGGATTGCCGCGCTGCCCCTCGACCGTCGGCACGATGATTGATCGTCCCTGATCGGAATTAAAGGCGGCAGCCAGGGCGCGAAGATCCTCCGGGTCAATCAGCGGCATATCGGCCAGGGCGATGACCAGCCCATCCAGCGGTTGCCGCAGGGCTTCCGTCACCCCGGCGATCAGCGAGCGGCTGAGGCCCTCGGCGTAATCATCGGCCTGCACGAAGGTGACCGGCCCGATGTCACTGGCCGTTACCGCCGCGCGCACAGCCGCAGCCCGGTCCCCCGTTACGACAATGATCGGGTCGAAAATACCCGCCGCCTGTAACCGTTCCACCGTGACGGCGACCATTGGCTTATCCGGGAAAGGCAGCAACAGCTTGCTCTCCTGGCCCATGCGGCGCGACTGCCCGGCGGCGAGCAGCAGCGCCCCCAGGCGCGGGGCGGGGTGGGCGACCAATCCCGGCGCGCGCGGGTGCGGGCGGCTTTGAATTTCCATCAACAGGCCGCCCACCCCCAAGGCCCGAATATCGGCCAGGGTAACCGAAATCCCAGCAGCGAAACGCTGCAAAATCCAGTCAAAACCGTTCAATTTCGGGGAACGAGCGCAGCCTGGTAGGCCGAGAATCCGGCTAGGGCCAATCTTGGCCAGCACCAATAGATTGCCGGGGTCAACCGGCATCCCAACATGAAGCACGGTCCCGCCAGCCGCCTCGATCCCTGCGGGCAGGACATCGGCCCGGTCGGCAACCGCACTCGCGCCCATAATCAAGATCGGATCGAACCCTTCAGCGGCCGCCGCGCGCACCGCTGCGGCCACCGCTGCCGCCTGGTGCGGCAACGTGCGTACCGGGGGGAGGGAGGAGCCAAGCGCCTGCAGCCGCGCTTCGGTCACCCGATGGGCTTTTTCGGCCAGCCCTGGTTTGGTTTCGGGCAGCAAACTGTGCAGCAGCAGGGGCCGCATCGGCAGAAACGGCGCGAGGCGCAGGGCCTGGGGGGGGAGAGCGGCGAGCGCATCCGCGACAAGGGCGGCCGGCACGGCGAAGGGAATAATCTTAACGGTCGCGACCATATCGCCCGCCCGTACCGGCGCAAAGGCCGACAAGGTTGCCAGAGTCAGGCGCTCGTCACAGGCGTTGAAAGCGTCAATAGCGGCGCGGTCGATCACCAGCAGCCCATCCGTTTCAGCGAACAGATTGACCCGCCCGGTAAAGGCCGGATCGGCGCGCAGACCCGGCCCGGCAACGCTGTTGGCAATCGCGGCGGCGGCCTCATCCTCGTGCAGATCGCCGGGGGCCAGGGTGGCGACGATCAAGCTGTCATGCCCTGCATCGCTGAGTTGGGCGCAATCTGTCGCCGTCAGCCGGTGGCCTTTCTTGAATGGCGGCACGGCATGGGCAAGCAGGGTGCCGGAACAGTCCTGCGTCGGGCGGGGGCCGAAGATCACAGAATAGTCTTTCCTAGCCGCCGGGCCGCCGTGATCTGCGCCAGAATCGACAGGGCGATTTCGGCTTGCGTCTTCGCGCCGATCGGCAGCCCGACCGGGCCTTGGATGCGCGCAATATCCGCGTCGGTGAAGCCCGCCTCCGTCAAGCGTTGCACGCGGCTGGCATGGGTCTTCCGGCTGCCCAGCGCGCCGATGTAGAACGCATCGGATTTCAAGCCCGCCTGCAAGGCCGGATCATCCAGCTTCGGATCGTGGGTAAGGGTGACGATAGCGGTGCGGCTATCGGGCTTCAACGCTTCCAAAGCTTCGTCGGGCCAGTCGGTCGATAGGGTTATGCCGGGAAAGCGTTCCGGCGTCGCAAAAGCTTGGCGCGGGTCGATGACGGTGACGCCGTACCCCAGCGCTTGCGCCATCGGGATCAGCGCCTGGGCGATATGGACGGCCCCGACTAATACCAGCCGGGCGGGGGGGGCGAAACTCTGCACAAAATGCGAATCGCCGACCAGGGCGCTGCTTTCGGTGGCGATAAGGTCGGCAATCGCCTCGCTTTCCTCGGCGGTAACGCCGAAATCGCCCTCCACGACTTTTTCATGCACCAAGGTTTGCAATCCGGTGGCGAGATCGGTCACCAGAGCCACGGGTCGGTTTTCGGCGCGGGCGGTCAGTAGTTTTTCTAAAAGCGACAGGCGCATGGGTTAGACCTCGATCCGCTCGACGTAGATTTTCACCGTACCGCCACAGGCGAGGCCAACCGACCAAGCCGTCTCGTCGCTGACCCCGAAGGTCAAGAGGCGCGGTTCGCCATCGGCAATGGTTTCAAGCCCCTGCTCGATAACGCTGCCCTCAACGCAGCCGCCGGAGACCGAGCCAATGAACCGGCCATCGGCGGCGATGGCGAGATGACTGCCCGCCGGGCGCGGGGACGAACCCCAGGTGGCGATGACCGTTGCCAGCGCCACACCGTCCCCGGCCTTTGCCCAGGCGGCGGCTTGGGTCAGCACGTCTTCGGGATCAAGGCTCATGGGTTACCTCCGGGTCGGGATCGGGCGGGTCAGGGCATCGGCAAGTGCGGCGAGACTATCGAGGGAGTGAACCGGGCGCATCTCGTCGGTATTCGGCAGCAGTGCCCGCACCCCCTGGGCGCGCGGCGCAAAGCCCTCATAGCGTAGCAGAGGGTTCAGCCAGATCAACCAGCGGCAGGAACGACGCAAGCGTGCCGCCTCGGCAGCCAGCAGGCCGGGATCGTCGCGCTCCAGCCCATCGGTGATGAGCAACACGATCGCACCCCGTCCCAGCACCCGCCGCGCCCAATCCTTGTTGAACCGTTCCAGTGCCGCGCCGATGCGCGTGCCGCCCGACCAATCGACAACGCTGCGGGCGGCGGCGGCTACAGCCTCATCGACGTCGCGGTGCTGCAAGGCACGGGTGATATTGGTCAGCCGCGTGCCGAAGACGAAGGCCGAAACGCGGTCGTGATCCTGGCTCAACCCGTGCAAAAAATGCAGCAGCACGCGGGCGTAGCGCTCCATCGAGCCGGAGATATCGCAGAGCACGACAATCGGCGTCGGTTGCCAGCGGCGGCGGGTGAACTTCGGCAGCAATAGATCGCCGCCACTACGGGCCGCCGCGCGCAAGGTGGCCCGCCCATCGAACCGCCCGCCGCGCGGATCGCGCCGCATCCGGCGGGAGCGGGTCGACGGAAAGCTGAGGCGCAGCCGGACCATCGCCGCCTTTGCCGCATCGAGTTCGGCCAGGGTCATGCTGTCAAAATCGCGGGCGCGCAAATCTTCTTCAGTGGAGGCGGAAAGGCTGGCGCTGATTTCCTCCCGCTCGTCGGGCGTCGTTTCGGTTTCCCGTGGCGGCTGATGGGAAAAGGCCTCCGCCAATCGGGCGGCCAAATCGGGGGGCGGGGTGCCGCCGCCCTCTAACTGAAGGTTGGGAAGCAGCAGGCCCATCATTTTTTCAAGCAGCCGGGGATTGCGCCAGAAGAGGTGAAAGGCCTGATCGAAGATCGCCGTTTCCTCCCGCTTGCGCACGAGGGTGGCGTGCAGCGCCCAATAAAGATCCTCGCGCCGGTCCGGCCCCACCGCAGCGGCGGCCTCGACGGCGGCGAGCGCATGGGCCGGGCCGACCGGCAGGCCCGCACGGCGCAGCAGGCGAATAAAATTGAGGAGGGTGACGCCGATTTGCCCGGCCATCAG
>CAZNVY010000049.1:22487-24763 GCA_964576605.1 uncultured Elstera sp. | reverse complement strand
TATGTGTACCCGCCCGGAAAAGCTACCGTAACCGAGGGCGTCGGGTCTACGGAACCCGGGGCAAGCTGATTGCGTCACGACGCCCAAGCTACCGTAACCGAGGGCGTCGGGTCTACGGAACAACAGCTTGCGCGACACACTGTTTAGTATGAAGCTACCGTAACCGAGGGCGTCGGGTCTACGGAACGGGCTGACGTGCGGCTCTCCTGTCGGGGAAAAGCTACCGTAACCGAGGGCGTCGGGTCTACGGAACAAGCAGACAAGCGAGCCGGGCGGGCGGGCGACAGTACCGCAAGCCGGGATTTCCGGCATTTCGGCACCCTCTCTGGGTATCCGTAACCCTGCTTGTCAGGAGATTTGGTGCGGGCGGTCGGAATCGAACCGACACTCCTTTCGGAACCGGATTTTGAGTCCGGCGCGTCTACCAGTTTCACCACGCCCGCACAAAGGCCCCCAGCCCGTTCCAAGGTCGAAACCGAAGGCGGCAGCACCCTAGCGCCGAGCGCGCCTGTGTGCAATTCCCTTTTTTGCGGTGCAGGCAAAGCTTGCGTCGGCGGGGCAGGGGCGTATATCTCTGCCATGGCTTCTCATCGTCCGCCGCCCTTGTCGCCCTCGCTTGTGATTCTGCCGCCGCTTTACAGTGGGACAGCCCTGGCAATCGCTCTTGCCTCGCAATATTGGGGGGGCTTGCTGCCCTGTATCCTGTGTCTTTATCAGCGCTGGCCGCACGCGGCGGCCTTGGCCTTTGGGATCGCGGCACTGCTGCTGTTTCGCGTCGGCGCCACCCGGTGGGCGCGGCTTTTCACCTTAAGCGCCGGTCTTGCCCTACTGGTGTCCGCCGGCATTGGGGCGTTCCATATGGGGGTGGAATGGCGCTGGTGGGCGGGAACCGCCAGTTGCGGCAGTACGCTGGGCGCGGGTGGCAGCATCGAGGCCCTGCGCACCGCCCTCTTGGAAACGCCGGTCGTGCGCTGCGACGAAGCGGCCTGGTCGTTCCTCGGCCTTTCTATGGCAGGGTATAATTTTCTGCTGTCGGGAGTGGTCGGTCTGCTGGTGCTCTGGCGCGCTGCCCAGGCCCGCGCGTGACCTTGGTGAAGGAGCCTGTGTGATGACCACCTCCCCCCTGCCGCTGCCCGGCGACTTACCTCCCGATCAAGCGCTTGCGCGGTTGATCCGCGTCAATCACGCGGGCGAATATGGGGCGAAACGCATCTACGAAGGGCAACTTGCCTTCCTGCGCCCGAATAGCCCCCTACGCCAGACTATCGAGCATATGGCCGCTCAGGAAAAGGCGCATCTGGAGGCTTTCGAGCAGGAATTGGTGGCGCGCCGCCTTCGTCCGACGGCGCTTTTCCCGCTTTGGCATGTGGCCGGTTTCGCCCTGGGGGCGGCGACGGCACTTCTGGGGGATAAGGCGGCCATGGCCTGCACCATCGCGGTGGAAGAGGTGATCGACCAGCATTATGCCGACCAATCGGCGCGGCTGGACGCCACCGAAGCGCCCCTAAAAGCTAAAATCGACCAATTTCGCGCCGAAGAGCAAGAGCATCGGGATACTGGCGTCGCACATGGCGGGCGTGAAACCCTTGGCTATCCAGTGCTGGAAGCCGCCATCAAAACCGGCTCCCGCCTAGCAATCTGGCTGGCAAAGCGGGTTTAGGGGCTTCTCCAGCCCGTCGCTCGTTACTGGGTTAAAGCTGGCAAATCCATCGCGCCATCGCCGCGAGCTGGTCCTCACGGGTGAGATTGGCCGCATTGGTGATTGTGTTGTTTTCCAAGCGCTCCCAAATCTCAGCCGCCATCTTCCTCTGGATCGCCGCCCCAATAAAAAATATTGCGGGATTATGCCCCTCAAAACCCTGACGGATTCGGTCAAGCGCCGTGCGCGCTGTTTTCCAATGCTCGTCCGCCCCCGCCGGGTCAATTCCGCCCTTTAGCTCGCCAAGAGCTAAATAAAGTTGGGGTTTTTTTTTACATCCACCCCATAATCCTCGTAAGAAGCCCCCAATACACACATATCTACATTAAATTTTACCATTGGCACACTCAAATTATAAATCAGCGTCCGGTCACCCTTGTCATTTTTCCAGGCCAAGCCCGATAGCGACTTAACATTAATACTTTCGACCGATGATTCTCCGGCATTCCACTTAGGGTTCTGCTTACCATTAGTCCACCAGTAATTTATATTTGCAGAATTTAAATATGAGATGAGGGAGAGAGTAATTTTCTGCTGCGCTATTCGCCCGCCGACGTTCCGCATGGAACCACCGAGG
>CAZNVY010000049.1:0-22472 GCA_964576605.1 uncultured Elstera sp. | reverse complement strand
AATAAAAAACGAAAGATCAATTCTTCCACAAAATTCTCACCTGCTGGCTTCAGGAATCTTTCAATCAATTCAGAAATTGCCCTGTCTTTATCTTCTTCATTCAGATAGCCTGATGCCTTACCCGAAATACCTGCTGCGGTTAGAAGGTCATCACGGATATTCTTAATTTCCAATAATTTATCCGGAGATTCCGCTTTGCCAACATGCTGTTTTAGGTTTCTAGCCTCGCCAACATGACAGGTTGCGCGACGGTTACGCTCAAGCGCCAGGGAAACAAATCCTGCGTGATAGGCCTCAGTGCTGGTTTCTAAATCATTCTGAGAGGTTAAATGTTTTTTATAGGGTCTTGAGTTTATAGACATCGTCAATTCTTTCTCCAAACATACACACATTTCCTAAGCTGATCGCGCCCATGAACGCCCATCTGTTGACTACTATTGCCTTTTCCTTTTGGCAAGACAAGTAAAGCCTCAACAGTAAAACCAAGATTTTCTGCAATATTTGACAGAATCAAATCGACTGGAATGCTGGCACCCGCATAGCGCACATTATCATTAACCATTAGAAGCGGCGCACCCGACTTAAGGACTCGCCCACACTCATAAATTACACATGCCATTTCATAAAAATATCCAGACACCATCCGGGGAATTCCATTATTATTCAAAGCTCCAACCTGTTTCTGGCGCTCTAGATACATTAAAATTTCTTGCAAGAGCTCATTCTTATCGGATGCTCTTATCGGAAGAACCCAATTCGGATTTATTCCTAACAAATCTTTTCTGCGATTTTCGACCGTGCAACTCAGCATGTCTTGGCGTAACTGCCGTAGCGGTGCCTCGCCAATCCCCAGCAAGGCAAGCTCAAGCGCATAGGTACGTGTGTAATCGTAACGGTTACAATAAGGTGGTGAGGTAATGATAGCATCATAATAGTTGGCGGGCAATGTGGACAGAACCTCAAGACAAGAGCCAGAGCGCAATATAATATCACCGCTCTTGACGGTTTTTGAAAAAAGATCGGGGCTTTGCCCAAGATCTACAATATCAGAAACTATATCATTTAACTTCTCTGTCATGGCTTCAGTAAAATTTGAAATATAGCCCTTGTCAAACGACGCCTTTCCTTGACCACGGCCTGAACGATAATCCCACCGCAAATATTGCCCATCTTTCCGCGTGAAACTAATACTCTCTAAGACGCTCAACAAAGCAAGCATGAGGATAGATGAAAGCCTCTCACCCTCTAAACCAATCAGGTAAAAAAAACTCTGCATCTCCCGAAGATTATCTTTTGAATAAGCCCCTTCAGTAATCCGAAGCTCTGGAATATCTTTGCAGATCTTATTCTTAGTCCATGGCTTAACAATAGACCAACGCCTCAGCGTTGCGATCTCGTCGTCAGAAAGACCGTCCCTGATAATCTTTCTCGCCTTGATAATCTGCTGTCCGATAGGCAGTAGTTCGATACCCTCAGCGGATAGACCAAGCCCAGCGGACGCAAAAAGGCTTGTACCACTACCGGCAAACGGATCAAGCAGCACGCCGTCTCTGATATTGAATCGAGTAACAAGATACTCAACAAGGTCGGCAGAAAAAGCTTCTTTGAATTTATACCAACGATAAATCGGCCTACTCTTGTTACTCTGAAAACTAACCAAGCCTCGGCTAAGAGCATTCTCTATTTTCAACACCCCCCGATACCGATTCTGCTCTCTTGCACTTAATGCCTCAATCTTAAGCAGGCCTTCTCTAGCAAAATCGCCACTACCACGCGCCGCTGCATTGGTTTTTATTTTCCCGGAAGCAGAATGACGATCAGGCGCAGCGAAGTTTTCATCAGTCATCAGCACTGCTTTTGTCACCATGGTTGCGCATTCTTTCATTCGATACCGACCCTATGCAGCTTTGATGCCGCAATAATCAGCAGCAGCGCGACCATACCAGACACGACACAATAAATTAAGCATGGATGAAAGCTGCCTTGCGGTCACGAGGGCCTCTTGAGCATTCCATCAGGAAATCCGACGGTCCCTTGTGCGCGCCTCCCGGCATGACGTACGAGAGCCACGCTTCACATCGCCTTAAAGGCTGTTAAGGTTCCTCGCCAATTGCTTCGAGCTGTTCCAGGTCGGCATCGTCGAAGAGATAGCGGGTAGAGCAAAATTCGCAGGTGGCGGACACGACGCCATCGACGCGCAGATGCTCTCGGTCCTCCACCGGAAGTGATAGCAGCACACGGGCCACCCGGCCACGGGAGCAGCGGCACTGGTCGGCCAGACGGTGCGGATCGCCGAGGCGCGCGCCCTCCTCTTCATGGAACAGCCGGAACAGAAGCGCATCCGATGCTAACTGCGGGTCGGTCAATTCCTGATCGGAAACCGTGCCGGTCAGCGCCATCAGATGGTCCCAGGCATCCGCATCGCCCTGGGCGGTGGTCTCGGCATCGGGATCGGGTAGGAAGGTGCGCACGAGGTCGGTACCACCTTCCTTCGGCAACCGCTGGAGCAGCAGCGCCCCCGCCCGCCAGCCATGGGCGGTGCGCTGTGCGGCGAGCTTCAGGCCAGTATCGATCTGTTCCGACTGGCGGAAATAATGACGTACGCTATCGGCCAAACCGCCGGGTTGTAGTTCGACAATCCCTTGATAGCGGTCCATATCCGCGCCTTGATCGACTGTGAAGGCGAGGTAGCCGCGACCAAGCAAGGCCGATACCCGATCCGCCCCGCGAACCGGGCCTGGCGGCAGCTTATCGGCATCGACTTGCGCATAGCCGCGCATATGACCGGCGTGGGTCACATCGGCAACCAACATCCGCACGGCCCCATCGCCTTTCGCCTGAAGGGTAAAGACCCCCTCGAACTTCAAGGCCCCCGCCAGGGCCGCCGCCACGGCCAGCGCTTCGCCCAGCAAACCGGCAACGGGTTCCGGATAGCCATGCCGCGCGACAATCGCATCAAAGCTTGGCCCCAGGCGCACGATGCGTCCCCGCACGGTCGCCTTATTCAAAAAGAAGGGCAGCGTCTGATCGTCGGCAATGCCGGGATCATTGGCGGCAAGGCCCCGGTTCATGTTAGGCACCACGCCAGAATTCCCTTTTGCACATGCAGCCGGTTTTCGGCTTCATCCCAGACCAGCGACTGCGGCCCATCGATCACTTCTTCCGTCACTTCTTCGCCGCGGTGGGCCGGCAGACAATGCAGGAAAACCGCCTCTGGTTTGGCGCAGGCCATCAGCGCTTGATCGACCGAATAGGGGGCCAGCAGGTAATTGCGGTTAGCCACCTCCTGCCCCATCGACACCCAGGTATCGGTGGTGACCAAATCGGCCCCGGTCAGCGCCGCGCGCGGTTCGGTCGTGACCCGAATCACCGCGCCCTCGGCTTTCGCCCAGGCCAGCAGCGCAGGCTTCGGCGCGAGGGCACCGGGGGCGGCGATGCGCAACTCGAAGCCAAAGCGGGCCGCGGCGTGCACCCACGAAATACACACGTTATTTGCATCGCCGATCCAGGCGACCGATTTGCCGGTAATCGGGCCTCGGTGCTCCTCGAAGGTCAGAATATCGGCCATTACTTGGCACGGGTGGCCGGTATCGGTTAGCCCATTGATAACGGGCACCGACCCGAACCGAGCCAGATCCTCCAGCTTCTGCGCAGGGCCAGTGCGAATCATGATCGCATCCACATAGCGTGACAACACCTTAGCGGTATCGGCCATGGTTTCGCCGCGCTTTAGCTGCATTTCTTCTTGGCGCAGCACAACGGTCATGCCGCCCAATTGTTTCATCGCCACTTCAAAGGAAACGCGGGTGCGGGTCGAGGCTTTCTCGAACAGCATCGCCAAGCTTTTACCCGCCAACCGCGCTTCGGTCCCCTTCCCCGCCTTCAGGTCGGCCTTCATGCGGGCAGAATCGGTCAGAATGTCCCGCAGCGTGGCAGCGGGAATCCGGTCAAGATCCAAAAAATGCTTTACGGTCATGGCTTAAGCCTGTGTACCCCAAGCGCTGGCAACGGCCTGAATAGCCTGCAGCGCTTCGTCAACTTCCTGCGCGCCGATGATGAGGGGCGGCAATAGCCGCACCACATTATCCCCGGCGGCGACGGTCAGCAGCCCCTGTTCGCGCAGGCGGGTCTGCACCTCGCCATTCGGAACGACGCAGCGCAGGCCGGTCAGCAGCCCTTGGCCGCGCACTTCTGCATAAACTGCGGGATTTTCCGCGACGATGCGCGTCAAACCATCGCGTAAGCGTGCGCTGATCGCGGTTACTTGGTCCAGGAAGCCCGGAGCCAGCAGCACATCCAGCACCGCATTCGCCACGGCCATGGCCAAAGGATTACCGCCGAAGGTGGTGCCATGCACCCCCGCCGTCATGCCAGAGGCGGCGGTTTCGGTTGCAAGGCAGGCCCCAACCGGAAAACCGCCGCCGAGGCCCTTAGCCAATGCCATCACATCGGGGGCAACATCGGCTTGTTCATAGGCGAACAGCGTGCCGGTCCGGCCCATGCCGCATTGCACTTCATCGAAGAGCAGCAGCAGGCCGAATTCATCCGCGACCTGACGCAACGCGCGCAGATAGTCGGCGGAATTGGCGCGCGCCCCGCCCTCGCCCTGTACCGGCTCGATCATAATACCGGCAGTTTCCGGAGTGATCGCCGCGCGCAATTCGTTCAGATTGCCAAACGCGACCTGATCGAAGCCTTCGACTTTCGGACCGAACCCGGCGAGGTATTTTTCCTGCCCGCCCGCCGCAATCGTAGCCAGGGTGCGGCCGTGAAATGCCCCTTGAATGCTTATCATCCGGTATTTCTGCGCTTGACCGCGCGCCGCATGATATTTGCGTACCATCTTGATGCCGCATTCCAGGGCTTCCGCCCCGGAATTACAGAAAAAGACCGTATCGGCAAAACTCTGCGTCACCAGCCGGTCGGCCAGCCGCTGCTGTTCCGGAATTTCATAGAGATTAGAGAGATGCCACGGTTTTTCCGCCGCCGCCTTCAGCGCCGCCACCAAATGCGGGTGGGCATGGCCCAAGGCCGTAACCGCGATGCCGCTGGCGAAATCGAGGTATCGTCGCCCGTCCGAGCCGAACAGATAGGCCCCTTCGCCCGTCTCGAACGAAAGGTTGATCCTGCTGAATACGGGGAGCAGGCTCGGAATCACGGTGACGCCCTCCATCCATCTTTCGCCTGGTAAAACCGGCCCTTCCGGCCCAGCGCGAAAAAAGCCGAGTATCGGGAGGGGGCTTCCCCCTGTCAATCACGGGGGTGCAGCAGATGCCCGCGCAGGCCGCAGATCAGCCCAGCAAAAATTTTATGCTGTTTTTGACTAGCTTTTCAGACGATACCCCGTTCGCAATAGGGTGTAAGCCGCATAAGATAGGGCAATATTGATCGCCAGCATCACGACCAGCCCTATTCCTAAGGCCCCATCAGCATGGCCGATGAAGCCGTAGCGAAAGCCATCGAGCATATAAAAGAAGGGGTTAAGATGCGCGACAGTCTGCCATTCCGGCGGCAAGCGGGTCGTAGTGTAGAAGGTTCCCGACAGAAATGCCAAAGGGCTGATGATGAAATTGGTGATCGCCGCCATATGATCGAACTTCTCCGACCATAGCCCGCCAAGCACCCCCAGCAGTGACAGCATGGTGCAGGCCATGCCAGCGTGAAACAGCAAATAGCCGATATGCTGCGGGGCCAGGGTAACGAAGGGAGCCATCGCCGCACCCGTCACCAAGCCAACCAAGAGGCCGCGCGTGACCCCCGCCGCGGTCAGCGCCAAGGTCACCTCGGCGGGGGAGAGGGGCGGCATCAGCAGATCGACGATATTGCCCTGAACCTTGGAGATAACCAGAGAGGAGGAGGTATTGGCGAAAGCATTCTGCGTCATCGCCATCATCACCAAACCAGGGGCTAGGAACTGGCTATAGGGGACGCCCTCGACAATCTCCGCTCCCCGGCCCAATGCCAGCGTAAAGACTGCCAGAAACAGAAAACTCGTCACCACCGGGGCCGCGACGGTTTGGGTATAGACATTGAGAAAGCGGCGAACTTCCTTAAGGTACAGGGTCCACAGCCCAAGCCAATTCACGCCCATTGGCGGTAAGGGCATCGGCGGCAAGGAAGAACGGTCGGACATGTCTCATCATCCCGAAACGAAGCGCGGCGGCGATCCTATACCCCCCTCCCGCGCCCGTCCAGGGACGGGTCCCCGCCTGCCGGATGTGGCGGAGGCGCGGCTTTGGGCGATCAGCCTGCGCTATTTACAGCGCTTCTCCGCTTCGGTCGACATGCTGCGCCGGGTGCTGGACCGCCGCCTACGCCCCGCCGTCGCCGCCGGTCTGCTCGCCTCAGAAGAAGCGGCACGGCGACGGGAAATGATCCTGCAGAAGGCCGCCGGTTACGGCTATCTGAACGATGCCCGCTTTGCCGAGGGGCGGATAGCCGCCCTATTGCGCCAGGGCAAAAGCCCGCGCGTGATCGCCGAAACCTTGAAGGCCAAGGGGGTTGCCCCCGCAACCGTGACCTCAGCCCTGGCGCACGCTGCAGAAACAGCCCAAGAGGATATCGCGGCAGCCGCAGCGCGCGCCTATGCCAAGCGCCGCCGCCTCGGCCCCTATCGGTCTGGCCCGACCGATGCCCGGCAGGCCGAAAAAGACCTCGCCGCCATGCTGCGCGCCGGGCACGCCCTAAGCCTCGCCCGGCAGATCCTATCGCATACGGAAACAGACCCGCCCGATTGACAGTTCGGCCCTGCGCCTGACTGGCTGGTCAAATTATGTGTATTGGGTTATTCTTGGGGCTTGGCGAGCATTGCGATTGCGTCACTTATCCCATGACTTAACTTGTAATTTGGAATGAATATAAGAGCATTTGCCGCGACAATTTTTTGTGCCGCCGGCCTAATCGCGATGGCGGACGCCTCGGCACGCCCACCGGTTTGGGGGATTACCATCGTCGCCCCCTGGGGACCGGAAACCGCTAATGCCGCCGATCCCAGCATCAGCAGCGATATTATTGCCGAAATCGGTCGCCGTGTGGACCAACCCTTCGCCCTTCTTGCCGAACCCTATGCCCGCGTCCTGCAGAATATCCGCGATAACCGAGTAGATTTCGGTCTCGTCTTCCGCTCGCCTAATGCCGAAGCCTATAGCGTCTACCCGGTATGCCTTTTCTCGGTCCCCATCGTTGCCATTGCCCGCCAAGGTATTGCGGTGACCAATCTTGCCGATTTGCGCGCGCTTTCCTTAGGCATTGGCATTATCCGGGGGGTGGATTACGGGGCAGCTTTTCAGGATGATCCCGCAATTATCAAGTCCATCGAATCTGATTTTCCGCAGATGCTGCGAAAACTGCTGGCGGGGCGGCTGGATGGCGTGGCGGGAAGCACGGTGATGTTGATGCATCACAGCCGCCTGACCGGTGCGCGCGCTATGCTGGGGGATCGGGTTCCGCTGACAACGACCGAGGTTTGCATCCAGGTGCCGAAATCCCGTGCCGAAACGCCGATGACCCAGGCCGTGACCCAGGCCGCGCGGACGATGATTGCGGAAGGCGTGCCAGAAGAAATCGTCACCCGCTACGTCGGCTTCGGCTGGTAGCCCTAGACAAAGAGGATCGAGGCTAGGGTCGCCCCCCCAAAAATCAGCAGCAGCGCGCCCGATAGATGGTGCAACCAGCGGAAATCCCGCGCCCCCACCCAGCGCCGCAGCCCAACGCCGACCACCACCAGCCCGCCCCACCAAAGGGCGCAGCCCAGAAAAATACCGGCGATTACCGTCACCGTCGCCAGCAGGCTCATATCGTGGCTCACGATGTCCGACGCCGCCAGCAGCCCGGTAAAGGCGAAAATAGTCATGGGATTCGTGATGGTTAGGGCAAAGGCCGAGGCGCAGGCCTTCGCAAGCGCCCCACCCCCCGCCTCGGCATTATCACCCGACCGGCTACGCCAGGAATTGATCCCCATGCCCAGCAGCAGCAAACCGCCAATCAGCCGCAAGGGCGTGGAATATTCGGTCAGCAGCGCGGCGACCGCCGCAACCCCAAAACAGGCAAGCGTGCCAAAGATCATATCAGCGGCCACCGCCCCTGCCGCACTCGCATAGCCCGCCGCCGCCCCAACATGCAGGGTTCGACGCAGACATAAGACAGCCACCGGCCCAACGGGGGCCGATACGGTGAGGCCGATCAAAAACCCCTTGAGCAGCAGCAACAGATCCATGGCCGCAGACGAACCATAATCGGGCGCGGGGGGCAAGAGGCATGGCGTCACGCCTCCCCCTCGTCGCAAGCTGGGTTTCATCCCATATTAGATGGGCGGCGAAAGGAGCGATCATGAGCAAAGATGATGGGCTATGGGGCACGATCCGAACGAAACTGATCGATCGGAAACAGGAATGGGCCAAAGAAGGCCGACTGCTAACCGGGCAACGCGGCGATCCTTTGCGCCAGCGCCTACCGCCCGGCCAGCATGAGGTGAAGAATTGGCCGGTGCTCGACCTTGGCATTCAGCCGCGCATCGCGCCGAACGATTGGTCCTTGCGCCTGGATGGGTTGATCGCCAACCCGCAGGTCTGGACCTGGGCACAGTTCTTGGAACAGCCGCAGCAGAAGTTCTTATCGGATATCCATTGTGTCACCGCCTGGTCGCGGTTCGATAATCGCTGGGAAGGCGTTGCCACGCGGCATCTTCTCAGCCTGGTTCAGCCTTTGCCCAGTGCTCGCCATGTGCTGCTGCACAGCGCCGATGGCTATACCACCAACCTGCGGCTCGATCATTTCAGCGCAAAAGATGTGCTGTTGGCCCATTCCTGGGAAGGGGCACCCTTATCGTCCGAGCACGGCGGCCCGGTGCGGCTGGTGGTGCCGAAATTCTACTTCTGGAAATCGGCGAAATGGATCACCCGGATCCAGTTCTTGGCCGAAGACGCCCCCGGCTATTGGGAGAATCGCGGCTACCATAACGAGGGTGACCCGTGGCGCGAGGATCGCTACGACCGATAAGGGCTTTGGAGGCGAGATTTTGCGAATCAGTCGCAAAATCTTACTTGCCAATGCGAGTCATTCTTAATATGGTCATCGGCGAGCGTTGTCCTCGGACCCAGCTCGAACCCTTCCCTTCCCCCCCGTCCCTGCGTGCAGGGGCGGGGCTTTTTTATGTCCCCGCCAGCAGTTTGATCCCCACCCCCACGATGGCGCAGCCGATCAACACTTCCCCCGTGCCGCGCTTGAAACGAAATAGCAGCAAGATCGCCGCCGACGCCAGGGCCAGCGCGCCAATGTCAAGACTGCCGGGATCGGGCAGATCCAACTGCACCCCATAGCCGGACCAGGGCCGGACGCTCCAGAACAGCACATGCAGGGCAAACCAGAGCGCCAGGTTCAAAATCACGCCGACGACCGCCGCGGTAATCGCCGTGAGCGCCGCCGACAGGGCTTTCTGGCCGCGCAGGGCTTCAACATAGGGCGCGCCCAGAAAAATCCACAGGAAGCAGGGGGTAAAGGTGACCCAGGTGGTCAAAAGCCCCCCCAGGGTGGCTGCCAGCAGCGGATCAAGGCTGCCGGGGGCGCGCCACGCCCCCATAAAGCCGACGAACTGGGTGACCATAATCAAGGGACCAGGGGTGGTTTCGGCCAGCCCCAGACCATCCATCATCTCTCCCGGTTGCAGCCAGCCGTAGGTCGCGACCGCTTCCTGGGCCACATAGGCCAGCACCGCGTATGCCCCGCCGAAGGTAACGACCGCCATTTTCGAGAAGAAATTGCCAATAGCGGCGAAAACATTGTCTGGCCCCAGCAGCAGGTTCAAGACCAGTACCGGCCCCAACCAAAGCGTCAGGAAAACCGCCGCGATCAAAATCGACCAGCGCGCCGACGGGCGGGCATGATCGGGGACACCCGCGCCCAGCAGGCTTTCGGCATCCGATAAGCCGCGCCCCGTCGCCCCGTGCGCTTGATGCACATCGAAGGCCGCCCACCCAAGCTTACCGCCCAGAAAACCAATCGCCGCCGCAACAAAGATAATAAGCGGAAACGGCAGGTCGAAGGCATGAATGGCAATGAAAGAGGCCCCGGCAATCGCCCATAGCGGGCGGTTGCGCAGGGCTTTTTTTCCCACCCGCTGCACCGCTTGCAGAACCACCGCCAGCACCGCAGCTTTTAGGCCGAAGAACAGTCCTGCCACCGCGCCGATATGCCCAGCCAGCACGTAAAGCCAGCTCAGGGCGAGAATCGCGACCATCCCAGGAAAAATGAACAGCAGCCCCGCCATCAAGCCGCCGGGCGTGCGGTGCATCAGCCAGCCAATATAGGTCGCTAACTGCTGCGCCTCTGGCCCCGGCAACAACATGCAATAGTTCAGCGCGTGTAGAAATCGCGTCTCCCCAATCCAGCGCTTTTCATCGACCAGAATGCGGTGCATGACGGCGATCTGCGCCGCCGGACCACCGAAACTGAGCGCGGCGATACGCGCCCAAACCCAAAAGGCTTCGCGAAAAGAAACGGCGGTCATCGACCAGAAGCCTCCAAAGCAGCACGGGCGGAAGGGCGGGAATCGTTCGGCCAGGAATGGGTTTCGCCCACGGCGTCCCGGCACCATCGGTAAAAGGCATCATACAGGATCATGCTAGCGTCCAGTTGCACCAGGTCATCCCGGAACATACGCGACAGGCCGAGGGAAGCGGCGAGCAGGCCCGCCGCTTGGGGGGCGAGATCGAGCGCGGCGGTATCGGCCCCGCGCACAATGGTCGCCAGCCGATCTAGGGCGGGGGAGGCGAGACCGAATTCCTCCAGCATCGTATCGAAGGTGCAGCGCACGCCCCGATGGCTCCAGAAACTATCCTCGATATCAAAGGGCGTGGCATTGAACCGCTCGGCTACTGCGCCCACCTCCGACGCGCCAACAAACAGGAACACGGCATTGCGGTCGATGAACCGGCGAATAAGCCACGGGCAGGCAATGCGATCGATCTTCGGGCGGGCACGGGTCACCCAAACGCTGCGGCCCTCGGCATCAGCAGGGGGCAGGCGGCGCGGGTCGAACAATAGATTACCGCTCTCGCGCCAGGCAACAAAGCCGCCGTCCAAACTTTCTGCTGTCGCCCCTTGATGCCGTAACCAGGCCGCCACCCCTTGCGAGAGTTTCAACCCCTTCTGGCAAAGGATAACGACCGACTGGCCAATAAACTCCGTTCCCCATACCGCCACATCGGCATAGGGCCGCCGCACACTACCCGGCAGCAAGCGCGGGTCGGCGGCGTAATCATCGTCTAGACGAACATCAATCAGGCGCGGGGCTTGGGGGAGGCCAATAAGCCGCGCCAACTGGGCAGAGGTAATTTCGGTTGTAGACGGCATGGTGGTCACCTTGAAAGTCAGTTGGGACCGCGACTTTCGGCTGCCGCCTCACGGGGTATGCGCGAAACCCCATGGGCTAAGGGTATGCATTGCGCGCCTTTTTCTGTCAATCGCGGCGGGGCGGATTTTCCATCTATCCGACCTTTTGCCCGCTGCGCTTGGCCGAAAGGCCCATCCCCAGGAGGACGGCCGGGCGGCGTAGTCTGATCGACTGACAGGCGGAACAAAATCGGCTAGTCTATGTTCATGTTGCATCTAGCCCCCGATTCTATCGACCCTGGTTCCGATTATGCTGCGGCTGTCGATGCCGCCTGGGGGGATCCCAGCACCTGGGTTGCCGAAGGCCTACAATGGGGGCATCTCGACGAAATTCGGCGCACGATGAACCGAAGGGTGACCGGCGATCCGGACGTGCCCGCCATTAACTGGTTCTTTCAACGGGTCGCGCAGCATCGTCCCTTGCCGCTGGATCGGGTCTTGGTGATCGGTTGCGGGGCATCGGGATTGGAAACCAACTTGGTTCAATCGGGCATGGTGTCCTCGGCGGTCGCGCTCGATCTGTCGCCCCGCGCTTTGGCTTTGGCGGCACAAGCGGCGGCGGCGGCGGGCCTGACCACCGTCGTTCATCGCCAGGCCGATATGAATGCGCTGCCGCTCGGCGCACCGGATTTGCAGCCGGGAAGTTTCGATGCGGTGTTTGCGGTGGCAGGCATTCACCATTGCGCCAATCTGGAAGGGCTTTATTCCGCCGTCGCCCAGCTTCTGGTCCCCGGCGGCTGGTTTTATCTGGATGAATTCATCGGCCCCAGTCGGTTTCAATGGTCCGATATGCAGCTTGGTCTGGTGAATGGTGTTTTATCGACCTTACCGGATGCCCTGGTAACAACGGGAACGGGGCAGCAGCGGCGCGGCTATCTGCGCCCGACCGTTGACAATGTTCTGGATGTTGATCCCAGCGAAGCGGTGCGCTCGGCAGAAATCGTTCCGCTGCTCTCCCGCTGGTTCAGCATCGACTGTCAGCGCGGATATGGCGGCAATTTGCTGCATCTAATTCTGTCGCAGATTGCCCAGAATTTCCACAACGACCCCGGCGGCCATCTGACCCGGATGATCGCCCTAGAGGATTGGTGCCTCAGTCAGGGGATGCTGACCGATGATTTCGCCGTCATTCTGGCGCGGAAACCGTCCTAAGCGCCTGGTGTAGGGTCGCAGCGAAGTGATCGGGCGCATAGCGTGTGGCAACGCGCGCCCACGCGGCGGCCTGTTGGCGCCCCCAGGCGTCGTCATCGATCAAGAGCTGTCGAAGGGCGCTGGCAAACTCGGCGGCCCCCGCCCCTGTGGCGATTTCCAACCCGGCCCGCCAACCCAATTGGTCGGCAAGAAGCGGGGTGGCGACCACGGGTACCCCTTGGGCCGCCGCTTCGATCACTTTCGCCGGAACTCCCGCCGCAAACCGGGTCGGGGCGATGAAAACCCGTGCCGCGTCGTAGAAGCGGGTCAGATCGGTCTGCGGGCCGACGAACTGTAGCCGATCCCCAGCCAGCGCGGCCAATCGGGCGGATCGGCAGGTACCGACGACCGTCAAGCCAACCCCAGGAACGCGCGGCAGGATTGCATCGGCAAACCAGAGCAGCGAGTCTTCATTGGGCGTGTCTGGGTCGAGTGCGCCGATGAATAGCAGCCCCTGGCGCTTCGCCGCCGCAGGCACCGCCCGGCGCGGGGTAACCGCATGGCATAGGACCGCAACCTCGGCCTGGCCCGCCGCCCGGAACCGTGCCGCGTCGCGTTCCGAGACGGTGAGCACCTGGTCGCAGCCCTCGGCCAAAGCCAGTTCCGCCGCCACCATCGCCGCGGCCTGGTCGGGGGAAATCGGCGGCCCCAAGCAGGCCGCACGGGCGATGTCCCGCTCGGCAAAAATCGCCTCGGCGTCGTAAATCAGGCGTAGTCCCTCGAAAAGATCGGGCCGGCGCGCACGCAAGGCTTGGACACGGCGCTGGTTCGGCGGGCGGCTGACCAGCATCGCCTGATAGACCCCCCGGCGGGCCGCCAGAAAATCCTCCAGCCCGTCTAGCCCCTGCCCTAAGATAACCTCTGTGCTCGCTGGAACGGCGCGATAGACCGCCCGCCAGTCGGCCTCGGTCTGCCAAAGCGGATAATGCGTCACCGCGTGCCCGGCCAGCGCCTGCAGAATCAACCGAGCGCGCGGCAGACCGGCCCCGCTGGTGAGCAGCGGTACGGCATCGTCCAAAATCAAAAGGCGCGGTCCGGCCGCTGCCTGCCAGCGGTCGATCAGATCACGCCGAGCATCCCCGCGCGGCGGCGATTTCCGGCTGTCCCGGCCCAGATGCTGCGCAGTCAGCGTGGGTAGATAGAGCGTCGCCCCGTCCGATCCGACACGAGTCAACCGCAAGTCGTCGGACGGCGGCGGGGCATACCGCTCGAACCGGACCTCCGGACCGTCCGGATCACCGCCAACGCCATAGGGTCGGGGCCATCCCCCCTCGGCGTCACCTTCGCCGCCCGCAAGCCCGCCCGCCGCCAGCAGCCGACCATCGACCCCAATCAGCCGCCCGGTAATCCCCCCTAAGGTCGGGTCGGCGTCCAGTCGCGCAACCGCCGCCGCGAGCGCCCCATCCGCAAGGATCACACCCGGCGTAAGGGAAAAGTGATAGGGGGCTTGCGGCGGGGTAAAGCCTATGCCGCGAACCCCTGGTAGCCCGGCCGCCCCCGGCGGGGCGACCACCTCCACCGGCAGGTCGCACCCCTCCGTTAACGCCATCAGACTTTCCCACAGCAGGCCAGGGGCAGCATCGAGCGGCAAAAGGATCGAGACGATCGGGCGGGCGGCGGGGGTCAAATCGAGGTTCCCCCCCCGCTGGCGCCAGCGGCGGTAAGCCCCATCAGCCCGCGCCGCCGCATCCTTGGGCGCGGCTTTGCGCAAGCGGGCGGCTTCGGTTTCAATAAAGCGCGCGATCCGAACCCCATCGGTCAGCGGCGAGGCTTGGACCTGTGCCCGCAAGTAGCGGCGCATCTGCGCCCGCCGGGGCCGATCCCGCGCCAAATCGACCGCCAACCGAACGAAGCCCGCCGCATCCGGCGCAGAGAGCGCCGCCAAGTCAAGACTGGCGAGAATCGATAGCCCCTGCCGGTCCGAGGCCCACGGCCCCGCACAAGTTACAAAGGGAACCCCCATCCACAGGGGATCGAGCAGACAGAGACCGCCATTAGCTGGGATCGCGTCGAGATAGAGATCGACGTCTTGATATAGCTCCAGCAAGCGGCGATAGGAACAGGGCGGATGGTAGACGACCCGTTCGACGGCCACCCCCGCTGCCGCTAACTGCGCCGCAAACGCCCGGCGGAAATCGCCATCGCCGGTCTGAAAACCAATCAGCCAAAGCTGGCTATCGGGAACCTGCCTTAAAACATCTGTCCAGGCAGCCATGGTGGCGGCCGAAAGCCGCATCCCCCGCACCGTGCTGGCGAAGGTGACGCAGCCGCGCCGGTCACTCGGCGGCGGGCCAGGGGGTGGGGACTGCACCAGGGCAGGCGGCTCCCACGCCCACTGCCCACCGGGAATCCGCAGAATCTCCTCATCATAGAGATAATCAGCGTCCGGAGGCACGGCGACAGTATCGGTCAACAGCGCATCATAGAGACCGCCGCCCGTTGCCCAGGTGCCAAGCCAGGCGATCTGCACCGGCGCAAGCCGTCGCAGCAGCTTCCTGACGATCCGGTCCTGCCCCTCGAAAGGATGCGGGGCGACCGTATCGATGGCGACATCGATGCGATTGGCCGCAAAGGAATGGGCTAGATCCGTACCGGTCAGCGGAACGGCGACAATCCCCGGCAGGTCGAGCGGCAGCGGGGCATCGGTATAGACATAGACCGCCACCCGCGCCGGATCATGCGCCGCCAGCACCGGGCGCAGCAACGAGCCGTGGAAATATGCCGCAAGATAGGCAATCCGAACCCGACCATCCGCGGCGGGCGGGATCGCCGGTAGGTTTGACGCGCCGCTGTGCCGCCGCGCGGCCCGAAACCAGCGGCGTGCTGTCGTTCGGCGCTCCTCAGGCCGGGGGGAGGCCGTTAAACCTTCGGCAAAGAAAGCCGCCAGGGCAAACCAAGGATCATCGGGGAAAGCATCAAGCGCGCGCGCAATTAAGCGGCCAAAAGCGGCGTGGCCATAGCGGTAGACCGAAATGCGAACAGCCATTTGATACGCATTTCGTCGTTCTGGGGCCGGCAATAGGTCGAGCGCGGTCGCCGCGCCGTCCACGCCCAGCGCCACCAGCCGGGTCAAAATATCGGCGGCGGCGACGCCCCGCAGCAGCAGCTCCCGCGCCTCGACCAGGGCGGCCTCAGCATCGCCCAGCCCCCCACGCTCGGCCTGCAGCGCCGCGCGCAGCCGCAGAAGATGCGGCGGCAGATCGGTCAGGACTGCGAGTTCCGCCAGCCCCTCCGCAAAGGCCCCGGCGCGCAGCAATGCATCCACCAGCAGCCCGCGCGCGGTTCCATCCTCCGGGGTCCGGGCCAGCCAATCGCGCAGCAGCGCCGTTGCCGCGTCGAACTTGCCTTGCGCCAAGAGAACCTCGGCCCATTGCCGAAGGGCATCGCCGGGCTGATCGGTCAGGCTGCAAGCGGTCTTTAAGGCGAGTTCAGTGTCAGGCCAGCGAGCCTGCCGCGCCCGCACACGCCCCAAAGCGCGCCAAGCTTCCGCCATGTCCGGGGCTAAGGCCACCGCCCGTTCGGCGAAGGTTTCGGCTTCAGCCAGCGTCGCCGCCCCCAGATCGATCCCCGCCTCCAGTAAAAAAGCCGCCTGGATCGATGCAACCGGATCCGCCCCGGTCAAAGCCAGCACCCGCCGAACCGCCGCCACCGCGACCGCCCGTCGCCCGGTCTGATGCGCGAGCCAGCCCAATAATCGAAAGGCTTCGACGTTCAATGGATCCCGCCGCGTTGCCCGCAGGCAGGCATAGAACCCCGTACCGGGACGCCCCCGCTGCTCCAGCGTGACCGCCAGCAATCGCCAAAGGTCCGCCGTTTTTGGCCCGGCCCGCAAGCCGGCGTGCAGCCGCTGTCGTGCCTCGTCCGTTTGCCGGGTTTCTAACAGAACCTGCAGCAGCAAGGGTTCGGCAGCCTCGACCCCGTCGATTAGGGCGCGGCGCAACAAAGGCTCCGCCGCCGCCCAATCGCGGCCCGCGATCCAGCACTGGGCCAGCCGAACCTGCAAATCGGTCAGTCCTGGATTGACCTGTAACGCTGCGGCATAAGCTGTTGCCGCCGTAGTGGTATCCCCCTCCGCCTCGGCGATCAGGCCGCGCAGGTGCCAACCATCCGCCCGTTCTGGCGCGAGCGTGCAGAGACGCTCTGCCAGGGGAACGGCAGCCAGCGGTCGGTTCTGCCGCAGCAGCATCCAGGCATATTCGGCCAGCGTGTCTGGATCGTCGGGGGCCATCGCCAGGGTTTCGCGCCGAACCGCCACAGCCGCCGCCTCGGCACCGGATCGTTCCAAGGCCGTCGCGAAATGATTGCGCAGTAGCACACGGTCAGGCGTATCGGGGGGAAGGTCCGCGAGCAATCTGCGGTAGGCTTCCGCCGCCTCTGCCACGGCCCCGGTTTGCAACAACAGCCACGCGCATTGCCGCCGCCGGTCGGCATCGGGCGCAGCGGCCAGGGCAAACTGGCTCCAGGCCAAAGCCTCGGCCAGCGCCCCCAGATCGTGGAGAACCCAGGCCAAAGCGAAGGCCGCCGCGTGCAGATCGGGGCTGCCCAAGCACGCCCGTCGCAGGGCCTCGGCCGCCGCCGGTAGATTCCCTCGGCGCTGCTGCAATAGCCCGGCATACCACCAGAGCGGCCAAGCCGTGGGATGGGCGACCAGCGCCGGGGTGAGCCGAGCCTCGGCAGCGTCCAGCGCCCCAGCGGCCAAATCGAACCAGACACGGGCGGCCAGCGGCTCCCACCGATCCGGCCACACGGCCTGTACCGCCTGCGCCAAACGGTCGGCAGCCGCAAGATCGCCCCGGTCATAGGCCGCCCAGGCCTGGGCCAGCAGCTGATCCGGTGGCGTCGTTTCTGTCATCCGATTAGACCTGACCGACCGCCAGGCGGTGACAGGCCTCGATCTGCGCCATCAGTGCCGCCCGCCATTGCCCTGCCGCGACTGGCACGGGTGGGGCCAAATACGCCGCCTGCGCGACGGCCGCCTGGCTCTCGGCGCGACCATCGGCCAGAAGCGCATCGAAAGCCGCCAGCCAGACAGCCAGCGGGTCGGTCACGGCATAGCAGCGCCCTGCCGATCCCACGGCAGCGCGCACCAATGGGGCATCCCCCCCCAGAACCGGAATCCCCGCCGCCAGGACAGCCGCCAAAGCCGCCCAAGGCGGGGTCCCCTGGGCTTGTGGCACAAGAGCGATACCCAGGGGTGGCGGCTCTTCCCCCGGTAAAAGCGAGCGAATGTTGGGGAGCTGGCTTAAACGCGCCTGCAGCCAATCGGGGCGCTGGTCGGCGGGGGGCAGCAGAAAGGCATTTTGCGGGCGCTGTTCGGCCAAGGCGAGGGCGCGCATTACCCCTTGCTCTCGCCGATCCCCAAGGATCAGCACCGCCGATCCTGCTCGCTCATACGCTGTCCTTCCGCCCGGAAAGGGCAAGGCTGCAACCGGTGCCCCCGTCAAGACCGCCAGCCGTTCGGCCTCCACCGGGGTTGCGGCGGCGCGGCCCACGAACCGATCCAATTCCAGCCGTCCCAGGTCGGCGGGATAATCCCCCTCCTGGCGCAGCAAGAGAGGCACACGGGCCGCAGCGAGCGGGGCGGCGAGCGGCAAAGCGTCCGGCCCCAGCAAAACCGCTGCCGCCGGACGTTCTATCAGCACGAGCGCGGCCATATCGGCAACGGGCTGTGCGCTGCGATACTGCAAGAGATCTGCCCCTTGCCCCCGCTCGACCCGCACACGCCCAGACCCGGCCCAGGCGCTGAACAGGATGGGCTGCACCCCAATCGCCGTCAAAGCGGGGGTCAACGCGGCTAAGGCCGCGGTATAGTCTGGCCCCAGCACCCAGGGGGTTGCGATCAACAGCCGCAGCGGCGGGCCGTTATCGCTGGGCATGGAGCACCAAAAGCGATAAGAGCTGCCCGGCCAAGAGCGGGGCCGCCGCTGTTTCCAGCAAAGCCTTCTGCCGCGCCGCCTCGGACAGAACTGCATGATCCGGCCCGATCATGCCGCGCAGGGCCGCGGCCCATTTCGCAATCGGGGCGTGGGGATCCAGCAAAACCCCACCCGCGCCGATGGTTTCCGGCAAAGCCCCGCGGGTGCTGCCAAGGACGGGAATGCCGCTGACCTGGGCCTCGATCACGGTGCGGCCGAAGGCCTCCTCCCACAGGCTGGGCATTAGCAGAACCCGCGCCTGCGCATACAGCGTGCGCATATCGCGGGTGGGGGCGACCCAATCGATATTCCCCAAAACATCCGCCCGCTGACGGCAAAGGGCACGCCAGCGCGGCTCTAAATTCCAGCTTTCCGCCACTAAGAACGACAGATCCGGGCAGGCTTCGGCCAAAGCAAATAGGATCTCCACGCCCTTAATTGGCGTTGGATTGACGAATAGGACTTTTGATCCAAGTTCCGCCACCCGATACTGATCGGCATCAACCAGCGGCGGCATCACGGCCGCATCGATCCCACACAGCGCCTTCCAGCGGGCCGCCGTAAAGGCGGAATTGGCAAGATACAGCAGCGCCGGATCGGGCAGCATAATCCCGCCCAGCTGATGCATTTCCACATTATGGAGATAGACTGCCGTCGGCCGCCCGGTCTCCAGCGCACGAACCACCAAGGGAATCAACGCGGTGCCGCTTTGCACGATAATCACCGTCGGTTCCCAAGCCGCCGCCACCATCGCCAGCGCCTGTCCCGGATCAGGCACCCGGAGCGTCAGATACCCAAGCGTTTCATCCCGCCGCGGGACCAAATCGCCGCCCCCAGCTCGATGCTCGTCAAGGCCGCAGAGAACCGCAACCTCTGCCCCAACAATCTGCAAAATATGGCAAAGATCGTGCGTCGCCGTTTGCAGGCCACCGATAATGTCCGGCAGGTGTGGATACGTCGAAACAAAGAGAAGGCGCATACTGCCGTCCAGCCATCCGCCCGCGCCCTTCCAAAACGGTGGCGCGCGGGCGCAGGGTTACGAGGTGGTGGTGGTCGGCGGCGTCCCCAATGTTTGCCGCAACGTGTTCTGAGCGATTTCAGTGCCGGCCGAGGTATTGTTGGACGTCGGATTATTGGCAACCGTATCGGTCTGTGTATTGATCCGGTCCGGCGCAAGGCCCGTTAGCGACGATTGTCCGCCTGGACGGTCGCTGGTTGCAATCAAGTTGCTGCCTGCGCCCTGTAAGCCGCCGGAGCTTCCCCCGCCGATGGGATTCGATGGGTCGCTGCCCAACCGAGACAGGGTCTGCGTTAGGCTGGAAACCGACGTACGCGCCGGACTATCGTTCAATCCACCGCCAGACATGGATACGCCAAAGCCAGGCCGCGTGATGTTAGTGGTATTGCCGCTATTGTCGGTCACTTGCATCTGCTGACCGAACAGAAACGTGCTAGTTATATTGCTATTATCACGGGCCTCCACAACGCCGATCCCGCCGCGAATCCCGATTGTCCCGCTAGCGGTTTTAACCGTGGTGGCCGTGTTCTTGCTGATTTGGCCGCCAACAACGCGCAGCAGGCCCGATCCAAGCGTAACGCCAATCTTACCACGCTTGCTATTTGGGTCATACACAAACTCATCCAGGGTTATTTCGGAGTTCGGCCCCAGCGAGATCGACGATTGATCGCTAAACAGAATGTGCAGGCTACCGGTACCATCGGTGACGATCTTTTCGCCCCGATACATGTCGCTACCGACATAAAGCACTCTTTCGCCGGTTGCGGTGCGTACCCCCGGCTGAATACCGGAGACGACCCCGGCTTTTTCCGGAGCATTGGCCAGTAAGGTTTCCGCCCGCGCCTGGGTCGTAGAGACCAGGGCGCTGCTGAGGGCTGCGGCGGCAAGCCACCAATCTTTCGCGTCTGCCGGTGTCATGACCTATCTCCTCCCAGCCAATTCATCAAAAGCGCCACAAAATCGACGCTAATCCCGAAAGGTTACTATACCGATAATTCGGCAAATTGGATGAGGCTTTCGTATACTCGCCCTGTAACAAAATTGACCACGCCTCCGCCACAGGAACCAGCGTGCTGATCGAGCTGCGCCACTCGGTATCGTCCCGCCGCACGGCCCGATCCACCGCAGGATCGGCCGCATCATAATAGCGGGCCAGCAGACCGCTGCTTAAGGTCGTGGTCCAGGCCCGGTCATCCCACCCAAAAGGATTGGCATAACTCGCCACATACGAAAGTCGAGCCTCCCCACTCCGATAGGCGAAATAGCCCCGGTCCGCCCCATGATCGCGGCCGACAAGTTCAGCGAGCGCCAAGTGACCGGGAGCAAGCTCGTAGCTCGCCCGCAGACGCAGCGTATGCTCAAAGCCCCCTTGCGCCTTCGCCTCGGCCACATCGATGCGGGTTGCATAGCTATAATGGCGAAGTTCATAGATCGTATCGAACAAGAAACGTTCGCTAAACCGATAACTGCTTTCCAAGCCGCCGCCCAGACCATAGGCATATTGATGCCCATCCAGCAGAATATTCCCAGCAATCGCGTAAGGGCGCAGCGTCCAATCTGGCGTATCAACCGGATCGGGCTTAAAGCGGATCCCGCTGGTCGCCTCTAGCAGCAGCAGATCGCGCGGCTTGGTTGGATTGGCGGTCAACTTATAGCTGGAGACCGAGGAATAATGCGAGGCGACGCCCAAGAGGGTGCTCACCAGTTCCGCACTATTTTGCGTCTCCAGATCCCAAACATGTTCTAACCGCCCAACCAGCTGCACATCGGTATCACTATCCGGCTTCTGGCTCGCCGCACGCGGCACCAAGGCCCCGCCGGCCTTCAAAAAATCCTCGTCCGAGCGGGCCGTCGGATTGGTTTGCCCCCGCAGGCCAGCCATCACAAAGCCCGATAGGCGATGCGGCTGATTCCGTCGGGTCACATCGGCCAGAAGCGTTTCGGCCTGGCGGCGCAGCGTGTCTGGCAGGGCCGGATCGGCCAGCGCATCGCGTAGATACACTTCCGCAGCCGCATAAGACGCCAGCCGATAATAAAGGACCGCCAGCTCGACGCGCAGCGACGCGGGAGGATTGGGGGCGAGCAGCAATCGCTCCATCGCCGCCACGCCGCCCTCAAAATTGCCCGCCTGGACCAACAGCCGCGCATAGCGCAGGCCAAGGTCCACGTCGCCCGGTGCCGTCAAAACCTGTCGAAACGCGTCGTCGATCTGCAGCTGTAAACTATTAGCGGCGCTTTGCGCCCCCGCGGAAGCGATGAACGCGGCATAGGCGGCGCCCGCCAGAAGATAGGTTCGGGCGGCAAGAACAGTCCGGGTGCGCAGGCGCAAGGGAATCACGGCATTGGTCCATGGCTGTGCGACAAAATACAAAATGAGGATAACCTGTTATCCCCCTCTGGTACAAACTTTTCAGTGCGCCTTGGCCTAACGATCAAGCACATCGGCTTTGGTTCCAGCAACAGCTTTAAGAATTGTTCCAATGAGAACCGGATCAACCTTTAACTCTTCCAGGGTTTCTTTTAGGTGAAGCGCGACCGCGGCGAAGTGTTTTTCGGTCAATCCCCGCTCAACCAAGGGGCGATGGGCCGTGCGCAGGTCCTGACCGTCGTAGTCTGACGGGCCGCCGAACGCCATAGTCAGAAACGCTACCTGCTTGGCGCGCTGGCGTTCCATACTAACCCCCTCGAAGAAAGGGGCCAGGCCAGGATCGCTCAGGATCTTGAGATAGAAGCGCCCCACGGCGGCTTGCACCGCCGCAGCGCCGCCGATTTGCTCGTAGAGACTCATGCCCGCGCCTCTTCCTTAAAATAAGCTGAATTTAGAATGCAATTTATTGCAATTTCCCACAATTGTTTCCCGTAACGTTTAGATTTTTGTCACAGGTCGAGGGAGGCGGGCAGGTCCGTCAGTGGTTTTGTTTTTTTGATTTTTCAAAAAGAAAGAGCCTCTGCGTTTTTGG
>CAZNVY010000048.1:12880-25133 GCA_964576605.1 uncultured Elstera sp. | reverse complement strand
TCTGCCCCTTCACCACCGGATCGGCTTCCACCAGTTCCAGAACCACATGTTGCGGCAGGGAAACGCTGATCGGTGTGCCTTCGTACAGCGAGATCTGAACCTTCATCCCATCCTGCAAGAAGCCGGCCTTATCGCCCAGCAGCTCGAACGGAACCGCAAGCTGGTCGTAGGTTTCCGGGTTCATGAAGGTCAGCGCCGTATCGTCGCCGAACAGGAAGGTGAAATCTTCTTCGTCGATCCGCACGCGCTCCACGCTCTCGCCCGACCGGAACTTATCGTCGCGCTTAATGCCAGTACGCAGGTTGCGCATTTCAACCTGAACGAAAGCCGCGCCCTTGCCGGGCGAGACGTGATTGGCCTTCAGAATCGCCCAGAGGCCGGTCTCGGTCTCGATCACATTGCCCTGGCGCAGTTCGTTGGCATTGATTTTCATCGGAAAAACCCGTTGTAAAGCTGTCTTGAAAGTAAGGCGGCGCGGACCCTAACAGCTTACGGTCAGCAGGGCAATCTCCGGAAAGCGCCGGAAACGCGCCCCCCCTATGCCCGGCGGGAGGGCGGCGCGAAGATCGTCAATCGTTCCGGGGCCAAGGTAAAGGTGACGGGGAGGGTGGCGATTGTGTCGCCATCGGCTTGCACAGGCTCCCCGGCTGGGCCGTCGACGGATAGGTGCGTCACGCGCGTACGCGTTACGCTCGGCAGATGCGGGAGTAGCCCTAGCGGCAGGGCGGTCGCATAGAGCGCGGTTGCGAGGCGTCCACCTTTGGTGAAGCGGGCGGCGATGAGGGCCGGATCGTCAAGATCGGCTTCCGGGGCAACGGTAAAGCGTCCGGCGTAAAAATGACCATTGGCAAGAATGAGGGCGCTGGCGTCATCACGCCCGTCCAGCCGATAGCGGACGGGCCGCAGCGCCAGCCATTCCTTCAGGGTTTGCCACACATAGGCCCCTTTGCCGAAGCGCCGCTTCAAGCCCGGATCGATGCCGGCGACGATATGGGCATCGAAACCGACGCCCGCCATCATCGAAAAATAGCGCCGCCTACCATCTGGTGTCTCGCACAGGCCAAGGGCAATGCGCCGGGTTTGGCCGCCGATTAGCGCGGCGGCGGCGGTTTCGGGCGTATCGATGCCCAATTCACCGGCCAAGACATTCGCGGTGCCAAGCGGTAATAGCCCGAAGGGCGGCACCCGCGCCCCCTTGGTTTGCGCGGCCATAACGCCATTGATCGCCTCATTGATCGTCCCGTCGCCGCCCGCTGCGATAATCGCGCCGACGTCCCCGGCTTCTGCCAGGGCGCGGGCCATCGTCTCGGCATCCCCGCGGGCCTGGGTTTCCAGAATATCCCAGTGGGTGCCTGCGGCCTGCAGCCGGTCTAGTGCCCGCTTCAACCGCGCGCCGCGCGCCTGCCCTGCGGTTGGATTGACGATGATCCGCACCGGCCGGTCGCGCGTGGCGGTTACGGGCGAGGCTTCCAGAACGCTGCCATCCATTCGCCGGGGCATCCTTCTTGTCGCGGCACAGGGATTAGTGCCCCCAAAAGCCGGGTGAGGCGCGACAAATCCGTGACCAAAAGGCGACGGTTTCATGAAATTCCAAAGCCGTCAAAAACATGTCATCAGCAGCTGGCAGAAAGGGGGGAATCAGCGGCTCCTTCGGTAGGCGGTGCATGGACGCAGAAGTAACAATTACCCAGTACCGAGCCATTTGGATTTCGGATATTCACCTTGGTACCCGCGGGTGCAAGGCCGATGCGCTTTTGGATTTTCTGAAGTTTACCGAATCGGATTACCTGTATCTCGTCGGCGATATTGTCGATGGGTGGCGGCTGAAACGCTCCTGGTTCTGGGCGCAAAGCCATAACGACGTGGTGCAGAAACTGCTGCGCAAGGCGCGCAAGGGCACCAAGGTCATTTATATTCCCGGTAATCACGACGAAGCCTTGCGCGATTATTGCGATATGCAGTTCGGCGGCGTCACGGTACTGGACGAGGCGGTGCACGTCACTGCCACCGGCAAGCGCTTGTTAGTGATCCATGGCGATCAGTTCGACGGTGTAATACGCTACGCCAAATGGCTCGCCTACTTAGGCGACTGGGCCTATAACGTAGTGCTGGCAGTGAACCATTGGTTCAATGTCGCCCGTCACAAGCTGGGCTTTTCCTATTGGTCGCTATCGCAATATCTGAAGCAGCGCGTGAAAAACGCCGTTGAATATATCTCCCGCTTTGAGGATGCGCTGGCCGAAGAAGCCAAGCGCCGGAACTTCGACGGTATCGTCTGTGGTCACATCCATCACGCCGAAATGCGCGACATTCAGGGCGTGCTCTACTGCAACGACGGCGATTGGGTGGAAAGCTGCACCGCCTTGGTCGAACATTTCGACGGGCGGCTTGAAATCCTGCATTGGGCCGAACTGCGTCAGTTATTTGGTTGGCACCCCGCGCGCCAGCCCGTTGCTTCCACCGCTAACCTATTGGCCCGATAATTCATGCGCATTGCGATTGTGACCGACGCCTGGTTTCCCCAGGTCAACGGGGTTGTGCGGACGCTCGATACGGTGCGCCGTGAGCTTGAAGGCCAAGGCCATGTGGTGGAGGTGATCGGCCCGGATCGCTTCCGCACCATTCCCTGCCCAACCTATCCGGAAATCCGCCTGGCGCTCTTCCCCAGCAAGCGGCTTGCGGCTTTGTTGGACACTTTCCAGCCCGATGCCCTGCATCTGCCGACCGAAGGCCCCTTGGGCATGGCGGGCAAAAAGCTGGCAAAGAAGCGCCGGTGGCCTTTCACGACCTCCTTCCACACGAAGTTCCCCGAATATCTGCACGCGCGCACTGGCATTCCGGCGGCCTGGAGCTATGCGTTCCTGCGCCGTTTTCATAATGCGGCCGACCGGGTGATGGTGGCAACGCCAAGCCTGGAGGCGGAACTGAGCCAGCGCGGCTTCCGCAACATCGTGCGCTTTTCGCGTGGGGCGGATCTTGATCTGTTTCGCCCGCGCGAACCGCTACCGCTCGATCTGCCGAAGCCGGTCTTCGCCTATGTCGGGCGGGTGGCGGTGGAAAAGAATATCGGGGCGTTTTTGGCGCTGGATTTGCCCGGCTCAAAACTGATCGTCGGCGATGGGCCGCAGCGGGAAGAGCTGCAAAAGCAATATCCCGCCGCGCATTTCATTGGGGCCAAGCACGGCGAGGATCTCGCCCGCGCCTATTCGGCGGCCGATGTCTTTGTTTTTCCAAGCCGAACCGATACCTTTGGCTTGGTGGTGCTGGAGGCGCTGGCTTGCGGGGTGCCGGTGGCCGCTTATCCTGTAACCGGGCCGCGCGACATTCTCAGCGAAGCCGAGCAGCCGGTTGGCGCGTTGAGCGAGGATCTGCGGGAAGCGGCAATCGCCGCACTGACCGTTGATCGGGCGGCCTGCCGCGATCACGCTCTGCGCTATTCTTGGTCGGCGGCGGCGGGGCAGTTTTTGAACGCGCTGGCCTTGATTCGGGAAGAGGCGCGGGCGTAAGAGCGCCTCGACTTTACCAAATGTCCCGTCGGCGGGTCTTGGGGGCAAGGTTCATCCACTGGGCTTGCGCAGCCAAGCATCAAAGCCCATTGCCAGCAGGGCACCCGCCCCCTGCGATAGGATGAAGCCGGGGGCATCGGCTAGGGCGATCCCCGCAAAACTATCGCTAAAGGCCCGCGCCAGGGTAACGGCGGGGTTGGCGAAACTGGTGCTGGCGGTAAACCAATAGGCGGCGGTGACGGTGAGAGCGACGCTATAGGGCAGCCGCGCTTCGGTTTTCTGGCGCAGGGCGGCAAAGATAACCGTCAGCAGCGCAAAGGTTGCCACCCCTTCCGACAGCCACTGACCAGGGCCGGTGCGTATCTTGCCAGACGCTTGCAGGATCGGCAGATCGAACATGGCGTGCGCTAGCCCAACGCCCAAAAGCCCCCCGATAATCTGCATTGCGATGAAGGGGGGCACCCGTCGCCAGGGGTGCCGTCCGGTTCCAGCCAGGGCCAGGGTAACCGCCGGGTTGAACTGCGCGCCGGAGAGGGGGCCGAAGACCTCGATCAGCACGACCAGCGCGGCCCCGGTGGCAATCGTATTGGCCAGCAGGGCCAGCCCGTCATTCCCGCCCGATAACCGTTCGGCCATGATCCCCGACCCAACGACAGCCGCGAGCAAGAGGGCCGTGCCCAGGAGTTCAGCGACTAGCGCCGGCAGCAGCGGACGCATCACGTCAGCCGTTGACCGGCAGCATCGACCACCGCCGCCCCATCTTCCTTGCTAAAGGCTCCCTGCTGTGGCGCGGGCAGCAGGTCGAGCACGGTTTCCGACGGTCGGCAGAGGTTGGCCCCGATGTCGGTCACCACAATCGGGCGGTTCAGCAAAATCGGATGTGCGGCAATCGCCTCTAGGAGGGCGGCATCGTCTAGGCTGGGATCATCCAGGCCAAGCTCGGCATAAGGGGTGCCCTTTTCGCGCAGCAAAGCCCGAAGTGGTACACCGATTTTAGCGGCCAGCGCCTGAATTTCCGGTCCCGTGGGCGGGGTTTTGAGATATTCGATAATGGTTGGCTCGATCCCGGCATTGCGGATCAAACCCAGCACGTTGCGCGACGTGCCGCAGGCTGGATTATGGTACAGGATCACAGAGGGGGGCATAGGGCACCTATAGCTTTCGATATATCGAGAATAATAGAAATATATTCCCGTGCCAAGCGCGGGCCGGGGGGCATTCTTAAAAAGCATCCTGCGCAGATTAGAATGATTGCAAACTGAAGCGAAGGCGCTATAGTAAGACATCATGACCGAAAGCAATGTTTCCCTTCGCAGCCCGCTTCCTGAAACCGACCCGGTGGAGGATCGCGTGCCTGCCAATCCCGCCGAAGCCGCTTTGATGGAGCGGTTGCGCACGGTCGGCCTGCGCCCCACCCGGCAGCGGTTGGCACTCGGTGGCTTGCTGTTCGACGGCGATGATCGGCATGTGACGGCGGAACAATTGCATGGCGAAGCGCTGGCGGCGGGGATTCGTGTATCGGTCGCCACGGTCTACAATACGCTGCACCAGTTCACCGAAGCGGGGCTGCTGCGCGAAGTCGTGGTCGAAGCCGGGCGCTGCTATTTCGATACGAATACCAGCGAGCATTTCCATTTCTTTTTCGAGGATGACGCCCGGCTGATGGATATCAGCGGCAGCCATCCCGATACGCTGGCGGCAGCGTTCCCCGGTTTGCCGGACGCCCCGCCGGGAACGCGGGTAGAGCGGGTGGATGTTATCATCCGCCTCAAGCGTTCCAACGTTTCGGTCTCCTGATTTCGCGGGCGCAAAACTGGGCCGGACGCGCTATATAGGGGTTTCCGTCACGCACCTTGTTCGGGGAAGCCTATGTCCAGCTTACGCGGCTCTAAGACCGAAGCCAATCTGAAGGCGGCTTTCGCTTCCGAAAGTCAGGCCAATCGCCGCTATCTTTATTTCGCCCAAAAGGCCGATATCGAAGGCTATAACGATGTCGCCGCCGTGTTCCGCTCGACGGCGGAGGGCGAAACCGGCCATGCCCATGGGCATCTGGAGTTTTTGGAAGCGGTCGGCGATCCCACGACCGGCCTGCCGATTGGCGCGACCGGGGATAATCTACGCGCCGCCATTGCGGGCGAGACCTACGAGCATACGGAAATGTATCCGGCAATGGCGAAAACCGCCCGCGAAGAAGGGTTCGAGGAAATCGCCCAATGGTTCGAGACGCTGGCGAAAGCAGAAAAATCCCACGCCGGGCGCTTCCAGAAAGCCCTGGAGACCATGGGGTGAGGGACCGGATCGGGGGCCTTGCGGTCCCCGTCGCGGGTTAGAGTAGCCCTTTTTTCCTCAGCCACTCTTTCATCTGGGCGATTTCGGCAGTTTGCGCCTTAATAACCTCGTAGGCGAGGGCGCGGATTTCAGGGTCTTGCCCGTGCTCCAGAACGATCTGCGCCATGGCCACCGCCCCTTCATGGTGCGGAATCATACCGCGCACGAAATCCGCATCGGCATCGCCGGTCAGCGGTAGGTTCATGGCGCTATGCATTTGCATATTGACGGCGCTGAAGGCTTTGATAACCGCATCGGCCTTCGGATTGGCGGCTTGCTGTGCCAGCAGGCCGGTAGCCAGCAAGGGGCCGGTCAGGAGGGCACCCAGGCCGATAAAAGCAGCAATTTTTCTCACAAAGCCCCCCCCTCTGGCGGAAACCCGCCCCGGCTAAGGGCCTGGCGCAGCTCGGTTTCCGGATAGTTGCTACGAATGGCGACCCGCTGGCCGGGAAGATCGATGACCACCTCGGCCTGCGGGTCGAATTTAGTCACGATGCGGGTAACGGCTTTGGCGCAACCACCGCACGTCATGTCTTTTAGAATAAGGTCCATCCGGATCTTCTCCTAGTGTATGGCTTGATAAGCTGCGGCCTTCCCACATGGCAAGGTCAATCAAAATTTCGCGACAAAGGGGGATTGCCGGGCCGAAAAACCCTCTTGACCTTCCTATTATGGGAAGCCTGATGCTGCGCGTATCGATAGTCCTAAGGGGAAGGCGTGGGCGATGGTCCCCCCAATTGAGTTAGCGATCTCTGGCATGACCTGCGCGTCCTGCGTTGGGCGGGTGGAGCGGGCTTTACGTTCGGTGCCAGGGGTCACGGCGGCGGCGGTCAATCTGGCGACCGAGCGGGCTGCGGTGCAGGCGGAGGGCGCGGTAACGCAGGCGGCCCTGCTGGCGGCGGTGGAGGGGGCAGGCTTTTCGGCGACCCCGATCACCGCCCGCGCCCTGCCACAAGATCCCGGCCCCCCGCGGCGGGCGGTGGCGGCGGCCCTCCAGCGCGCGGCGGTATGGGCGGCGATCCTCTCGACACCCGTCGTGATCCTGGGGATGGGGGGGCATCTGGTTCCAGCTTTTCACCATTGGTTGCTGGGGACGCTTGGGCATGAGTGGAATGCGGCGGTGCAGGGCGGGCTGACGCTGCTGGTCATGCTAGGGCCGGGGCGGTCGATCTATCGGACGGGTTTTAAGACCCTGCGTCACGCGACGCCGGACATGAATGCGCTGGTCGCGGTTGGTACGCTGGCGGCCTTTGGCTTCTCTGCCCTCGTGGCACTGGCCCCAGGGGTGATCCCCGACGCGGCGGCGCATCTTTATTTCGAGGCGGCGGCAACAATCATCACTCTGGTGCTGGTTGGCCGGTCGCTGGAGGCGCGGGCCAAGGGGCACGCGACGGATGCGATTGCCAAGTTGGTTGGTCTAACGCCAAAGACCGCCCGCCTGCGAACCCCAGACGGGGTGCGGGAAACTGCGGTCGAAACTCTAACTCCCGGCGCGGTGATCGAACTGCGGCCTGGCGAACGGGTGCCGGTAGATGGGCGCGTGCGCGAGGGGGTTGGCCTGGTCGATGAATCGATGCTGACCGGCGAGCCGGTTCCCGTCGTTAAACATCCGGGCGATCCAATCACCGGTGGTACGATCAATCAGTCGGGGGCGTTGCTGATCGAAGCAACGGCGGTCGGGGCCGATACAGTGCTGGCGCAGATCGTGCGCGCAGTCGCGTCAGCCCAGGGGGGTAAGTTGCCGATTCAGGCGCTGGCCGACCGGGTGGCGGGCTGGTTCGTTCCGGCAATTCTGGTGCTGGCGGCGCTCACCTTCGTCGTGACGCTCATCGTGGCCGGGCCGACGCCGGCGATGGTGCAGGCGGTCGCGGTCTTGATCGTCGCGTGCCCCTGTGCCCTTGGCCTCGCAACCCCGGCGGCGGTGATGGTTGGCATCGGGCGCGGGGCGCAGTTAGGACTCTTGGTCCGCCACGGCGATGCGCTGCAGCATTTAACCAAAGTCCGGCAAGTTGTGTTCGATAAGACCGGCACGCTGACGGCGGGCAAGCCGCTTCTGACCGATCTTCGGCTGCTTCCAGAGCATCCTCGCAGCATGGTATTGGCGGCGGCGGCGGCGGTGGAGGCGCTGTCGGAACATCCGCTGGCCCGCGCGATTGTTGCCGCGGCTGAGGTGGAAGGCGGGGCATTGCCGACCGCAACCGGCGTCACCGCCTATCCGGGGCGGGGAATCGCTGGGGAGGTTGCCGGGGCACGGGTTCTGCTAGGAACCGAGGGGTTTTTGCAGGCGGAAGGGATCGATCCGCAGCCCCTGGCCCGCGCGGCGGCGGAGTTGAGCGCGACGGGAAAAAGCGTGCTGTTTATTGCCCTCGCTGGGCGCTTGGCGGGGGTCTTGGCGGTCGCTGATCCGATTAAGCCGGGGGCCGCCCAAGCCTTGGCCGCGCTGCGGGCGCAGGGGCTGCGGCTGGTGATGCTGACCGGGGATCGGACGGCGACCGCGCAGCCCATCGCCGCCGAGCTTGGCATCGATACGGTCATCGCTGAGGTTCTACCAACCGGCAAGGCCGATGCGGTGCAGCGGCTGCGGGCCGAACAGGGGCCGGTACTGTTCGTTGGCGATGGGATCAACGATGCCCCGGCGCTGGCAGAAGCCGATGTTGGTCTGGCCTTGGGGACGGGCACGGATATCGCTATTGATTCTGCCGATCTGGTCCTCATGGGCGGGGCGCTAGCCGGGGTGCCGGTGGCGTTGCGTCTGGCCCAGGCAACCCTCAGGACCATTCGGCAGAATCTATTTTGGGCCTTTGCCTATAATGTCGCGCTCATTCCGGCGGCGGCATTTGGCTATCTATCGCCAATGCTGGCTGCCGGGGCCATGGCAGGATCGAGCCTCTTTGTGCTGGGCAATGCTCTAAGGCTGCGGCGCTTCTCACCGGGAGGAATGCAATGAACATCGGGCAGGCGGCGGGGGCTACCGGGGTTTCCGCCAAAATGATCCGCTATTACGAAAGCATCGGCCTTTTGCCCGCCGCGCCGCGGACGGGGGCGGGCTACCGGGTTTATTCCCCTGCCGATGTGCACACGCTGCATTTTATCCGTCGCGCCCGCGATCTAGGGTTCAGCTTGGAGGCGATTGCCGAACTTCTAGCCCTCTGGCGCGACCGTTCCCGCCACAGTGCCGATGTAAAGCGGCTTGCGGCGGCGCAGATCGCCAGCCTGACCGAAAAGATCGCGGCGATGCAGACTATGGTCGACACCCTGTCGCATCTTGCCCACTGCTGCCACGGCGACGACCGGCCCGACTGCCCAATCCTGGCCGATCTCGCTACAGCGCCAGCGCCAGAACCAGCGGTAGCACCGCCCCGGCCAGCACGGTCTGGGCGGAAATGATGACCGCCATCAGCGGCGCGTCGCCCCCCATTTGCCGCGCCAGAATATAGGAGGCGGCGGCGGTCGGCAGGGTCTGATACAGAAGCACGATTCCGGCGGCGGTGCCGCTGAGGCCAAGCGCCATGCCCAGGGCAACCGCCGTGAGTGGTAGCAGGGCGAATTTCGCCACGATCGATAGAAGGACCGGTGTTAGCAGCGCTTTCGGTGAGGCGAAGGTCAGCGCGGCCCCGACGCACAGCAGCCCAATCGGTAGCGATGCTTGCCCTAGCGCCTTCAGGGCGGGTTCAATCCCTGGCGGCAAGCCAAGCTGCGTTAGGTTCAGCAGAATCCCCAACAGACTGGCGAGCAGCAGCGGGTTTTTAACCAGTTGCAACAGCACCCCGGTAAAACTCGGCCGGGCCTGACCAAAGCGGGCAAACATCACGATACAGACGATATTTGCCGTCGGAACAATGGCGGCGGCGGCCAGCGCCCCCAGGGCTAACCCTTCTGGCCCATAGAGCGCGGCGGCGGCGGGTAGACCAACGTAATTATTGAACCGCACGCCCCCCTGAAAGACGGAGGTGAAAGCCGCATCGCCAACCGGCATCCAACGGCGCACGGCCACCAGCAGCAGCGCGACCAAGGCCGTTGACAGGGAGAGCGTCAGCATCAATCGCCCGACCGGGGCGTTTCCCCAGTGGGCCGTGGCCAGCGAATGGACGATCAGCGCGGGTAGCAGCAGATAATAGCCCAGGCGCTCGGTTTCTCGCCAAAAAACGTCTGCTGTGAACACCCGATCACGCAGTAGCTTGCCAAGGGCAATCAGCAGTATCACCGGCGCCAGCGCCAGCAGGATCGGTCCGACCATTCCACCCCCGTTTCGCCTATCTTCCGAGAGCCTAAAGACCGATAACCTGTCTGACATCTTCGGATTTTCGCCGACGGGGCTGCGCTAGAAACATGGATTGGGGATTTATCCCAACCGATAGGGCAGCACACCGCGCTGGTCGTGGGTGACGATCAGTTTGCGTTTCAGCGGCGGCATGGCGCGGCTGGGGCATTTCGTGCGCTCGCAAATCCGGCAGGAAATCCCGATCGGGTCGAAGGCCGACCGATTGCCGAGGTCGAGATCATCGGCATAAACGAAACTATCCGCATAGGAAATCTCGCACCCCAAGGCCAGGGCATAGCGTGGTTGCACCGCCCGAAAGCCGCTGCGGCCCTTGGTGATCTGCGTTGCGAGTGACAAATAGCGCGCGCCATCGGGGGTTTCCGCTAATTGCCGGATGATGCGGCCCGGCGTCTCGAAAGCCTGATGCACGTTCCACAGCGGGCAGGCCGCGCCGAAGCGGGCGAATTGCAGTTTGGTTGCGCTATGGCGCTTGGTGATATTCCCGGCGCGGTCGATGCGGGCGAAGAATATCGGAATGCCCTTGAGGCCGGGGCGCTGCAAGGTCGATAGCCGATGGCACACTTGCTCCAGCGACGCGCCAAAGCGCACGGCCAGCAAGTCGAGATCGTGGCGTAGCTCCCGCGCTTCGGTCAGAAAAGCCCGGTAGGGTAGCAGCAGCGCGCCAGCGAAGTAATTATGCAGGCCGATACGGCAAATCTCATAGGCTTCCTCGGTGCGAAACCCGGCATTGCCCGCGATGCCATCCACCGCTTGCGCGGCGTAAAGCTGCGCGATTTGTAGGGCAATCTGAAAATCGCGCGTCGGCGGCGGTGCATAGGGGGTCAGGGTCAGCAGCCGGGCGCGCGCGTCGAACTGGCGTAGGCTTTCATCCCCCGCCGCGCCGCGCACCACCCGCACACCGAAATCACTGTCGAGAAAATCGGTGAGAATGGCGTAATTATCGCTCGCGCCGAGGCCCAACCGTTCCGCGAGTTTTTCTGCCATCACATCGAGATCGTGGATGTAATTATCGACGAAATGAAAAAAGTCGCGCACTTCCTCGTAGGGCGTGGTTTCGGTCAAGCTGCCCGTGCCGCCCAAGGGTTCGTCGAACCCGGCCAATTGCTCGCTGCTGCGCCGATAGGCTTGATGGCAGGTAATCAGCGCATGGGCGAGGCCGGGGGCATTCTGCACGACCAGCTTCAGTTCTTGCACGCTGGGGCTGTAGGTCTCGAATAACGGATCGGACAGCGCTTCCGACAGGGCGGACAGCAGCCGGTCGCCCTCACCGGTCGACAGTTCGGCAATATCAATCTGAAACTTTTCCGCCAGCGCCAGCAGCACCGCCGCCGAAACCGGGCGCTGATTATTCTCGATCTGATTGAGATAGCTCGTAGAAATGCCGATCCGCTCGGCGAACTGGCTTTGCGTCGCCTTTGCCGCGTCCCGGATTTCGCGCACTTTACGCCCGATGTAGAGTTTGCCGACGGCCATTTTCGCAAATTCGCAATTTACTGTTTGCGTATTTATACGGTTTACAGCCGCACCCATCAATCCTTTCCCCTGCGGCCCATTGCCCCTATGCCTGTGCGCGGCGGTTGTGGATACTGCCGCTGTCCGAGTTTGGGGAGGAAACCAACACATGCGCGCGGTTCTCGAACAATTAGAAGCTCGGCGGGCGGAAGCCCGGGCAGGTGGCGGCGAACGCCGCGTCGAAGCCCAACACGCCAAAGGCAAGCTAACCGCGCGCGAACGGCTCGAAGTCTTGCTCGATGAGGGCAGTTTCGAGGAGTATGATATGTACGTCACCCATCGCGCGACCGATTTCGGCATGGCGTCGCAGAAGGTGGCGGGCGATGGGGTCGTGACCGGCTGGGGCACGATCAACGGGCGGCAGGTTTATGTGTTCAGCCAGGATTTCACCGTCCTCGGCGGCTCGCTGTCCGAAACTCACGCCGAGAAAATCTGCAAGATTACCGATATGGCGATGCGCAACGGCGCGCCGATCATTGGGCTGAACGATTCCGGCGGCGCGCGCATTCAGGAAGGCGTCGCCTCGCTGGCGGGCTATGCCGAAGTGTTCCGCCGCAATGTTGAGGCGTCCGGCATCGTGCCGCAGATTTCCGTGATTATGGGGCCGTGCGCGGGCGGGGCGGTC